>JAJYVJ010000103.1 GCA_021792045.1 Thermoplasmata archaeon | reverse complement strand
GGGCATGAGAGCTCGTCGGAAAGTGAAGCTTTTCTGGCCTCTATTTTTGTTCCGCATGAAGAACATATGTACGATATCAGGAAATCATCAGGTTTCTCCTTGTCTATGATGCTCAGATCGTAGTTCATATCAATCTTTCCAAATATCGTGCTGTAGACTATGCTTACCATCCGGAGTATCGACTTTACTTCCTGCAAAACCTGGTCAAGTCTCAGAAAAGCATGTCCGTCGTCCTGCGTAAACATCCTCGGCCGCGTGAGTCCACCAACTTCTCCAGATTTTTCATATCTGTAAACCGTGGCCTGTTCGCTGTATCTCACTGGCATTTCCCTGTAACTCTTTGGACTCCTCTGGAATATTATTATGTGCCCAGGACAGTTCATGGGTTTGATGCCGTACGAATCGCCGTCATCAAGCGTGAATAAGAACATGTTCGGTCTGTATTTGGCATAATGCCCAGATCTCTTCCAGAGTATATCCTTATACACATGCGGAGTGGCAACCTCCTCCCAACCGAATTCTGAATTGAGACCTTTCATGAAAGTCATGAGCTCGTTTCTCACTATAACTCCGTTCGGAGTATAGAATGGAAAACCAGGTGCAACATCCGTGTCGAACATGAAAAGGTCCATCTCTCTGCCAATTTTCCTGTGATCTCTCTTCGCAGCTTCTTCCCTGTTCTGAAGAAATCCCTTCAGATCCTTCTCATTCGAAAAAACTGTGCCGTATATCCTTACGAGCCTGGTCTCCTTTTCATCACCCTTATAATTGGTGCTAGCAACGTTCAGGAGCTTGAAGTACTTTATGTATCCAGTGGAAGGAACATGCGGGCCCAGACAGAAATCTCCAAAATTACCCTGGACATAAACTGTCGACTTAGAACCTTCCGGAACATTTGCAATCACCTTGTCTATCTTAAAGCGGTTTCCTGAAAAACGGCGGATCAACTCTTCCCTTGACATCTCCTTTCTGATTATGGGATAATCTGCTTCAGAGAGCTTGTGCATCCTCCCCTCTATCCTTGCAAGATCCTCTTCTGTCGGAGCTGGCATCTCTATGTCATAATAAAAGCCATCATCTGTTGCGGGTCCTGCATTCAGCTTAGCTTCTGGATAGAGCTCCATAACTGCCTGCGCAAGAAGATGGGCAGCGGAATGCCTCAGTATTTTGAGGCCCTCCTGAGATTCGAGGAATATAGGTTCTATTGTTTCTTCTCCGGAAGCGACTGCAGTTAAATCCTTAGCAGTTCCATTTACAAGAACTGCTATGGCGCCTTTTACGCCATTCTTCTTGAGTATATCTCCAAACGACTCACCGGCAACAGAGGAAATTTTCATATTAAGCCAACTGGCATTTAATGCACCAATTTATTTTTTTGTCCTTCTTTATGTGATCGTTCAATGTCATAAAATATCCGTGGAGGGTTACTGCAAATCTCTTTCATTACTGAACGACGTGAGTTTTCCGGATTCCATAAGATCGATTATCTCGTTGATGTCATTATAGCTCGGTCTGTCATGGGTCAACTTAGGAACTTTTTCGCGAATGACCTCCTTCACTCCTTGCACTTTCGGAGCTATAGGAAGAGTCAGGAATTCTGTACCCTGAGAGCCAAGAAGAAATTCTATAGCGATGATCCTCTCCAAGTTTTTGTTGATCTGTATTAACTTTAAAGCGGAATTCATGCCCATGCTCACATGATCCTCCTGGTTCGCAGACGTGGGGATGCTGTCCGCTGATGAAGGGTAGGACAAGACCTTGTTCATGTTGCAAAGAGAGGCTGCAACGTACTGAGGAATCATGTATCCTGAGTTATAGCCACTGTTCTCAACTAGAAACGGAGGAAGGCCACTTAAGTTGGAATCCACCATCCGCGCTATTCTGCGTTCAATGATATTTCCGAGATCCGTCAACGCGATCGACACGAAATCGCAACCAAAAGCCACTGGTTCGCCATGAAAATTACCCACAGAAACGTAGTCGTTCCCTTTTATGAGTGGATTATCAGTAACGGAATTTATCTCGTTCTGCACGACACTCTTCACATAGTTCAGTGTGTCGAGTACAGCGCCGTATACCTGTGGGATACACCTCAGAGAGTAAGCATCCTGTATTTTTGCTTCTGAAGAGGCTTTAACATTTTTACTTCCGAGTAATATATCTCTGAATTCAGATGCGATCTCCTTCTGGCCGTTATGTTTTCTGGTTTCAATCGCCCATGCCGTGAACGCCTTATCCGTGCCTCTCAGAGCTTCAAAACTTAATGCAGCAGAATTTACGGATGTGCGCAACAGGTGAAAGCTTTTTGCCAGTTCCAGTGAAAGTATGGCGCTTATGGCAGTTGTACCATTTATGAACGCCACACCCTCTTTTTCTGCAAAACTATATGGTGATATACCTTCGCGCTCTAAAACTTCAATGGATGGCCTTACAGTGCCGTTGTCGTAGACTTCGCCTTCTCCCATCATCGCAAGAGCTATATGAGCGAGAGGTGCCAAGTCACCGCTTGCACCAACTGATCCAAACTGCGGGACAACTGGCAAAATTTTCTTGTTCAGCATCTTGATTAGGGTTGTTATCAGTTCTTTTCTTACGCCGGAGTAGCCTATACTAAGAGAATTGGCGCGAATGAGCATCATTGCTCTTACATATTCGGATTCTAATCGGTCTCCTACGCCAGCTGAATGGCTTCTTATAAGATTTGCCTGCAGATCTTTCTCGTCCTCCCTTGAAATCCTTACGTTAAGGAGACTCCCAAAGCCGGTGTTCACACCATATACCATTTTTCCTGATTGAATGAGATCGATCAGCGACTTATGCGATCTTTCGATATTTTCTTCAGCTGTCGAAGAGAGTGAAACCTTTTCAAAACCTCTGGCAACAAAAACCGTCTTTTCAATTGTCAGCGAAGAGCCATCAATAGTAACCGTCATGATCTGGAAATACCTGATTTATTTATAAAGAAATTAGGTTATCGATTAAGGCACTAGCAATATCATTTTCAGGCAAAGGTTATGAAGATTCATCGGAGGACCGTTTAATATACACCTCTACGAAGACTGGATACTGTATACCATCGAGGAAAAAAATGGAAGAAATGGTGGGCATTGCAAGAGCTAGGGAAGGAGTGGCCTCAGATCCCGTTTATAATTGATATAAGCTCCTCTTCATACTTCTTTGCTATCGATTCATCCGCACCAAGATAGTCTTTTGACTGTTGCGATACGCGAGCCATCATAATTTTTGTTCCGGATGGTCCCTCGGCAAGGACGATCTTACATGGAAGGAAGAGACCGTATTCGATGTTAATTCCTACCATTTCCTTGGCAGCAGAAGGTTTGCAAACCTCAAGTATGTAATATGGAAGAAAATTCTCTGAAAAATTTTTCTTGAGTATTTCCTGCATGTCAACATAAGAGAGCAAAACGAATCCATACTCTTTCAGAGAAGAGGATATTTTTGCAAAACACTTATCTGCCGAAAGCTCAACTTTCCGCTCAAATTTATACATTTAATATCACCAACTGGGTTTCCAATAGATCTTCAAATAAAATAAATATTGTTTCTTATTTCCCAAAAGATTCAATTGCATCTTTGAGAATCTGCATGTGCATTAATGCTGGTGCTCCCGCCATTAGGACTGCTACAAACGATGCCTCGATTATCTCTTCCTCCGTAGCTCCGCTGTCAAGAGCCATTTTCACGTGGTAGGTTATGCACCATTCACACGTACTTGCCAGTGACAGGGCAATTGCAATGAGTTCCTTTGTTTTGTTATCCAAATTTCCTGTAGACATTACCGTCTTGTTGAAATTTTGAAAAGAATCGAAGATAGCTGGAGCTTTCTCACCTGTATACCCCATTGTGTTCATTACTTGCCTTAATAGTTCTTCTGAAGACATTCTGATCCATAACCTCATCTATGGCTGAGATATAGTGATTGTGATAGGTGCAATAACGCACAGGATTTTTAACAATCCACCAGAAAAACATACTCTTAATACCATGATTTTCCTGCTTATCTTTAAATTCGTATAAAATCTCCAGGTTCTATCCTTTATGAAGCGTACGGATATTGCAACTATGCTAGGTAAGATAACAAAGGGAAATGCTGTCGACGTTCTCTCGAGGTTGCCGGACAACTCTGTAGACTTAATTTTCGCAGACCCGCCGTACAACCTGCAGTTACAGAACGAATTATGGAGGCCAAACCAGACCCGCGTAAATGCAGTAGACGACAGCTGGGATAAATTCGCAAGTTTTGAAGAGTATGATAATTTCACTGTCAAGTGGCTGACTGAATGCAAGAGGATTCTTAAAGACACGGGCGGCATCTGGGTCATAGGTACATACCACAATATTTTCAGATTGGGTAAGGCGATTCAGGATCTTGGTTTCTGGATAATAAACGATGTTGTGTGGATCAAGTCGAATCCCATGCCAAATTTCAAGGGAACAAGATTTACAAATGCTCATGAAACTCTAATCTTTTCGGTGAAAGATAAACATTCTAGATACACGTTTCATTACAAATCCATGAAGGCCTATAACGATGATCTTCAGATGCGAAGCGACTGGACAATCCCGATATGCAGTGGAAAGGAGAGGATAAGAATTGATGGTGAACGGGCTCATTCAACACAAAAGCCAGAAGAACTCCTGAGGCGAGTGATTCTTTCAACCTCCAATCCGGGTGACATAATTCTGGATCCGTTCATGGGAAGTGGAACTACAGGTGTAGTTGCAAAGACGCTTGGAAGAAGATTTATTGGCATCGAAATGGAAGAAAAGTACATCTCCGTGGCCATGGAACGCATATCAAAAACTAAGCCTGTACCAAGCGAATATCTCTCTTACCCCCTGGAAGTCAGGAAACCTAGGGTCCCATTTGGTGATCTTGTCGCTTCTGGCTTGATTATGGATGGCGAGACCTTATACTCCGAATCAAAGGAATTCCAAGCTACTGTGCTAACTAATGGAACTGTGGTCTCCAGGGATATCCAAGGATCTATACATTCTGTCAGTGCGAGGATTCTTGGAAAACCTGCCAACAACGGATGGAAATTCTGGTACGTCCTCAGGGATAAAAATATGGTATGCATAGATGACCTTAGAAATGAATTAATAAAAAAGTATCACACGGAATCTAATGAAAGTTGAGAAATTCAAAAAAAAGAGACGTAGTAGCAATCAAGGACATTTTTGGTATGCAGGTGCCGGGATTTGGACCCGGGTCGAAAGCTTGGAAGGCTTCCGTGCTAGGCCAGACTACACTACACCTGCCTTCACGCCCGAATGACCAAAGTGGATAATTTATTTTCGATCGTACAGTATCTCTGCAATCATTTCGAGGATCAGAAGTCCATGGAAAAGTAGATCGGGGCTGATTGATTGACTCCATGATTTTCCCAGTACATTCTGAAATTATAGTCCGTATTGACACTGCCGGAAAATATGAAAACGATTTTGTGAACAGAAACCTGGCTAAAACCTTCACCTGTCCAGGTGGTACTACTAGTTGGCCTATACTGTAGACCAATTATAGTAATGTTATTCCTATAAACGAAGCTTAAGTTATAAGTGGAATTCCCAATTAGTGAGGATGGTACAGTAAATACGTTCCCGCTAGAAAGGGAGACTGAAGTCCAACTATTTGTGTGAACTGGTGCACCTTGCATACCTGTCAACTCGGGAGCAGAAACTGAGTGAATCGGAACATTCAGAACAACAATCCAGAATAAAAGCCAGCTAAAAACATAAATGGCGCCATTCAGAAATTTATGAGATGTTTTCGCAGAAGTTTTAACTCGCAGGAATCTTAGTATTTTCCCAAGAAACACCAGAAATAGCAGCATTATAAGGACTGCAATGTACCAATAACCTGCAAGTTGCAAATATCCAGCTGCAGCTCCTGTTCCCGCACCTATGAAGAAAACAAATATTATACCTTTAGCTCTCTGCATTTCTGACTTTAAGTATTCTTTTTCGTCAAACTTTGGCTCTTCGAATAATGGTTGTTCACCTGGCTTTGGCATTATGATCTTCCTTTATGTTATTTATCATGGATTTAAATTCATGGGTAAATACTTTATTCTTGACTGAAGGTTAATACGTAACTTCTTTTTCCTTTTTTCCACTGCAG
>JAJYVJ010000006.1 GCA_021792045.1 Thermoplasmata archaeon | reverse complement strand
TTTGGGAGTAGGCATCTGGTCTTGTTTGAGGTCTCATGAACTCAGAGATCACTTATACCTGGAAAGACTGGCCAGGTTCCAGCACCCTTACATCAGACGAGTTTCCAACAAGTTTCTTGAATTCGTTGGGATCCTGTGAAATTGCAGGGAACGTATTGTAGTGCATGGGTACGGTTATTTTCGCGCCTATGAGTTTTGCGGCTATTGCGGCTTCCTTTGGGCCCATGGTATAATACCCTCCAATAGGGAGGAGCGCAACATCAGGGTGATAAAGTTCTCCTATATACTTCATGTCTCCGAACAGTGCCGTGTCTCCTGCATGATATATTGTCTTTGAATCGCCTGATACCAACACCCCACTCTCGTTTCCACTGTGAACTGCAGCAGTCAGGCCAAATTTTACTTCTCCAAAATCAGTCATGCTGCCCTTATTCAACCCAATAAACTTTTCCTGTGAGATTCCCTCTGTATCGAGCTGCGATAATTCAAACATTCCGACAATTTTTGCTCCAGTTCTCTTCGCAATCTTAAACGTATCTCCGACGTGATCAAAATGATTGTGCGTTACGGCGATATAATCCACCTTTTCAATCTCTGATTCTTTCATAGCGGATTTTGGGTTATCTGTTAGAAAAGGATCAATTATGACTCTCGCCTTAGAGAAATCGACCATCCACGCAGCGTGTCCAAGCCATTTCAGTGTAACCATAATAACACCAATAGTGTTAACGCATTATGCTTTAAATTTGTTGCTAATGTTCATGGTCTCTCATCAAAATGTGCCTTTTCTCGCTCAGTACGATATGTGAAGAGATGTTCTCCTTCCAATGGCTAATGTTCTTAGAAAACCTGAATTTTATATCCGAGTATCATCTGTTGTGTCCACTTTAGAATGAAACGCCGTGAATTGCTTCTAATTCCCTTTAAAAATATCATTCCTCCCCTTTCGGCCTTTCTTAGAGTGGTTCAATCAAATTTACCTTAGCAGATGGTGGAAAAAAGCGAATTGTTAAAATATTGGTTATTGTGAATAGAAAGTAATTAATATATTAGTCATTGATTACGTTGTCTATGCCCAAGAAAGTAAAGGAAATCATGACTAAAGATCCGATAATACATAAAATTCCCAGTAATGTTTCGGATATAATCAAAATCCTAATCAAGGAAAACATAACCGGGCTCCCACTGGTAAATTCCTCTGGCAAATATGCAGGGATGATCAGCAGGCGTGATGTGTTCGATCATCCAGATGAAACTCAGGCAGCCATAGTTATGAGGCGCGCCAAATCCGTTTCTGTGAACGATTCTGTTGAAGCAGCTGCTAAAGAGATGCTTTTGCAAAATAGGAGGCACCTCGCAGTCGTAGACTCGAGTAAAAAGGTCGTCGGTATATTGACACCTCAAAATATTCTTCCTGTTGTAAAAGAACTGCACGGCACTGAGAAGGTGAAGGAGGTATTGAATTCAATTTCCGTTCCGTTGTGGGAAAACACCCCGATAAATGTTGCTTCCTTTACCATGAGGCTATCACGCGTCTATTCATGTCCAGTTGTTAACGAGAGAGGCGAACTCTTGGGCCTGATAACCGATAGGGACATATTTGACAAAGTAAACATAAAGTCAAGTGTCATACTGACAGAAACTGGCATGGCTGATGATGAAGATCCATGGTCATGGGACGGCATAAGGAATGTAGTTACCTACGTCATAGAGAAAAGCAACATTGAGTTGCCCAAAAAGCCAATCAAGAGCATAATGGTCAAGAACCCAGAGATAGCGACGACCGTGGACAAAATTTCTTCTGCCGTTGCGAAGATGGAGAAAGGCAACTACAACCAACTTCCTGTAGTTGATCATCAGGGGAAACTCGTTGGCATGCTTTATGATATTCAGATAATGCGAATATTCGAAACGAAGAAAGCACAATAGGAGTGTGAGTAAACTATTAGCGTTTACGAGAACATTGTAGAACTTGCAAAAAGGCGAGGGTTCTTCTGGCCATCTTTCTCCATTTATGGCGGTGAATCTGGTCTATATGATTACGGGCCTCTCGGTGTCCTGTTAAGGGACAATATTGTTAACCTCTGGAAGGCAGCATATTTGAGAGAGGGGGCAATCTTTATTGATACACCAGTTATGGTCCCCCATACTGTTTTCAATGCCTCAGGACATATAGCAAGATTCTATGATATAGGTGCTGAATGCTCAAATTGCCATACTAAGCAAAAGCTAGAATCTATACTAAAATATAACAATATTGATTTGCCTGCAGGCGACATAGCTTCTGCACAGAATGTACTGGACACCCACATAGTTAAATGTCCTGTATGCGGAGCGCGTATAACGGAAGCAAAGGAATTCTATCAAATGTTCAGGCTTCCGAGTCAGGGCTCTTCAGGCGACCTCTACCTGCGGCCTGAAACAGCTCAGGGAATCTTTGTGAATTTCAAGCTTCTTAATAATGTCAACAGGGGACGGATTCCCATGGTTACCGCTCAGTACGGAAAGGGTTTCAGGAATGAGATATCTCCCAGACAGTCGCTGATAAGACTGAGAGAATTCAGCCAGGGTGAGGTTGAGGTGTTTGTCCATCCTGTGAAAAAGTACTGGAAGGAGCTAGAAAGGCAAAGGAAGTTAACTGTTCTGACCAAGGATGGGAGAGAATTGACAGGCAACGTATTCGATCTGTACTCCTCCGGGATTCTGAGCAGCAATGCGCTCTCGTATTTTTTAAACAAGACTCATGAATTGCTTGTTAGTGCAGGTATTAATCCTGATCAAATACGATTCAGGCAGCATCACGATGATGAAAGGGCCCATTATTCGAGAGATTCTTGGGATGCGGAAGTTCTCCTAGATGGGGAATGGGTAGAACTCGTTGGCATAGCAGATCGTGATGACCTCAAGAACCATGAAACTGCGTCGGGTGAATCCATGCACGTCAAGGTTGATGAAGAGGAAATTATCCCTTCGATAATAGAACCCTCATATGGCATCGACAGAATAGTGCTTGCCGTGATGATGCATTCGTACTATACCAGGGAGAATGGCTATAAGGTAATGCGGCTGAAGCCTGCGATAGCGCCATACCATGCAGCAATTCTTCCTCTGGTGAATAAGGATGGCATAGATACAATGGCAGAAGAATTTTTCGAGAAATTAAGGGTAATAGATCCGTATGTCATTTTCGACAAATCCGGATCAATTGGCCGCAGGTATGCAAGACAGGATGAAATCGGTACTCCCATATGCATAACTTTTGATAGGGACACTCTAAACGATGACAGTGTAACTATAAGGGATCGCGATACCACAAAACAGGCAAGGATAAAAAAAGATGATCTCTTAAAAAAATCTCTGACAGTGGATTTTCCTGAGATTATTCAAGCATCATGATCTTTATAACGCCTATGGGGCAGGAATCTTCCGCCTCTTTATTTTCAGCGTATTCTTCATCGTTTATTATTTTCTTTCTAAACTGCGCTTTTCCATTTGCATCCATGTACCAGTTGCTGCATAATGCCGTGCATATAGCATCTCCTATGCATTTTTCTTTGTTGACAGATACTGAATATTTCATTTAGATTCTTCTCCTTTTTGATAATCTTTAATGCATTTTTTCAAAGCATTCACGGCCAGAAGGGCGCATTTTTCCCTACTCGGCCCCAGAGTGATGCCGAGAGACTTAATATATTTGTCCTCGTCGATATTTTTAGCCTCTTCTAAAGGCATCCCCTTAACCATATCCGTGAGAATGGAAGCAGATGCCTGGCTAATAGAGCATCCGCGGCCGATAAATTTAGCATCCGAAATCTTTCCATTTTCTACGCTGATTGTAATCTGTATCGTGTCACCACAAACTGGATTATATTCGATGATCTTGGAAGCTGCATTCTGAACTATGCCGTAGTTGTGAGGATTCCTGTAATGATCCATTATAATCTCAACGTAAATATCCTCATCGTCCGTACTTTTTCACCACCTTTACTAGTACGTTGAACAGTCTGTCTACATCCTCCCTTGTATTGTATATATAATATGATGCACGTGACGTCGCAACCACGTTAAGAAACTCCGCGAGTGGCATTGCACAGTGATGCCCTGATCTAACCGCCACATTTCCATCATCCAACATCTCTGAAACGTCATGCGGGTGGATTGCCTGGCTCATCTGAACGCCCTCCTCATGGGCGAGGTTGTTTATATTCAGAGGGGACATCTCTCCTATGTTGAAGCAATAGACTCCGGATCGAACTTCTGTATTTCTGGGACCGTATGAAATTAGATCCGGCACATTGTGTTCTTCTTCCTTCTTCAGCGTGTATTCGATTAGTTCCTTCTCATGTTCTCTTACCTGATCCATTCCAAGGGCCCTGAGATAATTCACAGCAGAAGAAAGGCCCACAGCTCCTTCTATGTTTGGCGTCCCAGCCTCATATTTTTGTGGGACGTCTGCGTATGTTGAATGATCCTGATAAACAGCGCTTATCATCTCCCCTCCACCCATAAAAGGGGGCATCCTATCAAGCAGGTCATATTTTCCATAAAGCACCCCTATACCAGTTGGTCCAAGCATCTTGTGCCCTGAGAACGCAAGGAAGTCTGCATCGATGTCTGTTACATCGACCGGCATATGCGGTACGCTCTGAGCCGCATCAACCACAAAGGTAGATCCATTTTCATGGGCGATCTTTCCTATCTCCTTAACATCGCTTATCGTCCCAAGGACGTTCGAGCTCTGTGCTATGCTAACGATTCTTGTCTTTTTTGTTAGCTTTCGCTGCAGATCATCCATATCGAGTGTCATATCTGGATTCAGCATCACATATCGTAATCTGACGCCTTTTTCTGAGAGAAACTGCCATGGAACGATATTGGAATGGTGCTCTAGGATGGTGATAAGTATTTCATCGTCTTTTTTCAATTCCCTTCCAAGAGTGTATGACAGCAGGTTAATTGCCTCCGTGGTATTCCGGACAAACACAATTTGCCTTGAATCTTTTGAATTAATGAAAGCCGAAACATTCTCCCTTGATCTCTCGTACAGGTTCGTAGCTTCTTCGCTTAACCTGTAAATCCCCCTGTGTACGTTGCTGTTATGAAGTTCGTAAAATTCTTCCATGGCCCTTATGACGGAATACGGTTTCTGGCTCGTCGCAGCATTGTCTAAATAAGAATATTCCGGACCAAGTTTTTCAAAAATAGGAAAATCTTTCTTAATCTGGAGCGGAGATAACATTTGATCCCAGATCTTCTGCAAGTTTGTAAACTCTTTCCATGAATCTCTTGTCCTCGGCACTATCAAGAATGGACGAAACAAAGCCGGTAGTTATTATCCCTTTTGCAATGTTTCTTGGTATTCCACGGGAACTGAGATAGAATATCTGTTCATCATCAACGTTGCTGATAGACGATCCATGTTTTGATCTTGTGTTGCTGTTCTTGATCATAAGGGCTGGTTTGCTATTTGCATATCCGTCCTTTGAAAGTAAAAGAATCCTTGAATCATAGAAGCCAGTCGATTTCTTTGAATTTTCCTCGAGATCTATGCTTCCTTTATGGATTGTAGAGCTATTTCCAGTTACAACTCCACGGACATGGATGTCTGAAACAGTTGTCTCCGCCTCCTGGAAACTGCTATCAGTGATACTCATCTTCTGCGATCCACTGCTGAAACTCACGCCGGCAACCTTGAATGTAGACATTTCCCCAAACTGCACCGATTTATCTGTGAATATTGTTTTATAAGCCCCCCTGTTTGCATGGTAAAAAGCAAATTCAGAATATTTATCCATGAATTCTTTCACGTAAGTGATATCTGTGACCTCAGGAAATTTTTCCTGGAAGTAATGATAGTGTACTTTTGTTCCCTCACCGAGGAAAAAGTATATCGTCTTTCCCTGGATACCATCGCCCTGTCCAGCGGAGCCGAAGTTATCCGAATAAGTCACATTTGCATTCTTTCCGGATATTATTACATACTTCTGAGCTATTGAAACCTCGGATTTTATCATGTTTTCAACATTGATCACTACGTCTGTATTATCGGGAATGAAAACAAACAGGCCATTGCGCCAGGCTGAGTTGATAAGGAATTCATCCCGATCGTCGCCCAATCTTGGATAAACATACTTTTCCATAAGGTCCTTGTTAGAAGAAATCGCCGATTTTAGATCAGAAACAATGATTCCCCTATCCTGTAGAGACGAGGAAAACGAAACGTTTTCGTTGTTTACTAGAATGTCATGATTTCCAAGTGGAACTCTATCTTTACTAGTTTCTGGGAATGAACCCAGTATCATTCTTTTAAGTTCGTCCTCAGAAATCTCAACGTAGTCTTTTACAGTGGGGCTCTCTTTATATGTCCGGATAGGAGCCTTAAGAAATTGGAGAAAAGCATCTCTCCTATAACTGTAAGCTTCATCGTTGAGAAGTGATTTTAAAGTTTCCTGGTAGGTCTCCATGTATGATCATCCGACTGCGCCTAATTTTGTCATCTCTAGTTTTATGAGTCTGTTCATCTCAAGTGCAAATTCCATGGGTATTTCCCTCATGACATCGTCAAGGAATCCAAGAACTATCATAGAGCTGGCTTCCTCTTCGCTCAACCCTCTCGATCTCAAGTATGTTAATTCATCTGTTCCAATTTTTCCGACTGTAGCTTCATGGCCGAACGATGCGGTAGGTTCGTATATTTCGTCATGTGGATACGTGAAACTCTGTGAATTGTCATTTATGAGAAGGGCATCACACTGCACATGGCTTTTAGAATACACTGCTCCCTTGTTCATTCTTAAGAGACCACGATATATGGCCTTCCCGTCGTCTATGCTTATGCTTTTTGCCACTATCTTTGAGCTCGTATAAGGTGCAAGGTGTAAGGCTTTAGCGCCGGTGTCCTTGATAGTACCTGGACCCGCGAGAGAAATGTTAAGATTATGTGCCGAAGCGTGAGGTCCTCTGAGATACGAAGACGGGTACAGCATGGTGATCTTTGATCCAAGAGAACCACCTACCCATTCCATCTGCCCATTTTCATCTACCCAGGCCCTCTTTGTCGGCATGTTATACACACTCTTTGACCAGTTCTGGACACTTGTGTACTTTGCCTTTGCATTCTTTTTAACATAGATTTCGACAATTGCACTGTGCAGGGAATTCGAATCGTAACGCGGAGCCGTGCATCCTTCTATATAGTGTACTTTCGATCCTTCATCTGCTACCACGATGGTGTGCTCAAACTGTCCGGTGGCCTCACCGTTCATCCTAAAGTAAGTTTGAAGCGGCATGTCTATCTGGACGTTTGGAGGAACATATAGGAATGATCCGCCACTCCATACTGCACCATTCAGAGCGGCAAATTTGTTATCTGAAGGTGGAACGGCCTTGCACATATATTCTTTCACAAGATCTGGATATTTTTGAACAGCAGAATCGAGATCCATGAACAGTACGCCCTTATCTTCCCAGACCTTCCTGAGGTTATGATAAACGCCCTCACTGTCATATTGTGCAACTGAGCCTGCAAGATATTTCTGTTCCATCTCAGGTATGCCCAACTTCTCAAACGTGTTCTTTATCTGATCCGGGACCTCATCCCAGTCATTAGTAGTCTCTTCTCCCGGTCTCGTGTAGTACTTGATATTGTCCCATTCGATCCCAGAGAGATCAGGACCCCACGTCGGCACAGGTTTTGAAAGGAATATTTCAAGAGAACGGAGTCTGAGTCTCCTCATCCAGTCTGGTTCTTTCTTTATTTCAGAAATTTCTTCTACAACATTCTTGTTGAGTCCCCTTCCAGTAGAATAAACGGACCTTTCCGGATCATGAAACTCCCAGTCTTCCTGTTTTGCCCTTGAGGTCTTCAAATCCTCTATCAATTTTTCCATTTCAGCGTCTTTTTCATATTCTGCTTCCATTTTTTTATCACCTATGCCTTTATCCAGTCATAACCTTCGGTTTCTATCTGGATTGATAGTTTTTGGTCTCCGTTCATCACGATCTTCCCATTCTTCAGTACATGAACAAATCTTGGTTCAATACTTTTCAAGATTCTCTGGTAGTGCGTTATAATCAAAAATCCAACCTCTTCATTGTATGATTCTTTTATTTCATCCGCAACCATCTTGAGTGCGTCAACGTCAAGTCCGGAATCGATCTCATCGAGTATTACTATCCTGGGCCTGAGTATAGACATTTGCAAAATTTCAAACCGTTTCCTTTCTCCACCGGAAAATCCATCATTTACAGAGCGAGAAAGAAAAGTCTCGTCAAGGCCGACCTTGTTAAGATGTTTCTTAATTCGATCCATAAAATCCTTGATGCTTACCTGATCCTCGGGATGAACCTGCTTATAAGCTGATCTCAAAAATGTTGAAAGTTTTACGCCAGGGACAGCAATAGGGTTCTGAAAGGCCAGAAACATCCCAAGTCGTGCTCTCTCTTCCGGTGTTTTGTCAGTGATGTTTATGCCATCAAGCTTTATGGTTCCGCTTTCAACTTTATAATTGGGATGTCCAGCCAGAACATAACCAAGTGTGCTTTTCCCGGCTCCGTTTGGTCCCATTAAGGCGTGTATTTCTCCTCCTCTAACAGTAAGATTCACTCCGTTCAGTATCTGCTTTCCCTCCACAGATACTACAAGATCATTTATAGTAAGTTCTGGTATGTTTGACATATGGATTCGTTATCCAATTATTGTATTTAAACAATTTCTTATGTCTAAATATACTAAATTATAAGTATTATGATTCAATACATATATCTATATGGATCAGAAAAGTGAAAATTTCAGTGATGATCTTGTACCTCTTCTTGGCATCACAAAGGCAGGTATAATAAGAGAATTGAGTTATTCTGAATTAAGTGTAGAGGAACTTTCGCATTTATTCAATATGAACAAGAACGCGATAAACGAGCATCTAGCTTCTTTAGAGCTCAAGGGTTATTTGAACGCATATTTCAAGGGAAATGGCCCAGGGCGTCCAAAAAAATACTATAAATTATCAGAGAAGGGTTTTAATCTTCTTCCGAAGCGATATATGTTTCTCGCGTCCTTACTTGTAAAAGAGCTCGAAACCGAATTTGGGCAGGACAAGGTCAACATAATCCTTGGAAATGTAGCAGACAAAATCGTTTCAGAATCAGGATGGGATCAGATGCCAAAGGATCTCACAAGGGAAAAGAAAATTGACAGGCTGCACGATTTCGTTTCAGCCTTGAACAGAATGGGCTACTATGCTAAATTGGAGATAGACGGGGATGTTGTTAGGATAATAAGGCACAACTGCATATTTTATGAACTGGCAAAGAATAATAAAAGTCTTATCTGTGGTGGCCTTGGGAACCAGATAATAAAAGAATCCATCGGAAAGGACTTTAAAATCAAAGAAAAGTTCTCGGAAGGAAGCAATAAATGTGTTGTTGAAGTTAATATTTAGCCATTGAAACCGGAAATCTTTGGTAAGTGCTAATAAAGTTCATGGATTTTGTGCCAATGTTTTTTTCATATCATTTTCCTTTCTGATCTTCTCAAGGTTGACTATCATATCTCTAACTGTGTCATTGAGTGAAAACCTTGGAGAATAACCCCAGTCCTTAACGGCGTCAAAATAATCAAGAGAGTGAGGCCAAGATTCGGCAATATTCTGCCTGTAATCTGGTTCGTACTCAACCGAGAAATCCGGATAGTATTCTTTGATCAGAGAATATAGTTCGAACGGAGTAAATGTGAACGCAGAAACGTTGTATTCCATCCTATACCTTAATGATCTTTCCTCAGCTTCAAAAATCTTTACGAGAGCATCTATCGCATCCGGGAAATACATCATCGGTAAAGGTGTGTCCGGTTTGAGGTAGCATTTATATTTCTCGTGGTTAACAGCGTGAATGAACATGTCCACTGCATAATCTGTTGTACCGGCCATTGGGGGCGTCTCGTAGCTAATTATCCCGGGAAAACGCATACCCCTTACGCTAATCCCGTACCTGTTTGTATAATACTGAGCCAAAAGTTCCGACAAAACCTTTGTTATGCCATACATAGTAGTAGGGCGTGTAGAATCCATTGGTTTTACCTTTTCTTTTGCTATATCATTCCCAAAAACGGCTATTGAACTTGGTATTATGATCCTATTTACAGAGTATTTAACGGCAGCTTCCATCACGTTAAGAGTGCCGTTGCCGTTTACGAAAAAAGCTTCGTATGGGTGCTTTTCCGCGGATGCCGAAAGAATAGCACCAAGATGGAATATATCTGTCACAGATTTTTCTTTTATCACTGTTTCTATGTCTTCCTTTTTTGTAACGTCCAGTCTGATCTTTTCAACGTCGTAATCGCGATCAGAAAAAGTGATATCTGAAGCTATGACACTGGATTTTCCGTACTTTCTAACCAATGCAGGAATCAGATCAGAACCTATTTGCCCTGACGATCCAGTAATGAGTATCGTAACCATACAAGTCTAATGATTATGCTATACGTTTAGATTAATCTTCCACTCTTGTAATTTCTCCATGAACTATATTGAATGTAAAATTCTTTTCTAGAGCCTGAGAATTCTCCTGAGCTACGTTGATCAACTCAGTCTTCTGTCGATGAAGAATAGGAACTAGGTCGTTGAGGATACTTTCTGCATTGCTTATATTGGCTGAAATTTCATCCAAAAGTATCAAACGAGGGTGAGAGAGCACAGACGTTGCAAGTGATACTTTTAGTTTTTGCCCAGTGCTCAGGTTCCTCAGTTTTCCTTTATAATCTATATCCATTATTCTCTTTATTTCATTAATCTCCTCCATTTTTGTCATTCTCAAAACAGAAAGATGCTCTTCAACGTTCAGGTTAGGGAAAAATGAGAGGCGATCCAGATAGACGACTTTTCTACGTTCAATTGGAATGATAGTCAGATCGATCCCATTATGCACTATTGTTCCAGAATCAACTGGAATTATTCCAGCTAGGCATCTTAATAGTGTTGTTTTTCCGGACCCATTTACCCCGAAAATATGAATCATTCCCTCTGCATTCAATGAGGCTTTCAATTCGAATTCTCCGAGGCGTTTACGAATATCAACTTCTAACGCTTTAAACACCTGACCTATTGTTGCTTACGCCTTTAATAAACCTGGATATGAGAAGAACGATTATTGAAATTACTATCATTACTGCGGACGCGGTCACTGCAGGACCAAGGCCATAATATCCAAAGAACTGGTAGATCAGGACAGATGCTGGCATGACTCCTGCAAAAGGAAACTGGAGAATAACGTATGCGATTATGGCAATGGAGCCGAATTCGCTGATCGCTCTGCTCATGGAAGTTAACGTCGCTGAAAACAATAAACGTGCACTATTGGGAACTACAACCCTATATAGGGTCTGGATTCTTGACAAGCCAAGTCCCATCGCAAGAATTTCTGGTTCAGGTGGGTTCTGGGAAAAAACCGATTGTGCAGCCCTTATATACACTGGTGCAGAGACAAATGCAAGCGCTGTTACAAGTCCTGGTATAGAGTCAAATAGACCAAGACCTATTGATATAAGAAACCTGCCGAACGGAGTCAACGGGCTTACGACCAGAAGGAAAGCTATTCCAACTATGGGATGAGGTACTGACGCAGGAATATCCGAGATCGTTTCCATTGCTGAACTGGAGAAGCGCGAAATGTGATACGCGAGCGGAGTGAAGAGCAGAAACACGATAAATGCAGCTATCGCAGAGGAAAAAATAGTGAGTGCGATGGATTTGAAAACTATCGAGCTGAACCCTATAGAGCTGTGGTAAACTGCAAATCCATATACAAGGATAAAAGCAATTGGGACGATGATGAGTATCGTTACCACGATTGAAAATATTGTCAGACCATCAGGTTTTTTTGGGCTTGCCATGTTTCCTCTCTGGTTAGTCTATTCTCCCTGAATAGACTAATTCGTGACTTGACACAAGGCTCAATATCTCCAGTGGTGGCGTTGTGTCGTTGAAAAGCTCTGGGTGTTGAAGTGGCTTAAGTTCGAATGTGCTTAATTCGATTCTATGGTTAAGTGTGTAGTTCACAAATTCCAGAGAGTCTGTTGCCAGAGTATTGTTCGCAAGTGCCGTGATGTATAAAAGCACAGGCGAACCTTTTTGAAGTCCCGCTACGGTTGTATAACTAAATTCAGAATAGAATGATGATAGATCCGGATCTCCAAAATTCATTTTAGTTGGAAGCTCTACCATTTTAAGACCCGAGTGGACTGCAGCAGATTTATAGATGAACAGGAAACTAATTTCCCCAGTTTCGAGGGCCGGAACAAGCTGTGCTGCACTTGATCTAGTTACGTTAGCGTGGTGTTGTCTAACTGCATTTACGAAATAATCCTCATTATGCCCATATAATTCTCCCGCGATCTCTAAACTTATCCATGCTCTGAGTCCTGCGGGATCTGTGCTTGGGTTCGATATACCGAGACTGTTCGATTTATTAGTTATGGAGAAAAGTGCACTAATAAACTCTGAAGTATTATTATCAATCTCAGCCTGTTTTAGCATCGAGGCAATTTTGTAATCTGTGGTATTGTTGTAATAGGCAAGTACCACCTGATCCGATGCAAAGGCAATTGCCCATCCACTATAACGGTACTTGAGGTAGTGCGGGCTATATGGAGAAAGGGCAACAGAAATGAAAACATTTGCAGGATCTCCTGAACCTATCTTTTGTGCATCTGTATAGGAACCGCCTCCAATTGCCGGCGATACTGGGTTGCCTGTTGAATTTCTGTAACCATTCAAGAGATAATTAGCCTCACCTACATATGCATCTGCAACGTACGTAATTAGAGGGCTTTTATTCTTGCTATAATAGTAGTGAACGCCTATACCTGTTCCCACTGCCAGTAAGCCTACAATTACTATTATAACGATGATCTTCTGACTTTTCATCGTTTCGATAAAATGAATCATGTAAATAACATTTGTTTAAACAGTGCAAAAGTAAACATTAATGTTTTAATAACGCGTACTATCTGGAAATAGGCGAATAACCATGCGAGATCATTTCCTCACCAAGCGCCAGATCGAAGTACTTCTTCTGGAAAAAGATGGTTTATCTCATTTAGAAATTGCGAAGAGGCTGGGTCGAACAGTCCAGGATATCTATGTCATCGACAAGCGTATACGGGAAAATGTGAAAAAAGCACAAAATACTCTATACTTGTATGAGGATACGGGCAGTTCGATTATGCTTCCATTTAAGGGACAAAGCGAATTAATTGATATCCTAAGAGAAATTATAAATGAATCAGATAGAAACGGAATAAAATTAAAGGAAAATATTATCGGGTTACTCACAATCTTGAGGCAGGCACTAAAATCAGACATTTCCAAAGGCCGAATAAAGAAGAATATTACCATCATGATTCGTCATGATGGCACAATCAAAATACTCTGACTCAAGATACTTTTCTCATCCGGCGAATCAATTCTTCAGCAAATTCAGAACACTTAAGGGGTTTTACATTAGAATATCTGGCAATATCCTGCGTTACCTTATGGTCAAGGTATGCCGAATTTACTGCATTCCTTATAATCTCGGCTGGTTCTTTCCATTCCATATACTCGAGTGCCATAGCAGCAGAAAGTATGATCGATGTTGGGTTGGCAACATCCATTCCAGTATATTTTGGCGCCGAACCATGTATTGCTTCAAAGATTGCGTATACGTCCCCCACATTTCCGCTTGGTGCAGTTCCGATACCGCCTACCTGCGCCGCAAGTGCGTCCGAAAGATAATCACCATTGATGTTTGTGGTAGCTATAACATCATATTCGTCGGTTCTTGTTAGAACTTGTTGAAACATGTTGTCAGCTATTCTATCTTTTATAACGATTTTTCCTTGATATGCATCAGGTTTTTCCAAGTAATCTTTTTCTGTTACGGTCTCATTCTTAAATTCAGTTGCCGCTAACTCGTAGCCCCATTCCCTAAAAGCACCTTCTGTGTACTTCATTATATTTCCCTTATGCATCAGTGTTACACTTTTCCTGTGGTTCTGTATTGCGTACTGTATAGCTTTTCTTACAAGCCTCTGCGACTTGAACTTGCTTATGGGTTTTATACCAATACCAGAATCATTTGGAATATTCACTGATAATTCTTTTGAAAGGAACATTCGAAGTTTCTCAGCCTCACTAGAATCATATTTCCATTCATATCCCGCATAAAGATCCTCAGTGTTTTCCCTGAAAACAACCATATCCATTTTCTCTGGGTATTTCACAGGTGACGGAGATCCAGGTATGAACTTCACAGGCCTGATGTTTGCATAAAGGTCAAAATATTGCCTGAGAGTAACATTAAGGCTTCTCATTCCATGACCTACCGGTGTTGTAAGTGGGCCTTTCACTGAGACAACACATTTCTTTAGTTTATCCAATGAATCTTGAGGAAGGGACTTTCCTGTTTCCTTAAAGGATTCTTCACCGGCTGGCACCTTTTCCCATATTATGTTTTTTTCACCACTATAGGCAACTTCTACTGCCGCATTTACGGTAAGAATCATAGCTTTTGAAATATCTCCACCAATACCATCGCCTTCTATATAGCCGATAGTCGGATCTTTCGGCACTTCTAATTTTTTATCGCCTGAAATTTTTATGTACGTCATAATATCTATTCAGTATCTTCTCAAAACTCATATAACTTACTAGGTAATTTATTTCTTTAAGAGGACTCAATGGAATTAATATAGAAATCCGAGTCATTGAAAAAATTGATATCTAAAGACCTTTAGTTTCCACGAAAATTGAAAGATCTATCCACACATCATTGATCAGCGCAAGTTTATGTATTCATCCTCTGATTTTTGAACATTTTGATGATTGAATGATGGATCTAAATGACTTTTTTTAGTACAGTTAACAACGTAAAACTTTCGAAAGGAAGAATGAAAATTATGCTGCTAAACTTCAGTTTGATTAGTATTATTATATTCTACGGTGAAAGTGTATTTAAGCAAAACTGAGAATGGCGGAAAACTAAATGAAATGAACTTACTTCGTTGAAAGTATGTTGTTAATATATTTATTCGGTATGGTATAGCAAAGGAAATTCTTAAATATAGTAATTTCAATATGCGTTTCATGGTAGAAGCGAGTCAAAAGACAATGGACAATGAAGTAAAACCGAAACGCCCGTGGGGATGGGTAGTTTTGGTTGTGGTCGTTGCAGTGGTTGGTTTTACAGGGGGATATCTTGCGCATGCCCCCTCGGCAAAAACATCCAGCACGGTCAATCTGGAGTTCTATGAAAGTGTAGCTGCTAGCGAGGCTAAGTACATTAACAATACGTTGATTCCTCAGTTTGAAGCTGAGTATCCAGGAATACACGTAAATTTTGTTAACGTAGGAAGCGGCGACGTGTCGAAAGATATACTGGCTCTTGAAAAGTCTGGGAAAGTAGGAAGTATAGTTGCCGGGCAAGACAATCTGGAAATAGGGCAGTTGATATACAGTTCATCTGGGAACGTACTTATGAATCTTTCTACAATGGCACCTGCGCTTATGCCACCGAATTTGGTTCCAGCAGCACAGAACCTTGTACTTTATGAGAAACATGTTTTTGGTGGGGTTTATTTCTTCCCATTTAGAGGAAATGTTCCGCTGGTATTTTACAATAAGACCATTCTAGCAAAAGCTGGCATATCTGCGCCTCCCGCGAATGACACCCAGTTTTTAAAAGATGCAGAGACATTACACAATAAAAGTCTTCCAGAAATAATGATACAAGGTGGTTCAACTTTCGGTGTAAGAACCGGCTCAAGTACTGCGACTGAACTTTACCAATTAATGGTTCAGTACGGTGGGAATCCACTATACATAAACGATTCGGGAGATTTACACGCAATGCAGTTTCTGAAAAACCTAAGTTCCTACTTCGTCCCCGCGTATAAGACCGGTTACTGGGGGTCATACCATGGCTTGGCGGTCGGTAATTATTCAATTCTTGACTATCAATGGCCTTACATATATAATACTCTTACTAGCACCCCATACAACATGACGAACTCGACACTGGGATTCTATCCTGGTCCAGCAGGTCCGGTTAATGGCAACCATTTGCTTGGTGGAGATGTCCTCTTTATTCCAAAGGGGGCAACAAACATACCTAGTGATGAGGCTTTCATTAGCTTCTTGCTAGGCGAGCAGGCTCAAAAAGAGACTCTTTTGAACCTTTCTTGGGTAGCAATAAATGCTGGAGCATACCAAAACTTGCCAGCTAAATATAGCGCGATAGATTCTGCATTGGGAGCTGCCATTGATCAGGGGGTATTTCTCAGGAATCCTACGCCGTGGATAACTGAATGGCAAACCATATTGGACCAGGACGTCTTTAACCCGCTGATTGTTAACGGTGGATCGTACAGTTCGATAGCATCTGATCTTGCCAACGCGCACACTCAAATGTATAAATATATCTTAGCCAACTACGGATCGGCCAATGCAACGTTATATCAGAACCCAAACAATTACGGACCAATATCCGTATAATTTTTTTTTGGTGATTTTTGTTGAAATGGAGAGATCAATGGTCTGCGTACTTGCTGATCGCACCAGCCGTAGTATATGTTTTATATTTGGCTTTTTATCCTGCCATAGAATCTGTCCGCGGAGGATTTGAGACCCCAATTCATCCGTTTTCCCTGTACAATTATCACTTTGTTTTGAGTACGTTCGGGACAAGACCCATACTCAATACTTTCATTGTTACAGGGGCTGCTCTTCTCCTGCAGTTTACAGTTGCATTTATTGTGGCCAGCTTATTGTCAAAGCCATTCAAGGGCAGAAGTGCTTTTACCGCAATATTCCTTATTCCCTTTGGAGTAGCAACCATTGTGGCAGCGGTCATATTCCATGATATGTTTTCTTCATACGGAGGTTACGTCAATTCCTTCATAAGTCTTTTCGGCTTTCATGCCGTTGATTGGGAAGCAACTTTTCCCAGGGCCCTCTTAGTCTTAATTCTGGCTGACTCCTGGAAAAACACACCAATAGTGATGCTTATTCTCCTCGCGGGTATGTCCACTATACCTTCTGATCTGTACAGCCAAGCTATGGTCGATGGCGCTGGCCCATTTCAGAGGTTTTTTAGGATTACCTTACCTAACATGGCCGGATTTATTGCAATAGCCTTGATGATCAGGGGTATAAGCGAATTCAATATTTTTGCAATGGCATTGCTAATATTCCCATACCAACTGTTGACAACAATGACTTACTCTCTTTTTGATATCGTTAATCCAGACCCGTCTTATGCAGCAGCTACGATTTTGTTGGGTTTTGTTTTGATTTTTGCGGTGCTCATAATGGTATACAGATCAAAATACAGCAGGGTGTCATAAAATGGTTAGCGAATACAGAAGTCCAAAATCCAAGTATTATACGTATATAGGGATAGCCATATTTTCATTTTTAGTCCTCTTGCCGATATATATACTTGCGATCATAGCATTGGGAGATCCGAGTCAGACCGTAGCAGCATATTATCCCGCATTAATTCCATCAAAGTTTACACTGGCCAACTTCATTAAGGCATTCAGTGGATACGGAAGTGTTTTGATTGCGGCATTTTACAAAAGTTTGGAGACAGCCTTTATTGTAGCTTCCCTTGCCATTCTTCTCGGATATCACGCGGCCTACGGTTTAAGCAAACTTTCATTCAAAGTCAGCAGTATACTGATCGCTTTACTATTTTTTTCGACCATGATACCTTCACTAACAATTGCAATTCCAATCAGTGTATCGTTTCTTAAGTTAGGTCTTTATGATTCTGCCTTTGGACTCGCACTTGCACAGGAGCTTATCGTCCTGCCTCTAACTGTCTTTTTAATGATGGGAGCACTACAATCAGTACCTAAACAACTTGAATCACAGGCAAGAGTCGATGGGGCCGGTTTTTTTCAAACACTTTATCAAGTGATTTTTCCTCTTGCAATTCCAGGAGTTATTTCTGCTTTCTTGCTCTCATGGATGATGTCATGGGACGAGTTTACCTTTGCAGTAATATTATCCCCTGTCCATCCAACACTTCCAATTCTAATATACTTTGATAGTACAGCACGGGGCGACATCTTAACTGCAACTTCATTCTCACTTCTAGTGACATTGCCTGTTATTGTTCTAACAATTGTGCTTTCAAAGTTCATTAAGGGCAGTTATTTGACAGCAGGTATTACGGGGTGAAAAGGAAGTGAAAAACCTTTTATTCAACGTTTCAGAATCACTCCAGTTTACCGTGGGCGATGGTATAAGAGTTTTAGTGAATTCACCGATAAAAAATATTAGATTATCTAGACAAATTTATGTTTTTGGTCATGAATTATCATCTTTAAGTTTAAAGAGTGAAGCCGCCTATGAATACAGAAGATGTATTATAACTAGTCGGATTCTACTGGAGCTTAGCAACTCCCGAGCTCTTTCCAAAATAACCGGCATATTCCATAAAAAATTTGATTCAAACATGCTGGTCAATAGCTTTTCTTTCCCTATATTTGTTATTTCAGATTTAGGGTCCAACGACAAACTTAATTACGGAACCGTACTACGTACGAAGAGGAAAAGAAATATTGGGCTACTTTCTGATTATGATCTTTTTTCAGATATACTGGTAAGTGACGAAGAAAGACCTATCAGAACTTATGCGAAAGTGACAAAATTCTATGATACAGCAATAAATTTTGTGCATAGAAATAATGCTGCAAAAGTCAAACAGTGGGTGAAAACATGGGCAATAAGCTTGAATTAAGGAACATATCTAAAAGTTATGGGCGAACAAAAGTAATAGATAACATGTCTCTCGAGGTGGAAGAGGGTGAATTTTTTGTAGTGCTTGGTCCATCTGGGACTGGGAAGTCGACCCTATTAAAAATCATTGTTGGTATAGAGCAACCTGATAGTGGGAAAGTGTTTATTGACGGCCGAGACGTAACTAGACTACCTCCAAATAAAAGGAATCTTGCGATGGTTTTTCAAAACTATGCTCTCTATCCGAATATGAATGTGTACAACAATATTGCTTTTCCATTGAAGATGCACAGGATACGGTACATCGATCGCAAGGTTAAGGAAGTGGCAGCCAAGCTTAACATTACGGAAATTCTGCAAAAAAAGATTTATCAGATAAGTGGGGGTCAACAGCAGAGAGTCGCACTTGCCAGAGCAATTGTGAGAAACCCATCAATGTTCTTACTTGATGAACCATTGAGTAATCTTGATGCGAGGGTAAGGTACACCGCAAGGAGCGAATTGAAGAAGCTTCAACAAGAACTAAATCAAACATTTGTTTTTGTGACGCATGACCAGAAGGAAGCAGAGGCTCTTGGTGACAGGGTAGGCGTACTGCACAACGGAGTCTTTGAACAAGTTTCAGACTATAAAGATCTATATGAAAAGCCAAAAACCGCATGGATCGGGGATTTCGTTGGAGATTTTCCTATTAATATTATAGAACATAGAGGATTTAGACCGGAGTGGGCTAAGATTGGTTCGGGAAAATTTTCAATGACCGTTAGCTTATCGGAAAGTGTAAGTGATGTGTATTTCATTCATGGCCTAATGGACGACGGTACAGGCATAATATTGAAGAGTCCCAAACCTTTCGGATCGGGTGAAGTTGTTCATTTTTCGGTAGAAAAATTTATAGAATTTAAGGAAGCAGAGAACGCACCTCAGGCTTCCAGCTCCGTGTGAAAATCAGTAAGGTTAGCAATGGGAAGGTAAAAATATCAAGTATACTTGGTAAAGGACCAACCCCAATGTGGGTAAGGAATTGATCTACGTTGCGAAAAGGCTCTCTGGTGTTACGATGGTGGAGAATTAAAACTTGGGTTCAGTATGAAGCTAATTTTAGTATCTTATCTCTATGCATAATTTAACGGTGTTCTCTCTCAATCACAGGAAATTGTATATGTGCATTTTATCTGATACTTGAATATGACGTTTCCATGCGTTTCGTAAGGGACCGTGATTCTGAACTCCCTGATTAGATGTAAATATCTCCTTTCTCAAAACTACGGTGCAATCCTGATGGAGTTGCGATCATTTTTTCCCCTTAGCAGTCCTACTGGTGGACTTCCCTATATTCATGGCATGTTGATACAATAGGATATGTAAGACCAAGATGCTTCACGTTTTTGTCGTGACAAGTAATATAAGGATCAAAGCGATGATTGACTTGTGTTATCAAGGTTTTCAATACTTGGAGCACTATGCGAATTTTGTTTTGAAATCAGGTCAGAATATTTGTTATTGTACGAGGTGTATTAAGAATGATAGCGGCAGTTTTGGGTCTACAATTTGGTGATGAAGGGAAGGGAAAGATAACAGATTTCTTAAGCGATAGATTTGAGGTCGCTGTTAGGTTCAATGGCGGTGGAAATGCAGGGCATACCGTAGTAACTGACGGGCGAACGTTCAAATTTCATCTTGTTCCGTCCGGCTCTTTAAGATGTGAGACTGTTGTTCTTGGTAACGGAATGGTCATTGATCCTTTCGCGCTTAAAGATGAGATACAGAAGCTTAGGGAATCCGGTGGAAACGCCGAAATAAAGATCAGTAAAATGGCGCATGTGGTCACCCCTATGCACAAAGAACTTGATAAGAAAGAAGAAGAAATCCGATCAAAACTGAGCATAGGGACAACAGCTCAAGGAATTGGACCAACATACGAGGACAAATATGCCCGGACAGGAATAAGGATGGTAGATCTTCTGAGTAAAACTATACTTGACGAGAAGGTCGAGACGATTTACAGAATGAAAGAAAATCTCCTGAAGGACACGAAATTCTCACAACAGACGGAAAGGCAGGCTCTTTCATCGGCTCTTCTAGAGGTTGGCAAGTATGTAAAACAATTCCTTGACTACACTGAGAACATAATTTATGAAAAATACTCTAATGGAAAAAACATACTTTTTGAGGGTGCACAAGGAACTATGCTTGACATAGATTTTGGTATGTACCCTTTTGTCACTTCATCCAATGCACTTTCTGGAGCGCTGTCAACAGGTGCAGGTTTCTCTTTTAGAAAGGTTGATTTTGTCCTTGGAGTTGTAAAAGCCTACACATCGAAGGTTGGTGCTGGCCCTTTTCCGAGTGAAATTGAAGGAAAAGAGGCTGATCGCCTCCGCGATTTAGGGCATGAATACGGTACCACAACAGGAAGACCTCGTAGGGTGGGTTGGCTTGATCTTCCTTTACTAAAATACGCAACAAGAATGAATGATGTTGACGCTTTGGCGATAACAAAAATAGACACCTTGGGTAAGATGGATAAGATAAAAGTCTGCACTGGCTACAGGAAAAATGGCAAAAGTATAGATTATATCCCTAGGAACCTTGAAGAGGTTGACGGTATTGATCTCGAGTTGCGGGAATTTGAACCCTGGGGCGAACCGGATTATGACAAAGT
Source organism: Thermoplasmata archaeon (assembly GCA_021792045.1). The sequence goes on along the minus strand of JAJYVJ010000006.1, from coordinate 7,843 downwards.
AGTCAAAAACGGATTTAACGGTTTGCCAGAAAAAATGAAGGAATATATCGAATTTATAGTTGATTACCTGAAGATTCCCGTCGATATAGTCTCTTTAGGGGAAACACGCAATATGACAATTGTTAGGGAGAGTTCGGAACTCAAGTTGAACGGTAAATAAAGCCATTTTCACACAATTAGATTTTCAGTAAACTGCGGTATATCCTGAGGAAAAAACTATCTTTAAGGACAGAATAAACTAACGATTCTTATGCAAAAAGAGAGTGACTTATCTATAGAAAAACATGATGCTATTCGGGCACCACGAGGCAAGGTCTTAAATACTAAGGGATGGGGCCAAGAGGCTGCATTAAGACTTTTAATGAATAACCTTGATCCAGAGGTTGCCAAAGACCCAGAGAACTTAATTGTTTATGGAGGAAAAGGAAAAGCTGCAAGAAACTGGGAAGCTTTTCATGAGATAGTCTCGATGCTAAGAGAACTTTACAGTGATGAAACATTGTTAATACAATCTGGGAAGCCTGTTGGTGCGTTCAAAACTTCAGCCCAAGCACCACGAGTTCTGATAGTCAATGCACAGATTGTTCCTCACTGGGCTACAGACGATGTATTTTGGGACCTCGAAAAGAGAGGACTAACCATGTTTGGCCAAATGACTGCCGGGAGCTGGATATACATTGGGACTCAGGGGGTCCTCCAAGGCACTTATGAAACTCTGCACGCGTTGGCTAAAAAGGAGTTTGGCGCTAAGGATTTAAAAGGAAAGTGGGTTCTTTCTTCCGGCCTCGGTGAAATGGGAGGAGCACAGCCCCTTGCTATAACCATGAATAACGGAGTAGGAATAATAGTAGAAATAGATAAAACAAAAATCGATCGCAGGCTCAAAGGAAAATATCTCGATACGTGGGCCGACAATCTGGATCAGGCGCTAAAGCTCAAGGATGAGGCTCTTCGAGCAGGTAAACCTATTTCAATTGGTCTACTTGGGAACGCTGCTACTGTGTATAGTGAGATATTAAATCGAGGTATTGTTCCTGATGTAATCACGGACCAGACCGCAGCACATGATCTAAACTTAGGTTACATACCGGAAGGATATACAGTCGATTCGGCATCGGAGTTTAGAAGCCGTGATAAGGCAGCTTATATTAAGGCGGTCTACGATTCAATAGTGAAGGAAGTCACCGCAATTCTTAGGCTAAAGAGTAAAGGTTCTATAGTCTTCGATTATGGAAATGATATACGGACTAGAGCCAAAGAAGCAGGGCTGGATCGGGCATTTGACATACAGGGATATGTTCCTGCTTACATACGTGATATCTTCTCTGTTGGCTCCGGCCCATTCCGTTGGGTAGCTCTTTCTGGAGATCCAGAGGATATCTACAAGATTGACCAAGCTATAATCGATACGTTCCCTGAAGAAGAGCATCTTGTAGAGTGGATTAAGCTTGCAAAAGAACGTGTTAAGTTCCAAGGGCTTCCGGCAAGGATTTGCTACGCTGGATATCCACTCAGGGAAAAGATAGGATTGCTGATAAATGATCTTGTTAAAAAGAAGATAGTTAGTGCACCTGTCGCTCTTGGCCGAGATCATCATGACACAGGATCCGTCGCCTCTCCATATAGAGAAACCGAAGCCATGAAAGATGGGAGCGATGCAATTGCAGATTGGCCAATATTAAATGCCCTATTGAACGCAGTATCCGGAGCCACATGGGTTTCAGTACATCACGGTGGTGGTACAGGCATAGGTAATTCTATACACGCAGGTTTTGTAATCGTTGCTGACGGAACGGATGATGCCAGAGAAAGAATTTCGCGAGTTCTTAATGGTGATAGCGGGATAGGCGTTATAAGACATGCCGATGCTGGATACGAAAGTTCTAAATCTTTAATAAAATCCGGAGTGCGTTTTAAAACACCACTATAATTTTTCGTTTGCCGGCAGTATCTCTATCTAGTTCCTTTTTAATATATCCATTTTAAATTATGTACAACAGATGACAGACAAAGTTTATATTCTTGTCTGACATTGTTTATTTCCTATTAATAGGAAGAGAAAATATGAAGATCATGCCAAAAGGTTCTCAGATAACGAATATTTTGATCATCGAATTGTCAACGATGATCGTTGCTATAGCGCTAGCTTTTAATGCAGAATATCTCAACGGGCTTGGCATGATCAAGGTTATTATGTTTATAATGACTAATATCATTGTGATATGGTTCTGGTGGCAATATGTAATGGATCGTCTGCGATTTCCCCCAAAGGATACATACTTTCCTATATTGGATGTGATTGTGCTGGTCATGATATCCATGATCCCTTTCGTCATAGAACGCGAGACAATCACTTTTGCTCTTGGTTTCTTTATCGTTTTCCTAGTCGCCTGGACCTTCCTGATGAGAATGATCAGAGAAGAATATAGGGCGCAGTATTTCGGTTCGGTATATTCGGATTTCAATTTTGAAGCCATCCAAAGATACTCTGTGGTTGGTCTTTTCATGGCCAGCTATTATACTGGGATGATTTCATCCGAACTTCCAATGCTTGTGCTCATGGTATGTACAATTGCCATGATAACCTGGAATCTTTCACCCTTAATCGTAAAATCATACTCGAAAATCAGAGATCCTAGTAAACAGTTCATGGCTCTATTTAGGCTCAATAAATGAATTTTATATATAAATAGAAAATTATTAATGCGGAGGGCCGGATTCGAACCGGCGAACCCCTACGGGAATGGACCCTAAATCCATCGCCTTTAACCTAGCTCGACAACCTCCGCAATGGTATCCTGCATTAACGGAAAGTATATTAAACGTATTCAAAATTCGTCAAAAGCACGAATCAGCCTCATCCTATTTTACAGTCTCGATGCGATTAGGTCAGCATTAGTAGTGAAATTTTTAACCGAAATACCTTACTCCTCTTCTTCCGATAATTTTTTCATCTCTGTAACAAAATTGATAGCCTCAGAATATATCCTTTACCGGCAAATATATGGTAAAAGGCAAGTTTGAAGTGGGAGAGAATGAAAAACACATAATAGCTGTTAACGCGAATCCTTTTCTTAAGTATATTCGAATAGAAGTCGATGGCAAAAGAGTCATTGATGTGCCAAACTTTGTACCGTCGCGGGAGTTTCATCTAGATATTGGAGAATTAGAGAAGCATCAGGTGGAAGTCCATATTAGGGCATTTTCACCGGTAAAACTATTAGTAGACGGAAAAGAAATTCAAGAAATCTGAAAATAAAAATTATGTGCTCAAGATATGTGAGATACATTCATTTTTAGAAAATAAAAGAAAAAATATCTGGCTTTAAATTTTAACGGTAGGAGAAAACTGAATTAAACCTCGAAGTGCACCTTTCAATGAATAATTGTTGACGGTAGATAACATACGGGGCAGCATGCGATTCATTTAACTTTCAATACGCATACAGGGAGTTCACTAAAGAATAAGGTAAATGTGAAATGAACATACAATGGTTCATATGCGTGTCGGGGGCCCCCCCATAGGGGCCTAACATATTAGTTGATGTTTTTCTATACCATAGGTTATTCATGGAATTATGGAGTTTAGTGATAGGACAGTTTTCGCGATAATCGCTTGTATGGTAATCGTATTTGGTGTAGGCGTTGGCCTTGTAGAGATGCATCCTAACGTGTTAGCCGGACCAAAGGGGCCTGTTAATATCGAACTCGAAGTCGCAGATCGCTACTATAATTCTACTTTGGGGTATCAACCGTCTTACTTTGTTGTCGTAAACGGTAAACTTACCTCATCTGCCACGATAAACATCCCAGATTATACAGTCATAAACCTGACAATCATCGACAAAGGAAAAGGTTACAATCCAATTATGCCTCAATTCTTGAACGTTACCGGAACGATAAACGGAAAAATGATACTACGTAACATTACTGGAAATACTACAGTTGTGGTATCCCATGTCAATGAGTTGGGCCATAGCTTCACGATAATGAAAGGTTCTTCAGTCGTGGTTAATTTACCAGTAGTACCAATGCATATTACAAATGCCAAATTTATACTTCATTCGGGCGTTTTTACATGGCAATGTGAAGCCGAGTGCGGCGGCCACGGAAATCCAATGGGGCCTCCAATGGGGGTAACTAGCTGGATGGATGGAACAGTAATATCTGAATAAACAATGCAAACATTTTCTTTTTATGTTTTTTTGTTCGATTGAGGGATTTTTTAAATTTTTCCGATACTGTTATCACGGGACAAATCCATGTGACTTCCGTAACATTCACAAATATCCAGGTGTTTCACAATAATGGATCCGGAGTCTACATTCACAGATATTATTAATGAAAAGAAAATTCTGGTACTTCACCTGAATCATAAACTAGAAACATTTAGCAAGGTTTTCAGTAAATTTGAAGTAATAACCGCCCTGGATTTTCTGAAACATGCCTGCGATAAGTTTCAAATTCCTGAATTGTTCCTTAACATTGATGAAACGACTATCAAAGATGACGAATTGTACAGTTACTATAAACTAAAAGAAAATCGCCGCAAAGAAAGAATAACGCCACCTTCAAAGCTTGATAAAAAGTTTGAGAGTCAATTTGCAAATTATATTCTAAACATGAGTCCAGTGAAAATTCAATCCCCTGATATATTTTCGAATGAAGAGGTTAAAAGGTCTATTAGATCTAGTGGCAAGAAGATTCTATTCATCACTGGATTTTTCACAGAAGTTGATGTTTTGCGTAGCTCCGCCTCTGCGTTGGATAACGGTTATATTCCATTTGTAATTTCTGATGCTACATCCACATATTCAGAGAGGGTATACTATGAAGCTCTTGATATTATATCCCAGTATAATGAAGTAATAGATTCCAGGGATCTGATGAAACTATGGCCAGAGGTGGTCGATTGAAAAATTCGAAATATGTAATATTTATTGGTGGTATACCGGGAGTCGGTAAAACAAGCATTTCTGGTTATCTTGCAAAGGCGCTTAACGTTGATATAGTGCTTTCGGGTGATTATCTTAGGGAATTCATGAGACCTTTTTTTCCCGATGATAATGTAATACAGCATAGCGTCTATGATGCATGGAAGCAATTTGGAACAGATAGCAGGGAAAACATAGAGGAAGGATTCAGGGAGCAGGCAGAACTTATAAACAATGGCTTTAATTCTGTATTTAAACGTGCAATCAGTAATGGCGAGAGTGTTATCCTTGAATCTCTTTACTTTCTCCCGTCGCTCATCGACGTCGATATAAGAAACAAGATCATCATGCTATATCTTTATGTCAAAAATATGGAGGAAAATGCAAAGAAACTACTCGAAAGGACAAAGTTTACCCATTCTGGATCTCCAGGAAATCGCCTCGCTGATCAGTTGCCAAGGTACAGGATTCTTATGGATACTTCAATGAAAGAATGCAAGACCTTCAATATCCCAGTTTTTGATACTACAGATTATTATGCGGCAAGAATGAAAATTTCACAGTATGTACGTGGCAGACAGTGAATCATGCTATGAGCATTCTCAATAACAACATTAATTAAACAAATAAGCATTAATAAATCATAAATCTAATATAAATTTGGGTGGCATCTCAAATCTCTTAGGTGGAAATCAAATATGTCTGATGAATCGTCATTTAAAAGGATTGAATCAGAACTTGTCGAAAATGGTGTGATTAGGGGATTTCATAATTTTGAACCAACACTGGAAGATGGAAAAAGATCTTATGGTATCGGATACCCTATTACTGGTATCGAAAAGTTTCTTGGCTACTTTGACAAATCAATTAACATTGCAAATTTTCCCTCTATTTCCTTGTTAACAGATTTTTCCATTGCCCTTTCCGAATGTGTTTTTATCAGGGATACTGGTAGAGACCATGTAATACTTGATGGTGAGGAGAAACCTGTGTATACGGAGAGAGCAAGACGGGCACTTGAATTTTTCAAAAATATTTACGATATAAAAGGATCCTTCCAGTTCAAAATAACTCGCAAGAGAAAGTACAAATCTGGTAAAGGCCTTGGTGAATCGGCGGCCATTGCTGCAGCAACTGCACGATCGTTGGTTTCCAATGTCTTCGGCGATGACGCCCTAAAAGAAGTATCGATGATCTCTAGGTTAGCCAGACTGGTTTCTGGTTCTGGAACCCGGTCCGTTTCCGGCGGTATCTCCATTTGGATTTCGTATCCATACATTCGTGAAGAAACAAGCTATGGGTCAAGACTCCCGGTTGATGTTGGCAAGATACATTTTGGTTGTTACGCATTTCCCTCGGTTATTCAGACTTCGAATGCACATGAGATAGCACCAATGTCGCCGTTTTATTCTGGATGGGCAGCAATGAAGGCTGGTGAGATAGAAGACATTATCCACAGTGGGTATGATATCGATAATTTGCTTTATCGTGCGCAGCAGGAAATGTACAGAATGCATTCTGTTCTACTTTCCCAGGGCGTGTTTATCCACTCACCGCAATCGTTGAAAATTTTGCTAAATTTCATGGAATTTCAGAAAAAGCATGAAGGAATATACATAACTGCAGATACTGGCCCCAGCCTTGTCCTCATGAGTATGGACAAGGGGTTGATCCAGGAGTTCGTAGAGAAGCAGAAAACAGGATTTATCTGGGGGGAAAGTCCCAGTGATTTCGGTAGTCCTTCAGAACAACTAAGAGCATTCGATAAGTTCAATACCTATGTTTGAATATTTTAAAGAGTGGATAAAGCACAAATTTTCAAAATGACAGCGTATAAGGATATTCCTGAACTTTCCCTTTCCACATTGCGTTATGTTTCTCAAAAGTTTGGCATAGCAGATGTTTCAGATTTTGATCCCAAGGGCGACAGATCGGGAAGCAGTATCCCCTGGAATATTGTTTCTCAGGCTGTTCTAGTAAGAGACAATTATGCATGCAGAATATGCGGTGCGAACTATCTGGGACCCGTTGATTCTTCTAGGAACTATGACAAGCTCCATTTCTCAGTCGAGGTTCACCACATAATTCCGAGAAAAGATGGAGGAAAAGATACGTTCAAAAATCTCATAACACTGTGTGAAAGCTGTCACCATAAAACCTTCTCTAATAATTACTCGGGGATACCCGGTGAGAATTCAACCAACCTGGACATGTTTTACGGGAAGATCTGGTTGATTATTCCATCTCAGATAGAAAGTAATGTTGAAAAATTTGAACTTGGTGCGATCCAGGATTATGGTATTGTGTTGGATCCAAACGATGGCATTAGGCGCATAGCTCGAATAATGGGCGAAAAGATCAAGGTCTCGGTCGTGAAGATCTCAATTAACGGTTTTCTCGAAATAGCTGAGCTAGCCAGAAAGACATTATCTGCAATTGATTATTTTTCGTTATTTGTTAAGCTGGAGAATGGAAGAGAAATCGTTGCAAGATGCTTAAAAACGGACGATTACATTCTTGTCTAGAGTACCAAATTTTCGTGCTGTACAGACCTGTTTCGCAATCCCAGTGAAGATGTTTTGATCACTGCACCATTGTATAATTCCGTCTCATCCTTGTTAGAAAAGAGGGCTTCAACAACTCTGCCTATACTGTCAGCTTTCATGATCCCACTTCCACTTGTACCAGTGGCAGCTATAATGTTGAGTTCCCTGAAAATATAGGGTGTCATGTCTATAGTATTATAGGAGTAATATCCTGCCCATTTTCCTGTAATTCTTGCATCTCCAATAGAAGGAATATAAGAACCGAGGACCTGGGCTATGTTATAAGTGTAGAAATCGTCTTCAGCCTGCGGATCATCTACAAGAGAAAAGTCCCTGTTGTAGTTGTCAGCACAACCTATCCAT
>JAJYVJ010000102.1 GCA_021792045.1 Thermoplasmata archaeon | reverse complement strand
TGCCTATCCTGCTTATTGCAGCAATAGTATTTGTCCTATCCTATTTTGGCCATAAGGCGATAAAGTCCTTTGAAACTGTCATGGCAGTAGTGCTTGGAATAATGTTTGCTGCGATCACCATTGAGTGGATTATCCGTCCGTCAGGTATTGGTTCCTATCACCCGCCCATTAGCTCCAGTACATTTATAGGCTTCGGTATAACAGTAGCGGCCTCCTTCTCATACATTATGTCATGGGGGCCCTATGCATCTGATTATTCCAGATTCGTAACCAGAAAGAGACAAAAGTCGACATTCTCTTTTGTTTTTCTTGGAAGCGTGCTTGCATCGTTCTGGGTAGAGATGCTCGGTGTGTTGATAGGTATCGCCTCTTTTACCTACCTCTCTTCACCTGATTTTAACCCTGCAACTGCACTTGCAAGATTTCTTGGACCATATTTTGTCCTCGGGATGGTTGCTCTCTTCCTAGGTGGACTTGCGGCAAATTCGATCAATCTTTATAGCAACTCATCGACCATTATGGTTATATCAAAAAAAGTCAGGAGAAATATAGGGTTGATAATAGGGTCCATTGCTTCTGTTTCCCTGGGAATCGTCGGATATTATTCATTCTACAGTTTTTATGAAACGTTCCTGTACATGCTGGATTACTGGATCACGCCATGGCTTGCAATATTGATAATGCATTACTTTGTCGTAGCGAAATGGGATGTGAACAGCATTCATGGAAAGAAGTTCACCGGAATGCTTTCCTACGCGATTGCCATAATAATTTCCATTCCATTCATGAGTCAAGCACCTTACTTTGTTGGGCCTATTGCGCATATATTTGGAGGCGTTGATGTAAGTTATTATATTTCATTTGCCGTTGCCGCAATTCTTTACGTCTCACTGAACAGAAGGAAGATAACATATGCAGTTCCAAATCGAACGGAGGGTTTCTAGTGAGTGTTCTTTCAGATAATGAAATCCTTGATATGATCAATAGAGGTAATCTGATTAGCAAAGATTTTTCCTTGTCTTCACTGACACCAAATGGGTATGACGTGAGAATTGGATCAATTAAGCTGCTGGAAAAGGTAGAAGAGCACATTGAAGTTCCTGCTGGATCCGGATTCTATGTCTCCTCAATGGAATATTTCTCATTTCCCGATACAGTGATGGGAGAGATATGGATACGTTCCAGCTACTCAAGAAAGGGAATTATTGGATCATTTGGGGCGATAGATGCCGGTTTCTCCGGAAATCTGACCCTCTATTTTTACAATGCCAGTTCTTCGCCCATTGAGCTTCATTCAGGTGACAGAATAGCGCAGGTAGTATTTCACAGACTTGAGCAGTCTGCAAAATCTAACTATGGGCAAAGATCTGGAAACTATCAATTCTCAAAAGGGATAACGCTGAATTCTGAAAAGGTGAAATGAATCGTGGGCAAACCGGTTAATATCCATGTAACAAGAGTGTGCGACAGTGAAGCTGATTCAATTTTTGACATAATTTCTAAATGGGAAGATCTCCCCTTGTACTGGCACGGCATGAGAAACATAACAAAACAAGATGATGATACATTTCTCGTAAAGTTTGCTTTCCCTGGAAAATCCAGGATGAAATATGTCGTGAATGAGGCAGATAGATCTTGCAGGGAAATTTACTCAAGCGGAGCTTTCAAGGGATTCAAAGACGTAAAAATAGAGAAAACCCCGCCAAACAAGACAAGAATAAATGTTGTCTGGGAAATAGAAATTTCTGCTGTTTTGAAAATAATGCGTGACAGGATGGTACAGCATCTTACTCTCGGAACCGAACACGCTTTAGACCGTATAATTGAGGCTACAGAAAAATTGCCTACACGGGAGAATCAGCTAAGCACTGAATGAGCCGGCACTTCATATTCAAGCATTTCCTTGCTGCATTCCACATTGGGGAATATACGTTTTGCTTCATCATACAGAGTTTCGACAGAAGTATATCTGGGGCTGTAGTGGAACAAAAAGAGTTTTCCAACATTCCCATCACGGGCTATTTCAGCAGCCTGCCTTGAAGAGGAATGACCGAACTCATTTACGGCAGGCTCCAGAGATGAATCTGTTGTAGTGTCATGTATCAGAACGTCTGCTCCTTTGACGAATTGCTTCATTCCTTCCATTGGCCTTGTATCGCCGGTGTAAACGATCGACCTGCCTTTCTTTATTCCGGCTGATACCTGGTCCAGCGTGAAAATATTTCCTTCTACCTCTATCGAGCCTTTTTCCCGAAGTTCCTCCAGTTTTCTTGGAGGTACCCCAAGGCTATCAGCCTTATCACGATCTATTTTCACAAGATCGTACTCGCTTATCTTATAGGACATTGCCGGCACAGTGTGATCGTTCTTGAATGTAGTGATCGAAAACTTCTCAAAATCGTATTTTTTATCATAATCAAGTTCATTAACAATCAGATCAAATTTAAGGTTAAAGTAACCGACATTAAATGCGTTAGAGAGTACCTTTATCGCACCTTTCAGACCGAATACATTCAATGGCTTTTGCCGATTGTTGAACGACATGCTCTGTATCATACCCAAAATGCCAAGGAAATGATCTCCATGGAAATGCGTTATGAACACATTGTCTATTCCCATGAATGAGATCGGGCTCTTCATTAGCTGCTTCTGAGTCCCTTCACCACAGTCGAAAAGATTTATTATTTCATCCACCTGCACCACAACGGCTGGGAGACCCCTACCTGGTGTAGGCCATGATCCGCCAGTGCCAATGAAAGTTATCTTGAAGCTCGACGCCATATGGCGTAAACGCATTATGAGTAATTAATGCTATTACCCTGAATTCTCTTCATGGCAAACGGAAGTTCCTCTATAGTCCGGACAGGCATAGATTTTCTGATAGAGTTCCACAGGAAAGAATCCACCATGCAATCTGAGCCAACAAGATATGTTTCAATCCTGTGTTTAAGTTCTACGCCTTTTCTGTCAAAATCCGTTAAAATAATAATCTCCTTATAAGATTTCCCCAAGTTCTCAGAAAAATCAAGCAGGCTGTTTCCAGAGTTTACCTGAATTATCTCACCTTCGAACGACAATTTACGAAGGCTTGCCACATCATTTTTACCTTCCACAATGATTGGCGTTTTAAAATTTTTAATCTTATATTTTTCTAGAATTTTAAGAATCCTATTTTCAGACATTGTCTGTCGTAGAAAGTAAATTAAACTTACAATTTTAACCTTTCGCATGCTTTTTCAAATACAGGACAGTCCTCATGAAATAGAAGTATACACTGCCTGCAACAGAGATGCATTTGCTTCGATCGCAGTATCATTTGCCAATCGATCAGCGCCGATCTTATGAGAGTGTTAATCCCAATATCGCCTATTCTTTGCGTATTCCATCTCACTGTTCAATATTGCACGGATTAGATCATCCTCATTCTGATGCCTGACTTCAAGCAGTCTCGAAGCAGTCTCTGGCCCTATTCCACGACCAGACAGAACCATGACCGCGTATATACCGCGCTCCTTAACGAGATGAGCATTCTTTACCATCCTTCTTCTCCATTTTTCTCTTTCAGTAGGATTCTTTTCTTTATCCATCATATTTTTCTCGTATGCGGAAAGAGAAGCTACCAGGTAACTCCCGCAATTCGGGCACTTTATTGAGGCAATATCTTTTATCTTTTGTGTTCGTACATTGCCGCACGAAGTACACAGAAGGACAACCTCATCGTTAAGGAGTCTGTTGTTTATTGCTTCCAATATCACCTTTGTTGGTCTAAGTGGGGCAACTCTCTCAGAATAATGCGTGAGGAACTGTTCCGTTGATCCTGTAAAGGTATCGGAGAGCGACATACTTACTGCTCCAGAGATGAGTTCTCTGAGGTATACTTCAAGCACTTCAAGGTCCATATAGTCAAAAACAAACTTTCTCACAGTGTCGCCGAATAATGGAGAATCCGAATATGCATCAACTATTTTCTCGAAACGCATCCTGCTTAGATCAGTGTCATTGCTTATTACACCGAATTTTCTTGCCTCATAAAGAAATACGGAATTGAAAAATCTGGATCTCCTTGAAATTGCCGTGATGTAGTCATACAAGGAATCGGGATCTATGCTTAGTATTATTCTTCTGACATCCTCGGCACGGATCATCCTTGAACTGCGGAGATAAATGTGATATGGAGAATAATCCATCTCTACGCTTTCACCCGTAATCCTCGTTATAGTGCTTGAGAGAATCTCCGCTAAAGCGAAATTTCCTTTTGTTCCGAGCAGGATCTGAATGACAATCTCGTTTGATTTACATTCAATGACAACATTGTCGAAAGTAGCGAGATTATTTTTGTACCAACCCTGAAGGATGTTCGTTGACTTGCTGTCAAGAAATTCCGGAAGAAAATGTGACTTCCTATTTTCGGATACTCTCATTGTGACGTCTGTGAAAACAGGTATATCGTCGCCAGACCATTTTGGAGCAATCGCAGCTGTCTGAAAAGGTTCGACGAGTATCCTTTCACCCTCCATCTTTATTACTCTCCAGGTGGAACCTTTAATCACAAAGTATGATCCTGGCTCTATTTCGCTGACCACGTACTTCTCATCGAGAGTGCCAATGAATTTTCTATTCACCAGATCAATTACCTTGAAGGTTTTCTGGCTGGGTATCATAGATATGTTCTGCACAAAGTACTCTATCGCACCACGCCTGCGTGTGATAATATTCCTTTCCAAATAGATCCTGTGGATTCGCTCAAGAAATGAGAGGACATCGTTGTATTCTGATTCCTGAAGATCCATAAATGGGTATGCCCTTCTCACAGTTGAGTAGAACATTTGTGCATCTACATCCCTTGAAAGCCTTAATTCCATTAGTAACTGATTCGCAACCGTTGCAAGGGATTTTTTCTGAATCTGCACGGGTTCAAGATGCCTATCGTTAGCCTGCGAAACTAGAGCAATTGATTCTTCCAGTTCTATAATATCACCGCATACTATGTGACCCTCAGATGTTTTTCCTATCGAGTGACCAGAACGTCCTACTCTCTGTATTAGTTTATTAATCTGCCTTGGCGAATTGAACTGTATAACAAAATCTGCTGATCCAATATCGATCCCAAGTTCAAGGGAAGATGTACATATTAGCGCTTTAACCCTTCCATTTTTGAATTCCTTTTCAGCGTTCTCCCTTTCTTCCCTGGATAAAGATCCATGATGCACGAGTATTGGCGGATCTTTAAGCAGCATCCTCAACCGGAAGGCTATATCCTCGGCAGCATTCCTTGTGTTCACAAACACAAGTGTTCCCTTATGCGATTCAATCAACCGCCAGATCTCGAGTATCGCACTGGCATGATCCTCATCACACCCCATCTTTTCTGCTGCCTCTTTCGCGGGTATCGCAGGTATCAAAGTTCTTATGCTCATCTTCTTCAATGAATCGGATTTTACCACTTCAACGGGGTCCCTGGGAGATAAATATGAAGAAAGTTCTTCGGGATTGCCTATCGTAGCTGAGAGGCCTATCCTTTGGAATTTCCCTGCAAGATCTTCCAATCTTTCTAATGCAACCGAAAATTGTGAACCTCTTTCGTTTTGGCAGCTCTCATGAAGTTCATCGACAATAACATACCTGACATGCTTCAAGACCTCGGAAGATCGCTTCCCGACAAGTAGAATTTGCAAAGATTCCGGTGTTGTTACAAGTATGTCTCCAGGGTTCTCCACAATCTCCTTCCTGGCTGCAGTAGTGGTATCACTATGCCTGACCTGCACACGTATCCCAAGAAAATTCCCATATTTCACGAGCCGTCCAAGCATGTCACGATTTAGGGCGCGTAACGGGGTGATAAAGAGCGTTGAAATTCTTTCCGGCCTTGTCTTCAGTATTCGATCAAATATAGGCATAATCGCGGCTTCAGTTTTTCCGCTGCCGGTCGGGGCAATTATCAGTGAGTTTTTCCCTGAAAGAATTATAGGTATTCCCTTCTCCTGCGGATCGGTCAACGAATCAATGCCTAGGGAAGCCAGCATTTCTCTTATCCTTGGATGCAGGTTTTCAGGAACGGAGTGCATTTACATCATCAACAATAACAATATTAAAAATAAAAAAAAGGGAATAAGTTTCTAGTTATCATCGTCGTCGTCATCATCGTCGTCGTCATCATCATCGAAGTCCTTTCCGTATACGTAGTCTACCAACGATACACCCCCTGTGAGTGCAGAAAATACCAATATTAATACTTTCCTTTATTGAAAATAAATATATTCCTCACCATATTCTAAAAC
>JAJYVJ010000101.1 GCA_021792045.1 Thermoplasmata archaeon | reverse complement strand
TTTATATTTCTGGTAATACTTTACGCTTTGTATGCTTCCTACTATTGAGGAGATAAGGAAATTGCGCAAAAACCTTGGCATATCTCAAAAGGAACTGTCCATTGCAGTTGGGGTCAGTCAATCGTATGTAGCAAGACTTGAAAAAGGCAGCTTAAACCCCACGTACAACAAGGTGAAGAAGATATATGAGTTTCTTAGCCAGTCAACAGAGAAATTACATTCAATTTCACTGACTGTGGAGAAAATAATGAACCGGCCAGTTATAACTTGTCTTCCCTACGACACCCTTATAGCTGCACTTGACGTTATGAGGACAAGAGGGTTTTCTCAACTTCCAGTCACAAATGATGATGGAACTATCATAGGCGTGATATCAGAAAGCGACATAAATGATCTCTTGATGAAAGGAAATTCCATTGAATCACTGAGAAATATGTCAGTCAGAAAGGTCATGACAGGAACCTTGCCGCAGCTCGATAAATCATCTCAGATTTCCATGGCATACCCATTACTAAAATTTTCAAATGCTGTGATCATTGTAGATTCTGGAAGACCCGTTGGAATTGTAACTAAAGCGGACATATTGAAGGCTATTGAGGATCATGTCTAATATTATTTTTGATATCATATTTGCCTTTATACTCTTCCTTCCTGCTTATATAGCCAATCCGGCTGCGGTTATTTTTGGGGGGTATTTTCCGATGGACTTCGGAAAGACATTTTTTGGCAAAGGAAGAATTTTTGGCAAAGGGAAAACATGGAGCGGTTTCATAGGTGGATCGCTTTCCGGAGCCGCACTTGGGTACCTAATGATGATCATATTCATTGCAACTGGATGGATGGGTGGCTACCCATATGGTTCTACTATTATTGCTGCAAGCATAACTATTTTCTCCATGTCTGTCGGTTCTCTGGTGGGTGATGCAACAGGATCATTCCTCAAACGCAGAATGGGACTGAAGAGTGGGACAAATGCCTTTCTTTTAGACCAGTGGCCCTTTGTTCTTGTTGCTTTTCTTTTCCTTTTTATATTTTCCAGGGAATTTTTTATGCAATATTACGGCAATGTCATTGGAACTCTAACTATACTGTTGGTCACACCACCTTTACACAGAGCAGTAAATATAATAGGATTTAAAACAAAGAGGAAGAATGTACCATGGTAGATCCAGTGAAAATGGTAATCGCTGTGCGAAAAGATCTTGATATGGGAAAAGGTAAAATAGCTGGCCAGGTCGCACATGCAGCTGTTGAGTGTGCACTCAAAAGCGAGAAATACAACAAGAAGATCTTTAAAGAATGGATAGACACCAACCAAAAAAAAGTGGTTATAAAAGTAAATGGTGAGGAGGAACTTGAGAAATTGCTGGAGTTATGCCGACTGAATGGATTCATTTATGCGGAAATACACGATGCTGGTTATACTCAGGTAGAACCGGGAACTTTTACGTGTCTTGGTATAGGGCCTGCAAAATCCTCAGAGCTTGATCCTATAACTGGTGATTTTGGCCTCCTCTAAGAATTCGATAGCAAAGAATTTTGATTACAGATGTGATACACCTCAAACTGGAATGTTGAAATCATGATTTTCAAAAATGAAGAGACAGATGGGATCTTCGATGCTATTCAGGATGGTTCGTCATTGTTGGTTTCAGGGTTTAATTTGGCAAATACGCCAGAATTTCTGATACTTGGTCTTTATGATCATTTTAAGAAAACCGGACATCCAAAAGATCTATTTTTGATGTCTGATGCATTACCGGCTACGCCTGGACGTGCACTGGACAAAGTGCTAAAAGACGTATACGAAAATAATGAGAAAGACTTTCTGAAAGGCGTGCTCATACCCTTTCTCGGTTTCTCTCCCTGGTTACAGAGGATTACTCTTGAAAACTTCACACGGGTATACAGCTGGCCGATTGGGACAATGGCATACTGGATACGTGAAACCGCATCTGGACGACCTGGCCTATTAACTAAGATAGGAATAGATACATTCCTCGATCCAAGACGCGAGCAAGGTTGCCTTAACGACTTTGCTTCAGATGAGCAGATATGCACGGTCTCACTGATGAGGATAAACGATGAAGAATACCTGTTTTATCAGGCACCTAAACCAGACTGGAGCTTTATTAGGGGAACTGTGGCAGATCGATATGGGAATATTTCGCTCAGCAAGGAACCAATAAAAGGCACTGTTATGGAGATTGCACAGTGCACAAAGGCCTCGGGAAGAATCGGGAAAGTTGTTGCACAGGTCCTTGAATTCATGGAAGAGGGACGTCTACCTCCAAAGGATGTCGATGTTCCGTGGCCCTTTGTGGATTTCGTAGTTAAATCCCCATCAAAATTCCATTGGCAGACGAGTTCCTTTGAATTCGACGAGAGTACATGCCCTGGATTTGTACCGGTTGATGAAAAAAACAATCAAATGAGGCTTGGATCTTCTGATATAGCTACAAAAATAATTGTGGGAAGGGCCCAGGAAGAAATAGAAAATATGCTCAAGGCTAAAAAGGATCACATACTGATTAACATTGGTGTGGGAATTCCGACGGGCCTTTCAGAGAAAATAAGAGAAAAAAACCTAGGGAATAAGATAGTTACTATGCTCGAGTCTGGGCCCTGGGGTGGAGAAGCTCTGGCAGGTTCTGATTTTGGAGTTGCAAGGAACTATTTCGCTCTTTCAAGCATACCAGACATGTTCTCCAACTATGAAAGCGGGATTGTCGATGTAGCGGCACTCGGATTTCTTCAAGTTGACAGATCAGGGAATGTGAACTCGTCCATACTCCCGGACAGAATAACAGGCCCCGGCGGATTTCCAGTTATATCCGGCGGCTCACCCACCACTATGTTTATGGGGAAGTTTATGGCGGGCAAATCCGATTTCTCCTTACAGAATGGTAATCTAAAGATTAATCTAGAAGGCAAAACGATAAAATTTGTGTACAAAGCGTATCGTGTTCTTTTTAGTGGAAAACAGGGATATCAGGAACGGAAAAGAATTCTATATATAACAGAAAGGGCAGTATTCAGACTATCCGAAAATGGAATAGAGCTGATTGAAGTCGCCCCAGGCATCGACCTGAAGAAAGACGTACTTCAGCGGATGGAATTTACTCCGTTGATTTCACAAGACCTGAAAGAGATGGACTTAGACAAGTACATTGGCCCTGAATAACTGCAAAAATACTTTTTATAATGAGTTAACATCGACGTTTGTGAGTAAGTACATCGATGCAGGATTATTTGTCCTTATGGCATTCTTTTGGGGACTTAATTATCCACTTGTAAAAATTGCATTGCAGTATCAGTCCTTTGCTACCCTTACTCTGTTTCGGGTTCTTTTCGCAATAATCTTTTCTTTTGCTATTTTTGGGAAGAGAATACGCTTTCCAAAAGACAGAACTGATAATTTCAACATTTTCGTCTTCGCAATTCTGAACATCGTAATCTTTTTCACGCTCTGGTTCATGGGTGAGAGTACGGTGAGTTCTGGGCTTTCATCGATCATAATATACACTTATCCGATACTTTCGATCCTATTCTCATTCATATTCCTCAAGGAGGGGCTGAACAATTACAAGATCGCCGGTTTGATTTTTGGTTTCATTGGATTGGTCCTGATATTTGCAAATCAAATAATAACAAGACCCAACATTGGTCTAGTTTTCTTGATCATAGCGGCCATTTCCTGGTCATTTGGAATTGTTTTTCTTAGAAAGTATCTGACACTTGTTGGCAGCTATACGGTTAACTCATTACAATTCCTCTATGCTCTTCCGTTAGTATTCATTATCTCCATTCCATATCACGTTGTTAACGTTTCAAAGTTTAATATTGACTTTCTGCTGATTACCTTGTATATGGGATCGTTGGGAACAGCCGTCGCATACTTTATTTTCGTTCATCTTTACTCAAAGTACAAGGCATCGGAAATTTCCGGATTTTTCTTTCTTGTTCCAGCAATATCACTGATATTAGGTTATTTCATCCTCGGAGAAACTATGTCTCTTATTACCTATGTTGGCTTTGCAGTCATTGGAATAGGTATATATCTTACATCCGTGAATGCAACCAGGAACAAAATTGAACATAAAATTACATAACGATTATCTTTAAACGAAAACAACATGACAGTTTTCAGCGGTTGTTTTTTTATAGTGAAACAGTGGAGCTAATTAACACCATTACGACCAGATCTCCTCAATATGGGTCCGTACGAATAAACGATGGCAGAAACCGAGGTACCGATGGCAAAAATGATACCCCACAAAATAAGCGGAGAATGAATATAGTACGTCAATAAGACCGAACCCAGAACAGGTGCAAGAGGCATTATCATTCCGGAGATCAACTGAAATGTTCCAAAGTACTGCCCTCTCCTTTCTGATGGGGCCATCTTGCTTACTATGGTGTAGAATGCAGGTGTGAGTACATTCTCCCCGACTGTAAGTATTACAACGTCAACAACCAGAAATGCAAAATTTGAACTGAAAGCAAGGATCAGGAAACCAAATGCATAGAATAGCCCCCCGATGGACAAACGCGTAGTCGATCGCACCTTGTCGAGCACTCTATTGACAGGAAGTTGGAGAAGAACAACACCTACACCGTTAACGGAGTATAAAATACCAATTAAAGGATTGGATACGAGATCAAAGCGACTCCAGAATAGAGTAAGAGTGGTGCCCCATTGGCCGCTTGCAAAAAAGATGGAGCCCATGAGAATTGCCATAATTAGAAATGCTTTGTCGGATTTTGGAATTTCCATCTTCGCTCTATGAACTTCCTTTGACTTTCCGGTTTCCTTGATGTATTTTAGGTAAATGCCCCATTCAACGAAGGTTAAGAGTGCAGGGAACAGAAATACCCAGGTGTACCCTATGCTAGAAAGAAAACCTCCGACCGCAGGACCGACAGCAAATCCAAGATTTGCCGCAATCCTAATAAAGCTGAAAGCGTCGAGTCTCTCTGTTTCATTAGTTGAATCAGTTGCGACAACGTTATCCAGTATACCCTCCATACTTGAGACTGGCCCTTCAAAGACAAACGCAAGATATACCACAAAAATGCTTAAGTCCAGACCTACTCCAAGCAGCATGACGATTAAGAGAAAAGCCCCAAAAAGTGGCAACCAAACAGCGAGTGGTCTTCTACCAATGCTATCAATTAAATTACCTCCGTAGAGAGAAAAAGGGACCGATAAAATTGCGGTGGCGAAGAATAGTATCCCTATGTATTCATAAGGAACATGACGTATGAGTAACAGATAAAGTGGAGTGAATACCCAAACCTGTGATCTCCCCAGTGTGCGTATCATCTGCACCATGCTTATTGGGAACACGAACTTGTTTGAGAAGAGTTTTGAGTATCTTTGTAAAAACGGCATAAATAGATTCCAATTCTCGGCGGTATTTGATTGAAGGATTTAGATTATTCCTTAGTCTTAAGTAAAAGAATTATGACTTCGCTCGCACTTCGATAAATTTTCAATCATTCAATTTTTAAGGACATACGCTATAATCCCAATGATGTTCGTAGCTTTTGAAGGCATAGACGGCTCTGGAAAATCCACAATAACTGGATTGGTTGCGGAAAAATTGAAAAAAGACGGATACAAAGTGTTCACAACTCATGAGCCTACAAATGACAGAGTGGCCAGCGAAGACCTCGTTAGGAACCGAAATGCTGAGTCTTACCTCAAACTATTCTTCTCGTTCACAGAGGATAGATTTTCCCATCAGTTAAAGATAAAAGAACATCTTGATATGGGAGAAATAGTGCTCTGTGATCGTTATCTTCTGTCATCATACGCATATCAAGGAGAGGTGATACAGAAGCTATTTGAAAATAAGAATGAAGCCATTCAATGGATGAGTGGCGTTTCTCGCATTATTACAGTTAGACCGGACTTGAATTTCCTGCTTGATATAGATCCGGAAATTGCTCTGGAAAGAATTTTAGAAAGGAAGCAGATTACATCTTTTGAAGACCTTGGTTACCTGAGATCAGTTCGTGGTTTCTATATTTTGTTGTCCTCTAAGGACACAATATTGATTGACGCATCTAGACCTATGAAGGATGTAACGGAAGATGTTTATAAAATTCTACGATCAAGGATTAGGCAGTAGTTACGATAACCTCGTCTGGTAGTATAAGCAGAGTGTGCTCCGCCTGAGATATAAATACACCTTTATGCTCCCTGAGCACTGGAAACTCCGAAAGTTCACGGTTTTTCTTCATTGCATCAATATATTTTGAGTAATCAGGGATAATTTTTGATACCGCACGTTGCGAAAAAGGAACAGTGTTGAAATTCTTGTAGAGTATCTCATCTTTCCTGATTTTCGTACCGTCCAATATGTAAATATTTCCTCCCGGCCCGTTATGAATCATTCCGATCC
>JAJYVJ010000100.1 GCA_021792045.1 Thermoplasmata archaeon | reverse complement strand
ACCTCAAGAAAAGGTTTTACTCCATTTCGCTCAAGTATTTCGGTAGTAACATCACCAACAGAAATAATCCTTTTTTCAGAGTATTTCGTTTTAAAAACTTCCGGGTCACAGAGTTCTCCATTGTTAAGCGCAACCAATCTTTTGGCATCATCGCTTAGCACGAATTCACTGCCTGACTCTAATTGCATAAGCACCTGGTTCTACAATATTAGCTCTCTTTGCTATCTCTGATCTTGCAGGGTCAATAATTATTATAAAGCCATACCACTCAGTTGTAGTTTTCTCGTTTGCATGCACCGGACAGGTTTTCTCAGTTGTTAGAATCTTACATTTCTTGCATGCCCTGTATTCTTGCTTCATTTCTCCACCTTCCTTGTAAATCCACCTTGATCGTTTAATGATATATAATGCATATTTTCACCGTTTACAAAATCGCAAGTTGATTATTTCCCTCATAGACGCTTAATTTTCAACCTTCTTAGCTAGCCATTCTGGTTTTCCTAGACCGACTTGTTTCATCGTAAGCCCTATCTTGCTATCCTTTGCAGAGAGGGAACTGAGATTCAGAGATACCACACGAACCCTGAGTTTGTCTCCTACTTTAATCTCCTTCTTTGTATCTTTTCCGATAAGTCTCTGGCTTCCTGCATCAATATCAATTCTGTCATCCATAATCTGGCTCTTATGTAGCAACCCTTCGAAAGGACCAAATCTGACAAAGAGACCGAATGGTTGAACGGAGACAACAAGGCCTTCAACGATCTCCTGCATCTCCAAATAATATCCAAGTGCACTGTACCTGACTGTTTGATAAACCCCGCCATCTCCATGCACTATCACACCATCGCCTATTGGTTCAGCACTTAGTATTGATATTACAAAGTATTTTCCTGGTGAATTATTCTCATTTCCCTCACTCTTGAAATCAACAAGTTTCCCTTCCAGCGACGCCTTTGTGACCTCAAGCATTGCTCTGTCATAATCCTCAGATAGCTTATCTGGAGGTATTCTCGCAACATATTCATCTTCAACTTCTACGTACATAGTTCATCCTCTTAACAGAATTAACCTTGATCTTTGCGGATATTATCTATGATTACTTTAAATTATCTAATTCTATTTTTTGTTTGTCGGTGATCCAACATAATTTCTCACATAAATTACTAGTAAATCACTTCTAAACACTTCTACGCTCAAGTAAACAACTGGTTTCAATTAAAAGACTAACCAGAATAGTACAAAACGGTATGTGGCATAAATCATGACAATAGTTTCTAAATGTTTGACCGAATTATTGTTCTTCAGGGAAAAATCAATAAAAGATAGAAATGTAAAGGTCTTCCCCGTAACTTGTGGGAAGAGATTTACCTCCTATTATATTGAAAGACTGACTTTCAATATCAATCTCATGGGCTCTCATAAACAACATCCAATTTTCTTTCTGATCATAGTGCGTTGCCGCATGTTCGCATTTGTGCGTAGCAGAAAAATACCTTAATTTTTTAATAATAAGTGCATCCATGATCTGTTTCGCAACCTCAAAACCTTCTATAGAGCTTGTTGCTGCAAAAGATTCATTAAAACATGCAAGACGACCCGACGTAAGATGGTCGACAATGAGATTCGTTCTATTCAATTCTTCATCAAACTTCCTCTTATTCATTTCTGTGTCCTCTCCTTCTCTTGAAATGTGTAAAAAATTATTGATTAGTTTGAAGGATTCGGCGATTATTCCTCACGCAAAGAGAGTCTAAGGATAAAGGGAGACGGGGAGATTTCCCACGCCGAGGCGGATATTCTTGCTCTGGTAAAGAAGAAATCCCATAAGTCTTTTAAAAAGCCTGGGTAAGGCTCAGTTATTAATGTAAGGCGGATTCTTTACTCTGCCGAATATGCAAAAATTCCGATAATGTATCCGGTAGAATCAATAATTTCTGTGCTATAATCTTAGCCCCTGGAGAATTCAGATACAGTATTCTTAGTACTTCCTATCACTACGACGTACTCCAGGTGCGAGATTTTACCAGGAATAAGATTTAAACTATATCGTAATTCTCATAAATGGTGTTAGAACCAGATGATGAAACGTTAAGGATGCTGAGACAATCAATCAGAGAATTTGTTTTGAAGGACGTTGAGCCTGTCGCTTCGCGAATTGATAATGAAGATTACTTTCCAGAACCTATTTTTAGGAAAATGGGAAAAATGGGGTACCTCGGGATAACTGTTCCTACTGAATATGGGGGATCAGGCATGAATATTGCCGCACAGGCAATAATAGAAGAAGAGCTTGGCTATTCCTCGCCTTCCTTGGCACTTTCTTATGGCGCCCACAGTAATTTATGTCTGGACAACCTGTATAGAAATGGATCGGAGCTAATTCGAAGGAGTTTTGTTCCGAAACTTGCATCCGGGGAATGGATAGGTTCCCTGGCTTTAACAGAGCCCGGTTCTGGTTCAGATGCATTGGGGATGCGCTCTGAGGCCAGAGAAGATGGTGATCAAATTATTTTAAATGGATCAAAGACACTTATCACAAATGCTCCATTTTCGGACCTGTTTCTTGTTTACGCTAGAACTGGTGATAGTTATTCTGCATTCGTAGTTCTCAGTTCCGATAAGGGATTTTCCAGAGGAAAAAAGTTCAATAAAATGGGAATGAGAGGATCCCCTACAGGTGAAATTTATTTTGACAACATAGTACTTGGGAGAGAGCGGGTCGTAGGAGAATACGGCAACGGAAAAGATATTATTCTTTCCGGACTTAATTCTGAGAGGGTTATACTTTCCTTTATTTTCACAGGGTTGGCGAGAAGAGCGTTGGAAACTGCAATAGAGTACTCAACACAAAGAAAACAGTTCAATACACATCTTTATCGTTTTGAACTGATAGAGGAGAAGCTTGCTTATATGTATATAAAATACGAGACCAGCAGACTTTTAGTCGAGAAAGCGCTGCATAACCTTGAACGAGATCGTATGGACTCTCTGAGCGCAGCTGCAGCCATAATGCATTCCACCGAGTCTGCGGAATATATATCTAGAGAGGCAATACAGATTCTGGGAGGTCTCGGGTATACGAAAGATATGGTCGTGGAAAGGTTAATGCGAGATTCCATCTTGGGCCAAATAGGGGCCGGAACAACAGAAATTAGGAAGCATCTAATTGCTTCTGCTCTTGTTAAATCTTTTAAGAAAGATCCGAAAATTCTCGGCTAGGTGTAGGATACAGTAGTGATTTAATGTCCAAGAGAATGAAATGTATAGTTTGCGGTAAAAATGATGCACAGATCGGTGCGCTATGTACAGACTGTTTTATCAACTCTCTAAAGATAGACACCAAGGATTCCATCTCGCTGACTCAATGCCCAAAATGTGGCGCGATCAAAATCGGGAACCGGTGGTTGTATTCAGATTTCAAGCACTACTTAGTTAGAGTGCTTAAAGACACTGTAAAATCTGATCAGAGTGGCGTTGAATTCAGCATACCCGTAAATGATATAAAGCTGGATTTTGAAAATCAGACTATTTCTTTCCGTCTTGTTGTTAAAAAAGGCGAGTCTGCAATTCAAGATAAGATGCTATCTGTCAAGATAAAGTCTGCAAAGGAGAGCTGCCCAAGGTGCAATAAACTTACAGGATCGTATTATGAAGCAATTATACAGGTAAGATCATACACCACTAGAAAAGCAGAGCAACTTGAGCAGGCAGTTAATTTGATAAAGGAATATACGAAAAGAGGTACCAGCAAGGGGACGTTTGCGATCACAAAAACTTTAGACCTACCTGAAGGATATGACATATACCTTATGTCGAAATCGGACGGAAACAACGCTTCTCAGCTAATCCATGACAACTTCTTTTCGTACGTTCTGGTAACTAAAAAGCTAGCCGGAAGAGAGGGGGGAAGCGATCTCTACAGATACACCTATCTCGTACGCATACTCGATCTTTTGCCGGGAGAAATAATTTCAAATTCAGAAGGTAAGTTCATTGTTGTCAGTACAACGCCTTCAAAACTGACGATCGTTAGCCTGGAACATTCAACTAGAAAGTCCCTTTCAACGAGAGACTTCTTCAGCAGCAATTACATTTTCCAGGGGGAAACGGCGGTATTAAGAAAATTTGTAATACTCTCCACATCGGATAAGGAGAGTGAAGTCATGGACACAACAGACTTCAAGATGTTTACGGTAAAGGAACGCTTGAGTCACGATTTCGACGGATATATCTTTGAAGAAAAAATATTTCCTGTACCTACAGTAAATTAATTCAACTTCACAGAAATAAGGTAATGAAATTCTTATGAAAGCAAAGGCAGAGTGGCACAGATTAAGAAAAGTCATGATACACAGACCAGGAACTGAAGTTGACTATGCTATGTTGGCTCCATCACCTTTCCTTTTTGAAAGACCATTCAAGGTTAGAGATGCCATAAAAGAGCACGAAAACCTCGAAGAGGTAATGAAGGGGAACGGAGTGAGGGTCGAGCTTTTGAGCGACCTTGTTTCCAGGAAGGGTGATTCTAGCAGGACATTTAGAAAACTTCTGGAAGATAAAATTCTTAAATCCGTTGTTTTCTACGGAAACAAAGAGGATACAGTCGCTGCGAAAGCAGAGCTTAAGCGGAACCTGCCTTCGCTTGACTCCCTGACTCTTTTCAACATATTAACACTTGAACCCTCCGTTGATCTGAAGCGTGAAACTCCAGGATTCACAAAATATCCAACTATTTACTCGAACATACCTCTTGCAAATCTTTATTTTATGAGGGATCAACAGGCCGTAGGGTCGAAAGGCGTAGTTATAGGCCGTATGAAAAAAGAACAGAGAATGAGAGAGACCGAGATAACAGAATTTGTGATAAGATTTGCTTTTGGTGAAAAGCGTATTGCAAAGATTGATGAAAATGGATTTTTCGAAGGTGGAGATTTTATCCCTGCAGATGATTTTTGCCTTATAGGAACCGGGCAGAGAACGGATGAGAACGGTGCTTTTCAGGCGATTAATTCGGATGTTCTTGATTATGACGAATACTGCGTTATAGAGAATCCAGAGTATAGCTTTCCCAAGTCCTCGAAATCTAACAGCATGATAAATATGCACCTAGACACATACTTTAACATTGCGGGAGACGGTGTTGCTGTGGGTTCAGTGGAAACAATGAAAAAGGCAATTGCGAGAGTCTACACGAAGGATGACGGAAAAGCAACATCACAGGAAAAAACCACACTCTACGATTACCTTCGGTCAAAAGATTTCAGCATAATTGATCTCACTTTAAGTGAGCAGCTAAGCTATTCGTCAAATTTTCTCACAATTTCTGACAAGAAGATTATAGTTGCAAATGTTTCAGACATCCTTAAGCTCCTGATGAAGGGTCATCGTTTCCCAAAGGACATTGAAAAAAGGATATCAAAGGAACTTAATGCAAATGGAAGAAATAGATTGTTTCCAAATAGGAAGGATGTACGTGATTTGGGTATAGACTATCAGCAGGTAGAATTAAGCCAGCTTACTGGCGGATATGGTGGTGCGCACTGCATGACAGCTTCTCTAGAGCGTTGAACACTCTCCTATGAGTAAATTCCTAGGACTGGGCGTTTTAAAAACTTAACGATCCTATCTGCAAAATTTTGCGAAACATTTAATTCAGCGTTACCATTATGAGGAAGCTTCAATTAATATTAATTTAATTAGAGGGATTTAATGGCAAAGGATAGAGCTCAAAAAAAGAGTAAGGATAAGTGGAAAGAGAAGACGTGGTATACTGTACTCGCTCCAGTGTATTTTGGAAGCAAAGAGATAGCGGTAAGCTTAGGATCATCGCCGGAATTGATGGTGGACAGGAACGTCGAGTATTCCGTATCAGATTTAACTGGGAATCTTAAGAAGTCAAATTCAAAGATCGTATTTCGGATTACGTCATGCGCAGGAACAAAGTGTTCCACGGCGTTTGTTGGGCATTCTGTGAGTGACGATTACATAAAGAGAATGGTGAGAAGGCGAAAAGAGCGTTTGGACATTGTACAGACCATATATTCGGCAGACAATAGTGGGATGGTTTGTAAACTTGTTATTGTTACAGACGGTAAACTGACTAACACAAAGAAGCTCGAAATTAGGAAGTGCGCGGAAAACTTCCTTCAGGAAAAAGCCAAGACATTAAATTACGGTGACTTGGTTAAATATGTGATAGGCGATGAAATACACAACGACCTGGCAGAGGCTGCGAAGAACATTTACCCGATTAGGAAGATAGAAATAAGAAAAACCGAAGCCATAGGATTACCTCCGAGTGTACAGGAAACATACAACGAACCTCCTGCAACCGATGAGCCTGAAAAGCTCGAAGAAGCCTCATAAATCATTGATGCCGGGATAGCTCAGTTGGTGGAGCGCCGGACTCATAAGAATTTGATTGTTCTGGGAAATCCGGAGGTCTCGGGTTCGACCCCCGATCCCGGCATAGCGTTATATAT
>JAJYVJ010000099.1 GCA_021792045.1 Thermoplasmata archaeon | reverse complement strand
GCAGCAAACCGACACACTTCGTAGGGTTGCTCCAGATTCCTTTCTTCTTCCGATTCCGAAGATCGGCCAAATAAGAGACTTCTATGCCTTTGAAGAACATGTGAGAACAGCGAGGAAATTACGCGGGCTTGAGATGGCAGAGGAGTGGTATGAATTCCCTGCTTACTACTATTCCGGAAATTCTTCGGTCTTTCCCGGCGATGCCCATGTTAATTATCCAAGCTTTTCCAACGAGCTTGACTATGAGCTTGAGATCGCTGCGGTCATAGGAAAAGATGGCAAAGACATTAAGGCAGATGATGCCTGGAACCATATTCTAGGTTTTACACTCACCTGCGACTGGAGTGCAAGAGATCAGCAAAGAAAGGAAATGAAAATTGGACTTGGTCCTTCAAAGAGCAAGGATTTTGCCACTTCCTTTGGAAAGACAATTACAACATCAGATGAAGTACTGAGGCATACTGACCGAAATTTTCGTATAGACTGCACAGTCGCTGCCACGGTTAATGATAAATTGTACACAAGAACAAATATAATTAACATGCACTGGACTTTCCCTCAGTTGATAGAATGGGCTTCGAAGGAGGTAGAGCTTAAGACAGGGGACATAATTATGAGCGGTACTGTCCCAGGTGGATGTATCCTTGAGCTCGGATCCGACAAATATGGATGGCTGTCAAAAGGGAGCAAGATAAAATTCAAGTCGGAATATTTAGGTGAACTCGAAAGTGAAATTGTTTGAGGTGAGTTGAACGGTATTTTATGTGAAACAGGGCGAGATGCCAGAATCCAGACACACATTCCAGAGCAGGCAGAATTTATTGAGGGAAGAACTCTTTGGGGAGGAAAGCTTTGATGGCCCCTACTCCCTTATTTATCATAGGAACGAGCCCACTCGTGTTAAGAACCTACGGAGAGAGGAGAAGGCTAACGCCCCCAATACAGTGAACAAGGAATTCGTACATAGGCACCTTGACGGTTTGAAACTCGATAGAGAAGGCAATTTTTTTACGGGAAGGCAGTATCTACTGCTAAACTCAAAGCTGTACATTGGTATAACGAAACCTGCTGAAAACTTCAATGATCTCTTCAGGAGCGCACTCAATGACCAACTCTTCTTCGTTCATGAAGGGAGCGGAATGCTAAGATCAGTTTTTGGTGATCTGAACTTTTCTGCTGGAGATTATGTTTACGTACCTAAGGGAACGACGTACGGTATTGATTACACCAGCGACCTTGTCGTTTTCTTTCTTGAATCCTCAGAGAGGATAGGTATCCCGCCAAGATACCTGAATATCTATGGGCAGATAAAGGAAGGTTCCCCATACTATAGCCGTGACATAAGATATCCAGTCCTAAGTAAAGAGAAGAGAACAGATAGAGATCTATATAGGGTGTATGTAGACTACACAGATCATTACGTTGTCGAGGATAGGGATGAGAACCCAATGGACGTTGTTGGCTGGGATGGTTACCTGTATCCATTTGCGATCAACGTAAACTCAATGGCTCCAATTGTTGGCAAATTACATATGCCGCCGCCTGTGCATGAAACATTTAGCGGAAAATCTTTCATGGTAGGAACGTTTTTGCCGCGAAAATTTGATTTTCATCCCCATTCAATTCCAATCTCGTATTACCACAGCAACATAGATACCGATGAGGTCCTTTTCTACTCTTCTGGAGATTTCATGAGCAGGAAGGGTATCTCAAAAGAATCTATCACGCTACATGTAAGGGGACTAATTCATGGCCCGCAACCTGGTGCAGTCGAGGGCGCTATAGGCAAAACAGAAACGAATGAGGTTGCGGTAATGATAGAGGCATATGACCCGCTTGGAATAACAAAAAAAGCGGAACGGATAGAAAACAGGGATTACATGAAGTCGTGGTACAAATGATCTACAACTATCTACCGATAAAATCAGTTCACGCTGGACCCAACTCAACAGACGATATCAGGGGACTGTTACAGGAAATTCATCCCTCCAGAATCATGCTTATGACAAATCACTCAGTGTCGCTTACAAATTTCTATCAAAATTTTATTTCTAAACTCGATTTTCCCGTGACAGAGTTCAAGGAGGTGACACAACATTCCCCCATGGAGGAAGTGGAGCATGCAGTCGAGCTGATCAGGAATAATAACTGTGATATTATCATATCAATAGGGGGAGGGAGCGTTATAGATGCTGGAAAAACTGCTAGGTATTATTACAAATCGCTGGAGCAGATCGCCATTCCTACTACGCTCTCTGCTGCCGAATTCTCCCATATAGCAGGCTACACGATCGGTGACGAGAAGGTTGGGGTTAGAAATAAGGCATTGACGCCACAGTACATATTTCTAGACCCCAAGGCGACTCTGGAAACACCAGAAGATTTATGGAGATCGACCGGCATAAGGGCACTTGATCACAGTATAGAGACCATTGTTTCGAACCAAGAAAGCGAAATAGCAAGAACTTTTGCCATAAAGTCTATTAAAATGCTATTCGGAAACCTCGGCCTCAAGTCAGAATTCTCAAGATTTCAATGTCAGCTGGCTGCCTGGTATTCATATTTCGAAGTTTATGATGCCCCCATGGGACTCAGCCACAATATTGGAAAAATCATTGGAGCAAAATGGAATATTCCGCACGGGATAACAAGTTGCATAACCCTACCTTCCGTGCTAAGATATTATGCTCTTTCAAATCCTGAACCATTGGCAATGATTGCAAAAGAACTTGGATATGAAGGATCAAACATTAATGAACTGGCTACGGCCTTCGCAAGGTACGTTGAATCTTTTATCAGCAGCCTTGGTTTGACGCATACGCTCACGGATTACGAAATAAGTGAAAAGGATCTGGACTACATAATATCAAAAATAAAGGGGACAGATGAGAACATCAGAAGTATATTGACGTCAATGCTTTGAACGAAGTATGGTCAGTTCGCTGAGACCAGACGCCGGATTCTTCTCCCTTCCAAGTTTTATTCCGTCAAATTTTGTGATCTTTACCTCCAGGAGTGGATCTGCTATGCCAGAAAAGAAATGGCCGCCTACTATAGAGTGTTCCTTGGTCGCACCGGCACAATGGATATGTAATCTCGGTTCATTTTCAGCTATACTTCCATGGAAAGATACAATTTCCAAATTTTCAGGGTAGATCTTTTTAAGATATTCTTTACCGTCAAAATAGCCTACTTCGAGTTCCCGAATCATGCCTATCGCAAATGTAACCTCACCGCTCATGATCTCATAAAGATTGAGGGCACCCAAGATCTCATTCAGCACTGATTCGTTCTTCTCAATCTTTAAAAAAAGTTCTCTTCTATCTAAAAAGTGTTGCATACTTAGGATAATTCACAAAATTATATGAAAGTATGGAGCGAAATGATATAAAAAGCTTCTAATTTCAAAAGAAAAAAACATGAGCTTTACATAATAGAAATGCGGAATACTGTTTCATTGCTAAACTTCCACACACGTTAGTTTTAATGCACCTAAGGTGTCTTTATGTATATGAGCTTCCAGGCTCCAGCGTCATTCCGGTAGCCTGTTATTGAACAGTTGGGAAACGTTCTTTTTGAGAATCCCAACGGCATGTGAGTTTCATAAAACGATCTCTGAAATCCACCATGAGTGACGATTAATATTTTTTTGTTAGAAAATTCCCTGTGCAGATCATCAATCGTTTCATTAACTCGGAGAATGAAATCTTTTGACTTTTCAACTCCTGGGAGATGATCTATTTGATCTGAAAGAATAGTAGTGAAACTAATTCCGAAGCGTTCCATAATTTGATTGCTTGTTAGTCCCTGAACCGGGCCACAGTTCCTTTCCCTCAATCTTTTGTCGATCTTCACTTCTATGCCTAATTCCCTGGCCACAATATAAGCGGTTTCTTTTGCCCGCTTGAGATCACTGCTTATTATAATTTCTGGATTAATGCTATTCACGATATTCTTGGTTTCCTCTGCCTGTCTTATACCAAGAATACTGAGAGATTCGTCCTGCCAGCATTGCCACAAGCCCAGAGCATTTAGTTCGGTTTGGGCGTGCCTCAAGAGGAATAGATTTCCATCAATTAACCTGTCTAGATCCTTCACCTTAACCAACATCACAAATTAAGATCAAGCAATAACCTACGTCCTGGCTGTGAAATCTTCCGACTGCCACACATCTTTAGTGTAGGCGTTATACCTGAAACTAAGCGTCCAGTTTTCCGAGTTCTTTCGAAAACCAACTATCGAACAGTTAAATAGATATTCCTCGTCGTCAAAAGTCGGAACACCATTGAGTTCAAAAAACATTCTTATGAGAGCGCCATGTGTTACTACTAATACTTTAGAGCCCGACCACTCATTTGTAACATAGGAGATTGCGTTCTGAACTCTTTCAGCAAATTCGATTATCTTTTCAGTACCAAATATTGGATCAAGGCTGCCTTGTGGAATCCCTCTAGAATTGGCGAAATTGGGATACTCTTTCTTAATCTGTTCGCGACTCATACCCTTCAACTTACCTCCATCGATTTCTCTGAACAAGGGGCTATATAGAATAGGCTTGGTAAACCATCCGTTTGATATTAACTCGGCAGTTTGAACAGCACGCATTGAATCGCTGCTCAAAATAGTATCTGGCTGAATAGTCCGGACAACAGAAGCCGCCCGAAGTGCCTGCTGTTTCCCACAATCATTGAGAGGATCGCTTTCTAGTGGCCACCCACCATCCATGTTAGAATCTGTTTGCGCATGGCGCATGAGAAACAGTTCTTTTATTTCCGTGTTCACTGTCCTTGAATACAAAAAAGAATAAATCAGTTTCTACTGTCGGAAAGACCTAACCAGAACTGTTCTTCCAGCTTCAGTATGCCATCCGCCCCGCGGAAGAATTTTTCTCTAGCATCTGGATCATCCCTATGAACGCCAAGTACATTCTCCATGGCATCTTCATGATGTTCCTCTATCTCCCTATGAAATGTAAAGTACTTAAGATCCATGCCTACATATTCAGGATGCTTCTTTTTCCATATTTCAAATCCTGATAAGAGTTTGTCCCACATTGGAATGGCCATGTTCTCAAGCCCAAACTCAGCGCCAAGTCCCTCAAAATGATCTCCAGAAAAATACTCCCTCATTCCGTCCAGCCATGCCTTCGTTGTTTGTAGTTGTGTCTGCTTAACAATACGGGTTGGATCGATATTTAAGCTTCTAAGGTACGCCCTGTATAGCAGCTCGTGTCTCTTCTTCGGGCTGTCATCGCCAAGCTCTGAGACAAGTATAGACGTAAGATTTTCGGCGTCTTCTTCGTTTGGGGTATTCACTAAAAGAATTGAAAGAATGGATGGCCATTCCCTTGTAAAGTGATAGAATTCTTCAGAGAACCTTTTAAACTCCGTTTCAGAGATGTCTCCTCTCGAAAATCGGTTTATAAAATCATTATTCGTCGCTGCATGCTTCTTGACAAAATCGTAAACTTCAGAATAGAAATCCCCTTGTACCTGCATTAGTTCACCTAAAATATATAACCAAAGATGATATAAATATCTTTTGTTGTTTTGTTAAAGGCTTATCAAGGATTTTCATAAAAGTGAATTGTACAAAAAACGCTCAATTTATGATTTATCTATATTAAATTATTTGATTTATTAGACCTTAAAAGATTTTCCTGTTATTAGAATGATAGATACGAGAATTGCAGTTATAGTAAGAAAATCATCAGCAGAGTTGATCGCAACATACATCTTTGTTCTTTTCAGACCTGATAGCATTGTAACTTTTATAGCTGCTTTTCATTCGACGCTTAATTCCTCTACGACGTTATTTTTGGCTACTACTTTCGATTGAGGTATCTCAATTGATAGATGCAGTGGTAGCTTCTGCGACGATAGGCTTATTTTTCGACTTCTATAATATGGCCAACTCGGTACAGCTCGAAGCAACGATCTCTGGAGCGAGGGGTCAATGGATCGCGTTTACAGGCGAATTAATCATGACGCTCTTCCTCCTATGAACCACAACGGGTGTAACATCTAGGACCCACAGCACAGCAATGATAGCAGTTGTAATAGGTTTTTACGTTGCTATAATGAGGTTATTACTTCTGTTAACCGTGTTAACATCCACTTTTAGGAGTTATCATCTGCCTGATGCTTAAACTCCTTGGATACAACCCAATACCCTCTATCCCGTTAGCGAAAGCTTCAGGGATTGCTTTCCTTATTATGTTGTATGATGCATTCAGATCCGCATGTATGAGAGTACCATCTGCCGATCTGAATGTTCCTCTCTTTATCCTGTTCCCCATGTATGTGTCATGATGTTCTATCGTTTCATTGTCAAGGAATGAACACTTGCTTGTATGATCCTCTCTCTGGATAATCACGTTTATCCCGATCTCCTCTCCCTTGTACTTTATCTGCTGGATCAGTGTGTTGAATGGGAGCTGAACAAAGTTCTGGTTGTTCTTCGTTCCCATGTTCACCGACTGTTTCCAGTCTTTGT
>JAJYVJ010000098.1 GCA_021792045.1 Thermoplasmata archaeon | reverse complement strand
CAGCGCATTGCGCACCAAATTGACCGTAGCAGGCCCAAATCCCTGAAAATGATTATTTGAGAAGATTGCGACTCGTTCAACCAGGTCCTTATTCTTCTCAATTTCCGAGATCCACTTGCGAATTTCGACACTTCTATCCTTTAGAACGGTCCCTATCTCTGAGTCCCGGATTGATCTGTCTCCTACGAGCCTGAGGTAGATCTCGTCGTTTGTCAGTACAGCTGGAATGTCAGCATAAGGAATTTCTGACCATGCGAGGGTTATTTCATGGTTTCGGAGCATAGAGTAGGTGAATTCATGAAACCAAGAATTGTGCCTGAACTCTACAGCAAATCTGACTCCGCTTGGCAGGTTTCTCAAAAGTATGCTGATCCATTCACTTCCTTTGGTGTAAGTAAGGGAGGGTGGAAACTGTATAAGAACTGTTCCAAGCTTGATCCCAAGCGATTGTAGTGCAATGATAAACGAGTCTATTAGAGAATCTGCATTTCTAAAGTTATATTCATGTGTGATCTGTTTCGGGAGTTTTGGGTAAAATCTGAAACCATCCGAAACGGATTCTCTCCAGTTTCTAACTGTTCCTGTATCTGGAATTCTGTAGAAGGTTGAGTCTATCTCAACCGCAGGAAATACTCTTGAATAGAGTTGCAACCACTGATCTGCATGAGACCCGGGTGGATAAAAAGGCCCGACCCATGCAGGGTAAGACCAACCAGAACAACCAACAGTCAGTTCCGTTAAATCACGGTCCAGGATTCATTTACAGATATATGATTTATTCTCCCAAACTTTTCTCAAGGCTTTCATCTATTTGATAAAGATGTCTAGTTATTCCACATTTGCGTTAGACGGCTTCTGATGTCCTGAAAGATTCATGCCATCTGTAAGCGGTTTGCTATACCACTTATTTAATCTTGGCCCTCTCCGCCACTTTGACAACAAAAAATACAATCAATACGACTAACAGAAATGTGACGAGGGCAGCGGTAAATTGCCCAACCAGAAACGGCCCGATGGAGATACTCTGCCATACTACGCCCGGAGGGGTTGCGTATTGAATTATTGGCATAAGGATATCTGTAACAAGAGCCTGAACCAGTGCTCCGAGGTAAAGACCAAGTATGAATGCAACGGCCATTCCAAGGACTTTATATTGTGAAAAGAAATCTTTGAGTTGATTGACCATTCCCTTCTTTGGAGGAGGTGGCGCAGGTTTTGGTTCTAGCAGAGAACTAATCTTTTTCAATTCCTCAAGGATTTGATCCTCAGTTGCCATATTTGATATATAAAATTCAATTATATATATTATTTCTATTGTATGTTAATTCGTTATTGATTTTTAAATTCAAGCTGCAACTACGAATTTCATCAGAAAGTGTTGATAAACCCATCGCCATTTATCGTCAATTGGAGGAGATATATCTTCTGAACTTATCTATCATTCTTGAAATCGTGCTTCTATCAGGATTGTGAAAAACACCGGCATCGGTCACTAGGAAATCCAGCCAGTCCAAAGGTACCTTTTCAAAAAGATCCTGTATAAGAAAATCTGTCTGGAGTGGTGTGCTTCCTGCATTATCTTTGTCAATTACCTCTTCTGAAGCTTTATATGACTCGATAATGACATAAGATTTCATTCCTGACAGTTTCGAACTTGCAAGTATTTGTGCTGTCCCAACCTTGTTTATAAGATATCCGGAACTGAATATACCATCTGCACCTGTCACTACCGGAATACCTTTTTGTATGAACGTATATGCCATGGTGTCCTTGATAACTCTTACCTCTGAATATTTTGAGTACATTCTATAAGCGCTTCTGTACTCAGTTCCAGGTCTAGATTCCATGAGGTAAACAATCTTTGGCCTTACAATGGATATATATAAAAGAACTGCAGAACTGTTACTAATGGTAATGATATAGGAATTGGCAACATGTGAAAGATTTTTGGCCAGTTCATTCACAACTTTCTGCTTGTACTCCGACAGTCTCTGCAGTCTGGATTTGAAATCATCCTCGTGGACTGATCCCCTTAAAGATGATATAACGTTCTGGATTGACCCCATTTTGGGTCTGATTTTTCCCAAATCATTCAGTCTGTCATTAATTTCAATTCCTCTTGAACCTGTCATATATGCTGTGGCCTGATCGTAATACCACGAAGACCCATGAATCCTGTCATTCTGCAATTTCGAGAGAAGTAACTGCTTCCTGTTCATCAGTTACACCAATAAGAACGGGCGATTTACAATTTATCCCAAACAGAGTTATTGCCTCAATACCTTATCTTCATGAATGAGTCCAGATTTTGCTTGGGATTTGCGCATTATCTTCGAGGGTGGAAAGAAAAGAGCTGTTTGGTGAAATCTGTAAAAAATTATTTTATCAGTTCTTAATAATTCATTACCTATCGTCATTCGTGAACATATCGAAGACTCTTATCAAGAGACGAAAGATTATTGTGATAATATGGATAATTGCCTTTATTGTTAGTATACCCGCAATAACCACTTATTCTAATTATATTTCATACAGCTCCTCATCTTCCTCTGCCACCAACACTGAGTCTGCAATAGCCTCTCAGATACTCGCCAACGTATCAGCACAGAATCAGAGTCTAATAGTGCTTGTTAATGAAATTCCATATGGATCTTTAAATCTCGTGAATTCGACCATCTCATTTCAGAATGCACTGAGTCATTCGGGTGTAGGAAACCTGACTTCCACTTCCTCTCCGTTTACTACATACGCGGATTTACTTAACAGAGAGTTGCTGCCATTGCACACTTCAATTCAAGAACTCTTCGGTGAAGCAAACAGTACTTCCGGCCTAATTTACGAATTCCCCTCAGCATTTTATTCCAATTGGTCCAAAGTCGGTTTTTCCAAATCGGCAATTATGGAGAGCGCTTACGGCGCAGGATACAACAATTCTTCTTACCAAAGAATGTTTTTGGAAACTCTGAACAAATCAATATCATCCGGAAATTATAGTACCCCTTTTGCTGCAGTGGAAGCTTCTGTATATTCATCAGCAGTTTCAGCGTACGGCAACCTCTCTCTCACAGATCAGATCTTAAATTATACGACTCTTTTGAATTACCGCCCCGCATTGCCGAATTTTGTCGCAGACCTGATTGATAAGAATACTAGTTTTGATATTACGGGACCGATGGTCATTTCTGATTTGCATTCTTCTGATCCGGGTTATTATTATATCGCAAAATTTGGTTTAGAAGATGCCCCTCAGTCGTTAATGAATACTTTTGTTGACAAAAATTCTACTGCGTTTATTGTCACAATAGATTTCAACTCTCCTGTTAACTATATTTATAAAAACGGTTCAAGCCCCTCTCAGTCTGCTACTCCTAAGATTATATCTTTGGCACAGGAATTCTTTGGTTCAAATGCGGTTGTAACCGGCGAAGGAGCAATCGCTTATCAGACACAGCAGGTCACTAGTAGCGCTGGTATAGCATTCGCTTTAATATTCGTGGTCCTTGCGATCGCGGTTCTTCTGACTCTTGTGTCCTATAAAGCTTCTATACTCACACTCATAATCGTCTCTTTGGCCACTGCTCTGGGCTATATCTCCATTTTTATTTCCGGGTTTATTTTCCACACCGTAAACTATGTCGTAAATTACACGCTTACAGCTGTAATTCTCGGGGTGTCTACAGACTATCTTGTGTTCGTGCTGGCTCGTTTTCGCCAGGAATTAAGGGAAGGAAAGAACAAGGACGAGGCTGTTGAAATAGCTGTTGAGAGAGCAGGTAAGGCAGTGCTGGTGAGCGGAATGTCAGTGGCCGTAAGTTTGGGTATGTTTTCAATAGTTCCGGGTTTTGGCGCATGGGGATCTGTACTGGCTATATCAATAGCTCTCACTGTTGTAATGGAGGTTTCAATATTTCCGTTTATACTCAAGACCCTCGGACCTGGGATATTCATGAAAAGGGGCATGAAACCTTTGGAAAAGGACTACCACAGATCTTCCATTTTCTATAAAACATCAGACATTTCAACAAGGAGAAAGTTCACTGTGGTTGCAATTATACTTTTAATAGCAGCTCCTGCAATGTACTTTTTCTTCACAATCCCTACTACATATGATTTTAACACAGGACTCCCAGGAAACTTATCCAGTGTGAGAGGGTTAAATCAACTACAGCAGGATTTTGGCACCAACATACTTTATCCAATTGAAGTGATTGTTCCTTTGAATTCTGCCTATACTCCAGATAATTATTCCAACACTGATTTATTAAAACTTCAGGCAATGTCCTCCTTCTTGAATGAAACGCCAGGAGTTGACAACATAATCGGACCTTATCATAATAATATAACTTCTGGTTTGGCAATTTCGTCCTTTGTGGTTGACGGTGGACATTATGCTTATTTTCTCGTATATTCAGATTACAATCCATATTCTGATCAAGCACAGAACCTTGTTCAGTTACTCAGGAGTAACAATTCTATCATAGTGGGTGGAATCACATCCTCTGTGATTGACCAGAAAATTGAGAATCAGAAGATATACACAGAACTTGCTATTCTGATTGTTGCAGCAATTGCAATCATTCTACTGATTGCTTTCAGATCAGTGAAATATCCGATTATATCAATTCTTGGTGTCTTTATTAGTATCAGCTGGACGACCTCTATTCTATACATTATTTCTAATTATCTGTTGCACCAGGCGCTGATATATTTAATACCAATTATACTGTTCGTCATTTTGATGTCTCTTGGGAACGATTATTCCGTCTTTATTTTCTCGAGGATAAGAGAAGAGATTAGCAGCCACGGGACTCAAACTGGTATAGCCCGTGGAATGGTAGGATCCGGAAAAGTCGTGACATCTCTGGGACTGATACTCGCCGCATCTCTGGGAGTGCTCACCTTTATTCCATCAGGGTTCTTGGAGCAGCTGGGGATAGCGTTCATCGTCTCGCTCCTTCTTGACACTTTCGTGATAAGAACATTCTTCTTTCCTGCTATGTTGTCCATATTTTCAAGAAGTTCTAGGCAGTGAATTAATTTCGGACAATCATGGGCGACATTCAAATGCCGTGAATGCTGGAGTTGATCATTTTGTAACCGTACCTAATTTGTGATTCACGATTGTTTGCGCAGGTTCTTAGACCTCTGACCAAAAACTCAAAATACGGCATATATTTAACAGACCTGCATGGATGAAATTGACAAACAGATATCGTTTGTTCTTTTAAAGAATGCCAGAACACCACTTAGGACTATAGCCAATCAAGTTGGTATTTCTGCGCAGTCTCTAAACTATCGATACGCGAGAATGCTCGAATCTGGCGTGATCAAGAGATTTTCACTGCATGTTAATCAAAGTTTTTTTGGAATGATAAGTGGATTCGCAGCTTTCAAAAATGACAGTTACGTATCCTCACATGTCATTTCCAGGTTTAAATGCCTTGAGGAGATTACGATATACGAGTTTTCTGCCAAAGATGCATCTTCTCTGCAATCGTATATAGACGAAGCCGTGAAGAAGATGGGTGAACCGGTCATGCGTTATATTCCACCCCAAAGGCCCCTTAAAATGCACATAAGCGACCTGGACAGGAAAATAATTTCGATGCTATCAAAAGATCCCAGAATGCCAATTGCAGATATTGCCAATGAGCTAAAAATTAAAAACTCGCTTGTAAAGAGACGCGTAGATCTTATGGAGAAAGATCATGTCATATACGCAATTGCTGAATTAGATTTAAACAAGATAGATATAACTTTGTTTTCCCTTATTTCTCCCAATATCGATGAGATCATTCCCTTATTGGGGGATCATACTTTGCTTATTATATCGGACAAAGGAAATGGCATTGCCGTCTCATATTCAAATAATATGAAAAACGCACGCCAGATCATTCAAAATGTCAGAAATATTGATCCTGAAGCACAGGTAATGGTCGTTTATGATTATGAATTTAACAGCATAGGGGTCAAGTAAAAGCTTGATCTTGGGAATTCTGTTTGTAGATCTCAGCATATTGCCTTGATACTAAAACTTAAGGAAGGGTTAATCCGCATTTCCATGATAATAATAATGGCTCAGCTCATCGTCAGGTTTCGAGACTGGAAACACCTTATTTTTATTCTGTTGTGAATATTCTCCGATTATTTGAGTTAAATTCTTAGTCTGACCAAGATTCTTACCTCTAACAGCATCAGAATAACTATTTTTGATGTTTGTGTCTGACATTATAGAAACCAATGATTTCACATATTAATACTTTGCTGAATGGTATTACGACTATTGTCGATATACTTTGCACAAGAAGCTTTGTTTTTAAGCTTTTATTTACACCGTTAATTTTTTTTGGAATTGAAATTCAAGGAAGAATTCAAGTTTGATTTGAGGAATTGTTCTTTTATTCTCTATGTCATCCATCCTCGGGCAAAACAAATTATAGAGGGAATATATTATATAAATATGGGACTGGGAAAGAGGGATCTTGAGAGAAAGAGGAAGAGTATAGAAAATAAG
>JAJYVJ010000097.1:5076-6523 GCA_021792045.1 Thermoplasmata archaeon | reverse complement strand
CCCGCGTAATTTCCTCGCTGTTCTCACATGTTCTTCAAAGGCATAGAAGTCTCTTATTTGGCCGATCTTCGGAATCGGAAGAAGAAAGGAATCTGGAGCAACCCTACGAAGTGTGTCGGTTTGCTGCGTAATGTCTGTAAAGTCTTTGTTCATAATTACATCGAAGTAGTTATCGTCCGTTAGTTTGGTCCCGTACATGTCTGCGAAATCAAAGAAGTCATTACCCTTCTCTACAACAGTGTGCTGTGTCTTTTCAGAAATAACTCTCGCAATTTTCATTGTGCACCTTTTACAAATTTCCTCTTCTTTCCTGTTCTCTTTCTATTGATCTGAAGAGCTCCTTAAAGTTTCCAGCACCGAATGATCTGGCCCCTTTTCTCTGTATGATTTCGTAGAAGAACGTTGGCCTATCTCCTATTGGTTTTGTGAAAATTTGAAGCAGATATCCATGCTCATCAACATCTACAAGAATATTGAGATCTCTAAGAGTATCGACCTTTTCGTCAAGTTTACCAACACGTTCCTCCACAGTTTCGTAGTAGGAAGGAGGGGTATAGAGAAATTCTACGCCGTTCTTTTTCAGTTCGCTCACAGTTTTAATTATATTATCTGTAGATAGTGCAATGTGCTGAACACCAGGTGAGTTGTAATAGTCAAGGTACTCCTGAATCTGTGATTTTTTGAGGCCTATCGCAGGTTCGTTTAGTGGATAAATGATCTTACCGTCTCCGTACTGAACGACCTTCGACTTCAGAGCTGAATATTCTGTGCTTATTTGTTTGTCATCAAAGCTGATTAGCTGATTAAAACCCATCCCTTTTATGTAATAGTTTACCCATGGGTCCATCTTATTTTCTTCAACGTTTCCAACCACATGATCGACTTTACGAAGGCCGGTCGATTTGTTTTCAATATCCATCAGCTCAAAACCAGGTGGTACATCAGATTCGTATTCCCCGGTGTCCAAAAGTGAGTGTATCGTCTCACCATAGGCTGAAATTTCCGCTTTTTTCAGGGTTCCATTGCCTGTTTTTATATTTTGCTGAGATCTAATCTTAACAACATCTTTCTGTTTCAGGAACTCCAATGTATTATCAAGGTTCTCCACTGTCATTGAAATATCCTTTACCCCGTCACCGTGCAATCTCACATGGTCTGCTATCGGTGTATCAGGACCAAGGAAACTCGTGAAAGTAAGCCTTACGTTTCCCTGTTTGAGAAGGTAGGACACCCGATCCCTTATTCCGGTCTCAGGGCCTGCATAGGCATTTAGTTTAAAACCAAAGGCTTTTTCATGGTAATAAGCCCATTGCCTGGCTGATCCTACATAAAATTCTATAGAGTTTATTGAGTCAAACAGGTTTTCGTTATCCATAAAATAACATGCTGATCCAGTTATATAATATTATCCAATTAGCGTGATATTTTATGTCATGCCTTCGCGTAT
>JAJYVJ010000097.1:0-4976 GCA_021792045.1 Thermoplasmata archaeon | reverse complement strand
GCTTCTTTGATCTTTTCAGGCATAAGAAAAAAAATGAACCATCTCAAGCTTTACACCTGTTCCAGGCATGATGCTGATATATTGTTCTGGGGTTCTGCAAGGAATGCTGAAGGTGTGCAGCTTCTAAAACATAATATCCAGGAAAGTCTTGGTGAGTTTGGGTACCTAAGCTACAGTCTTATATCAATATATGAAGTCTCTCCTTATCTTCATAAGGGAAAGCAACCTGAGAATGTGTTCGACCAGGACCCGCTTAAGCACTTTGTCGCTTATCCAATGAGTAAGACTCCTGAATGGTACCTAATTCCATATGACGAGCGAAAGGAGATCATGGAAGAACACATAAGAATGGCCACTACAAATCCAGAGAACGAAGGGATTCGATCCTTCACGACCTACTCGTTTGGTCTTGGAGATCAGGAGTTTGTAGTCATGTATGAGGTAGATGACCTAATAAAATGGTCTCATGTCACTGGAAAATTGCGAGAGGCTACTGCTAGGAAATGGATTATAAAGGAGGAACCAATATTTGTTGGAAATTACATCGATTCCCTTGATCAAATCGATGCTGAATGAAATGCACAATTGGAAGGTAATATCTTAAATGTATACTCTTGTCAGGTACTCAGAAATCGGCCTTAAAGGGGACTATGCTAGAAAACGTATGGAAAACATTCTGAAACGAAATATACTAAAAGCCCTGGAATCAAATGGGTGCAGAGCGGAGATACATTCGGAAAGAGGGCGCATTTTCGTGGAATCCGATGGTCCAGAAAGCGTGGTGAATTTTTCTCTCTCTCATACATTTGGAGTAAAATCCTACTCCCATGTTAATCGCTTCGAATTTGCGAATCTTGAGGATCTGACCGAAAAAGTTTCAGGTACCTATTCTTCCATTGTTGCTGGGAAGAAATTTGCGATAAGGGCCAGATGCACTGGAACACACTCTTTTGGATCGCGAGAGCTAAGCATAAAAGCAGGAGACGAACTTTTTCCATTCTCAGCAGGCGTCGATCTTGAAAATCCTGATGTCGCGATTTACATAGAAGTCAGGGATCGTGTTGCTTATACATTCACAGAAATTATTCCCGGTCCAGGAGGATTGCCCCTAGGATCAGAATCTAGGATAGTGGCCCTTGTTTCTGGTGGTATAGATTCACCGGTTGCGAGCTGGTTCATAATGAAGAGAGGATCACCGGTCGACTTTGCTTTCCTGGCTCTTGCACATCCTGTTGATACTGTTGATTTCCTGAGAGCCGTAAGGCCACTTGCCAAGGAGTGGTCATATGGCACGGATCCGCTGATACACATAGTGGATGGGACAAAGGTTGTTACTGAACTGGCCTACGCCCCTAATTACAGAGTTCCGGGTCTAACTTTCAAACGTATACTTTATCGAATAGCAGAATCAATCGCAAAGGAAGTAGGTGCAAAGGGTATAGTTACCGGCGAATCTCTTGGGCAGGTATCTTCGCAGACACCAGATAACCTCCTATCTATAAACGCAACGATAGATTTTCCGATCTATCGTCCCCTTATAGGTTTTGACAAGGATGAAACCACGAGCTTGGCTCGTAAGATTGGTACCTACGTCGAGGATACCCATGGTGAATTCTGCGCACTTTTCAGCAGCAAGGCGGTAATAACTTCCGAACCAAGGGAAATAAATGGTGATATGGATCGCTTTGGCGATCTTTCGGCTATCATCCGTTCTAGAAAGACATATCATGGGAGTCAGATAGACGATCTGTTGACACAGTTTGAAGCAGATAAATTTGATACATCGGAACCTAAACCAGATTCTATAATTGTTGATCTCAGGTCAAAGGAACAGTTCGGGGGATGGCATTTTCCCGGTTCCTTCAATGTCCCTGCAGACAAGATCCAGGATT
The DNA here is from genome assembly GCA_021792045.1 of Thermoplasmata archaeon. The sequence continues at coordinate 3,084 of JAJYVJ010000097.1, read as the reverse complement.
TCGTTCAGGAGCACGGATCAAATAGAAATTACGTTTTCTATTGCCAGAAAGGTCTCCAGAGTGCCTTCGTAGCAAGTAAGTTGAGAAGTGAGGGATTTAACTCCAGCTATATAAGTATGAACAAGCTAATGAAGGCTACGGAAGTTAAGCCTGCTGAACAAAAACGATCGTAATTTATTTGGTTACGGATCTTTCCATGTATATTATCGAATCGCACCCTTTCAATCCTTCCTTGGGAATTTTTGCAAATATGTCAGATGCGATTCTGAATCCCACAATGAACTTACCTTCGGAGTGAAAGATCTTCTGTACATCGCTGAAGTTCTTGTCCCTATACTGTGCTGCATCTATCTCCTTGATATCTATGTCGTTTTTTCCGGAAAGTATCTGCAAAAGCAAGTCAGACATTCCCGGTGTAAACACGGATTTTGATATGACGGACGAAGAAAGTGCACCCCTGACAACGACCTCATCTATGCCGGCATCCTTGGCATTAATAGCGCTTTCCGGAGTCAATATTTCGGCTATTACATTGACCTTTGGATTTATTTTTTTAATTTTCATCCCGGCAACTATCGTGAGAGCATCTATTTCGGAGGCCTCCCTGCTTTCAGTTAGCTTGCTTGCAAGCAATATGACCGAATTGCATTTCATTATTCCGGCCCTCTTCAGATCTGTTTCGTTCAGGGCGGTTCCTCGTACATAGTCAAAGTCCAGTTCTCGATCCTTTATCTCTGTGTCCGAAAGCATAACGATTGGATAGCCCTTTTCCATAAGATCAAGCACTACTTGCTTACCCGTTGAATCGTAATTGCATATTATAACATGATTCTTTTCTTTCACGATAACACCTTCCAATCTTCTCTTCAAGTTATTGTCTATCAAACTCGCCGCAAGGGAACTCAACATGAATCCCAGGCTCCCAATACCGAAAATCATTATGAATATTGCATTTGTTCGACCAAGATATCCGACGACTGGAGTATCGCCATACCCAACCGTCGTTATAGTCTGCATAGTCCACCATAAACTCGTAAACAACGAGTGTATGCCAGACCCAGGTAGATTCCGCTCTATAAAGTATTCAGAAAAAGTAGCGTATATTATGACTATGATCGAGGCCAAAGCTGCAGCACCGATCCCTCTTTTCAGGATCTTCCTTACGCGTCTCAATAGAACAGGGAGTAACATTTAGTTGTTCAGTAAGGAGATGTTTTATCTTATTTTAAATTTAAAGGTCGACCCTGGCTTTTTTTCTTTGTATCTTTTATAATTGAGACCGAGGGAACGCCGAGCAGGGGACTTATCAGGGAGGATCTCTGACCAAGCAAAGATAATCTCTGACTTATGTAATCTTTTGTAATGGTGTTATTTTCGTCTGTCCCAGGTATTTCTGCTCCAGATAGAATGCCCACAACAAGCGAACTCAGCTGTTTCGATAAATTCTGGCAGCCAGCATACAGGAAATCAAAGGTCTTCAAGGACGTGAGTATCTCCACATTCTTCACTTTCAAAGAGAGAAGTGATACTCGGTACTTCGAAATGAAATTAATGCCGAGTTCGAGTTGGTTGGCAATTGAATGGATAGCATCCAGATTAAGGCCGCTAAGAAGATCCTGATTGCCAGTAACCTCTACACTCTGCACTTCGTCTTTGTAGAGCACCTTCATTTCCTTCTTGATCGTTTGAGCGCTTTCAATAATTATTTTTGAAGCCATCTCGTCATTCTGGAATTCAAGTGTCAGTAAATCCTGCGTCAGGATAGCTTTGCTTAGATAATACGGGTCGAATTTTTCAAAATCCAGTGCAATTTTTTTGCTCAACCATTTCTTACCTGCCCTTACGGGTATTCGCAATCCCTTTGAAAGTTTCGAGCCTGTAACTTTATTCCTTAAAAATTCAACCTGTGAAGCGTCAAGAGAATATTGGTACTCTATGTTGTTTTTGCAGTTAATTGTTTGATTTGCGCTGTATTTACTATCGGAAAACTGACATACTATCTCAGAAGAATCTATCGCAAACGGATCAATCATAAGGAAATTCTGTAATATCGTCTTAGTCTTCTGAACGTAGCCGTCGCATTCCCGCTGTTTATCTGATATCTGTTTATCGATATTAGCCATAAGGGAAGAAAGGTAGTCACCAAGTGTGGAATCCAGGAAACCCGAAATCTTGTTCTTGTATGGAAGAAATATCTCAATCTTTTCCCTTTCATAATAGGTCTTAAGAATCTTTTCGAGGTCGTCCGATAATTTTTTTTCCTTTGTCGGGTAACCCTGTTTTGTTTCAGTTAGGGAAGTATATTCATTCAAGCAGTTGTTGTATCCATCAGAAAGTTTAACAGATTCAACTAAGTCGCCGAGAATGCTTTTCAACAGGACAGCATTATTTTCCTGATCTTTGGTACCCATAACATCGTTACGTAAGTATCGTATATAAACCTTTATTGTTAGAAAACGTAGGTGTCGTGTTCGTTGTTAACTCCATTCTGCTGGACCAAGGGGAGATTTTATCAAATATCATGGAAGGCTTAATTAATTTAGATACTATAATGTAAGAGTTGATTTAAATGTCGGCATCAGATCAGGAAAATGTACGATTCTCTAAAGGTCTCGAAGGTATTGTTGCAGCAGAATCCAGTGTTGGCTATGTTGATGGGCTTGCTGGAAAACTGGTCTACCGTGGCTACGACGTAAACACGCTAGTAGAAAATTGTGATTACGAAGAAGTTTCCTATCTCCTTTTGAATGGCGAACTGCCAAACAGGGAACAATACAAAAACTATTCATCATCTCTGAGAAAAAAACGGCAACTTGATAACGATACTCTGAACCTGATAAGGGATTTGAAGGATACACATCCAATGTCTGCCCTCCGCACAGTGATTTCTTTTATTGGGGCACGCGACAATAGGTCCATTGAACCGGACCTCGAAACCCAGAAAAGTATCAGCATAGACTTGATTGCAAAGATTCCTTCTGTTGTTGCGGCTATTAACAGAGCACATAATTCTAAAGAATTTATTTCCCCAGATGATGATTTGCCATTCTCATCCAACTTCTTTTATCAGGCTCTTGGTAGGAG
>JAJYVJ010000096.1 GCA_021792045.1 Thermoplasmata archaeon | reverse complement strand
CCCCATTCTCTATTTGGGGATATAGATAAGACTGAAAAAATGTCATCCTTATGTAAAGCAATATATGGCGATAACAATAATTAGGACATGGATTTATAACTTAAGTTAAACTATACATATGGTGATAAAATGCCAAGATACGAAGTAGCGGAAGATTTAAGCGAAAAAATAAGGGATTTAAGCAGGGCGAGGCAATCCCTTATTGAAGAAATAGAGGCAATGATGTTTTACGACGAAAGATCTGATGCCACAAAGGACAGCGATCTGAAGCATGTCATGGAGCATAATCGTGACGATGAGAAGGAACATGCAGTGTTGTTGTTAGAATGGCTGAGAAGGCATGATCCTGCCTTGGACAAGGAGCTCAAAGAGACGCTATTTTCCAAAAAGCAAATAAAAGAACTTGGAGACTGAACTGTTATTTTTCATCAAACTGCCTCCTGAAACATATTTTTTGTGAAGTAATTTATTTATGCGTATTATAACGGGTCATGCTTAGCGAAGACTGTGTGTTCTGCCAGAACGTAATAAAGAAAAGGGATGCGTTTGTAATTTATGAGAATGAAAACGTACTGGCATTTATGGATAAATTTCCTGTCGAACCAGGCCATGTTCTCGTGATTCCCAAAAGCCATTACGAAAACATATTAGATATCGATTACGATCTTTATCTTGAGGTCCACAGGGTGTCCAAGTTATTATGTCTCCCAGTGATTAGGGCGCTCCATGCTGATGCGATTAACGTTGGGCAGAACAATGGCACCTGCGCAAATCAGAAGGTATTTCATTATCATGTCCACCTGATTCCACGATTCTGTGGCAGAGAAATCGGGTGGAGAGCCAGGAATTCTGCCTCTGATGATGAATTAGATGAGATTGCAGAAAGAATAAAAGCTGAGATTGGTAATTCAGATAAAACTATACCAAAATTAAAATGATAGAATAATATTGTGATTCAAGGAAATAGAAAAAACTGGAGATTAAATTATGAAAAGTATAGAAGAATTATATTCGAGAGCTCTTGACATGAAAAACAAGGGCATGTCGGATAAGGAGATATCTACGGAGCTGCATCTTTCTGTAGGGACTGTGACTTGGCTCCTTAGCAAGGAGTTTTTCAAAGAAACAAAAGTTAAGGATGTGAAGATCGGCTGGAGATCTATCGGCGTTACCGGCAACAGGATAAGTGCGGTTTCAGAAGTCATTACGGACATTATAGAGGAAGAATCAAAAAAGAATAACTTTGAAGTCGATGCAATCCTTGGCATTACGATAAATGGTATCCCATATGCTACAATGGTCTCTTATTTCATGGACAAGGAATTGATAGTCTACAGGCCACATCCGTCCAGGAAGGAAGGGTTCTTCAGCAGTAATTTTGCAAGTGTGCGTGGAAAATCAGTTGTGATACTTGATGACGTTGTGAGCACAGGTGAGACTCTTAAGAGGGCAATACTCGATGTTAAAAATGAGGGTGGCAAACCATCACTCTGTGTTGTCCTTGCGTCTAAATTACAGAGCGATGAGGTCTCCGATGTAAGAGTAAGATCGCTCATAAGAACGAATCTCATAGGTTAAGCGGGTTAACACAATGCATTGGGCTGACGCATTTACCAAAGATCTCTATCCCGGAGACCAGATCATCTCAACCGGGATATCTCCTTCAGGGCCAATTCACGTAGGAAACATGCGGGAGATTCTTACAGGGGCGTTTATTTTTCAGGCTGCTGAAGATGCAGGCATGAAATCGGAGCTTCTCTATCTTTGCGATGATATGGATCCACTAAGAAAGGTATATCCTTTCCTTGATCAATCATATTCAAGATATGTCGGAATGCCGTTATATCGGATACCAGCTCCGGATGGTAATGGTAGCTATTCCGATTACTTTCTGAGGCCTTTTATTGAAACCCTGGACATTATAAATGTTCATCCCAGAGTCATAAGATCATCAGAACTCTACAGGGATGGTATTCTGATGAAGGCTATTGACATAGCACTCAATAATAGTGAGAGGATAGCGAGGATTCTGAGGGAAATCTCAGGCAGGGAACTCGAACCATCCTGGGCTCCATACAATGCTATCTGTGCGTCCTGTGGACGCATCAATACAACAACGATGGTTTCCTACAAATATCCGTACGTCGAATATACCTGCAAATGCGGTTATTCTGGCACTGCAGACATAGGGAGAGATCAGGGCAAACTTCCATGGAGGATAGAGTGGCCAGCAAAATGGTACGCTCTCTCAGTTACAGCTGAGCCATTCGGCAAAGATCACGGTGCGCCTGGCGGTTCTTATGATACAGGAAAGGAAATTGCGACACTTATATATCGTATAAACCCTCCGAAACCTCTTGTTTATGAGAGGATCATGCTAAAAGGAAAGGGCGCTATGCATTCCTCAACGGGCATTGCAATCCCTGCAAGGGAACTCGTTGAATCGGCTCCGCCAGAATTGCTCAGATTTCTCATAGCACGTATTCAGCCAGCCAGGCACATAGATTTTGATCCCGGTCTTGGGATACTCAATCTTGCTGACGAATATGAGAAGTACAGGGAAGTATACTTCGGGAAAGAGAAGAGCAACAATCCCGATGCATCCAGGATTTATGAGTTAAGCAGGGTCGGACCAGAAAATGAAGCAGAATTCATTAGCTTCAGACACCTGATAACACTCTTGCAGATATATCCCGAGGAGTCAACTCTCCGTGATGCCCTCAAGAGAAGTGGCATTGATGCGGACAAAATTGGAGAGTCATTCCATAAAATGGTCAATACCGCCAGAAACTGGTTGCAAAATTATGCTCCGGAAGAGGTGAAATTTAGTGTGCTGAAAGAAACCTCCCCCATAGTTTTGAATGAAGGTGAGAAAAAACTACTTGAAGAATTTCTCTCGAGACTTAATGGCGCACCATGGGATGCAGATACATTGCACAATTTGTTGCATGAAGCAATAAAAAACCGTAATTACGATCCTAAATATGGCTTCGCACTCTTTTATAGGGTTCTAATAGGAAAGGAGAAGGGGCCGCGTCTCGGTTATTTTCTTTCTCATCTCGATAAAAACATGATCGTTGCGAGGATAAAATTCGCAATTTCGCAATAGTACCCTCTATTTCACTTTTTTATAGTTTTCAGTTTATTGAAAGTCTGGGGTATTGCATTCCAACCGGCACTCATTTCTTCGGATGAATGGTTTATTTTTTCTAAGATCCTTTTCATCTGCGAGAGCTCTTCTTCGCTTAGGTCACTCAGAGATTTTTCAAGTATCTGTCTGAAAAGCTTGTTTCCTTCCTCAACAGCCTTCTTTCCTTTCTGAGTAATGGAAACCATAACTATCCTCTTGTCATTAGTGCTCTTTTTCTTCATAACGTAGCCTCTGCTTTCCATTTCAGCCACTACCCCGGTTATCCATGCACCGGACACGTCCAGCTCCTCAGCGATCACGTTTATAGGTGCATTTCCAAGATCCTTAAGGATCCCAAGTATCCTTATCTCAAAGGACTTGAGCGCAAAGTTGTTCGTTTCCTGTTTTATTATTCTTTTAACATTTTTAGTGACCCCGGAAATAAGTGTCCATATTTCCATGAATTCGTCACTCTGATCTCTGTTCATTTTTTACCCCTGGATGCAGTTTTTTTGCTGCTCCTTTTATTTGAACTCGCCTTCTGAGCTTTGCGTTTCTTTCCGCTCTTGGATGTGGAGTTTCTCGTCTTTGCCTTTCGTGACTCTTTTACAACGCCCATGCCGCTGGGCGGGTCATCAATGATAACATTGTGGTCCTTTGTATATATATTCACGACGGATCGATCAGCTCTTTCATCATTACCAGAATCCATTGCCATCTGAGGATCTGCGTTAGGAATCTTAGCTTCAGTGCTGGTGCTTGGAGTTTCCATTGTAGTACTGTCTTTCTTTAGATCTTCATTTGTTTCAAAAACATCTTCGTTGTTCTCTCCGTGAATATATCTCTTTCCCCTTATAGCAGATAGTATTGCGGCCAAAACAAGTATGCCAGCTCCAACATAAAAGGACATTCGCAAGGCACCCATGAACGCGGGTGCCAAAGCATGTGGGAACCAGTATTTACCGTATAGAGTCGTGAGGGTACCTGGGGCAATGTTGGAAAGGAATGCCGGAGGGAGAGAAGAGGCTATCGTCTTCATTGGGTTATAACCAAGGAAAGCTGAGAAGAGAGCTGAGGTTGGCGGAATTTTATCAAATACTGGAACCAGAACCTGGGCACCGACTGAAGTTAATGCGGATCTGAACGATCCAGCCATTGTGGTAGCCAGAACAAGTAAAACTATAGTGAAGAATATCCCCATGCTCGTGGTTTGGCCTGTGTTCTGAAGTGTTGTCCTCATCCCAGATCCGGTTCCACGATCGTGCGGAGGAAGTGAGTTCATTATTGCGGCAATGTTAGGTGCGGCAAACAGCCCCATACCTGAACCAAAGACAAAAAGTGTAACTCCAAACTCCCAGTAGACAAAATCGTATGGAAGAAGACTCAGAAATATCATAGCCACAGCAGAAACTATCATCCCGAGAGTAGTCAGGAACCGAGCTCCCATTTTATCAGAGAGCGCTCCACTTATCGGACCCAAAACAGCAAACCCAAGCATCATCGGTATCATATAAATCCCAGCCCAGAACGGCACACTGCTGTAGGAATACCCGTGAAGCGGCAGCCATATTCCTTGTAGGAGAATTATAAGCATGAACATTACTCCACCCATAGCCATGCTCTGAAGAAGGCCTGCAAAACTTCCTGCGGAAAATGCCCTTAATTCAAAGAGTTTCATCTTGAACATAGGTTGATCCACATATTGTTCTATGAAGATGAAAGCTACGAGAAGGATCACTCCAATTATCATTGAAAGCCTTACCCATGGATTGCCCCATCCCATGCTTGATCCGTTGTACGGCATCAAGCCATAGGTTACTCCTAGCAGTATCAGTGTCAAGCCTCCTGCAAAAGTTGCGTTCCCAGGTACGTCTATCTTCTGATCTGAATGCCTGACCGCATTGTCTTTTAATTTTGCATATGACCATATAGTTCCAAGAAGACCTACCGGTACGCTAACCAGAAATACGTACCTCCAGTTAATCGCAGCAAGTAAACCTCCCAGTATCAGACCTATCAGGGACCCTGCAAGACCTGCAACCTGATTTATACCCATTGCCTTTCCACGCTCACTTGACGGAAAACTGTCAGTTATTATTGCTGCGGAATTTGCAAACAGGAAAGCAGCTCCGACCGCCTGGATCATCCTGAAAATGATCAAGCCCATAGCTTCTGGATCCCCTTTAGCTGGAATCAAATTAGGAGTGAGGAACAACAATATTGAGCCTATAGTGAATATAAGAAAACCAAAGTTGAATAAACGCACTCTCCCAAAAATATCCGAGAGCCTCCCTACAGTTACGAGAAGAACTGCAGTAACAACCATATATCCCATCAGAATCCAGAGCAAATATTCAAACGAATCAAATGGATCTAGGTTGATACCCCTGAATATCGCAGGAAGCGAAATTAACATGATCGTTCCATTGATCGAAGCCATCAAAACGCCAATAGTTGTGTTTGACAATGCAACCCACTTATACTGAACCATTTGTAATCGTCCCGAAATAGCGACTATGTATTAATAGTTAGTCAATAACTAACTACTTAGTAATTGAAAAGCATTTTATATCTAACCATGATGTCGTCCTGATTTACGATGATGTCAAAGAGCATTAGTATGACCATTGCTGTGGTTGTGCTGTTAGTATTCGCCGGAATGACCTATTTTACTATAGAGAAAACCTCTGCGAACGTATCTCTTTCGGAGAAAGGCTACCTTAACGTCACACTGCTTGATATAAACGGAAAACAGGTGAACTCCTCCCCAGAATCCAAAATGGCCCCGATCTATAATTCTAATGATACTATAACGACTGAACTCATGGTTATAACAAACTCAACTTCGATTTATTTGTTTGATGTATCGCCATTGAACAATACAACAAACACATGGACAAACACCACTGAAATCTCCATGTTCGACAATGCAACTTATAACATAATCTATGCAAACGGTTCTAAGACACCGGTTTATTATTATCCAAAGTTAGCTGTTACGAGCAACTATATCCGGTACAATATAACAAATCTCGATGGTTTGAATGAAACTGTGTACATCAATCTCACTCTGTCCATAAATCAGAAAGGGTTCAATGAAATGAAGCAGTCGAATCCAATGCAAGGAATTATAAATCCCTACATTACCAAAATCATTGGCATTTCCAGCAACGGTGGTGGTGGAGGAACAGGATTCGCGATAATTAAATTCTAACCAAAAAGAAATTTAAAACACACTCTTTCAAGGGAGAAATAATTATCCTGCATTACAATGCAGTGTCGGGTGAAACAATATTTGAGAATTCTGGTTAACAGTGCGCTTCCATACGCAAACAGTTCGCTTCATCTGGGCCACATAGCAGGAGCCTACCTTCCTGCAGATATATTTGTCAGGTACAAGAGAATGGT
>JAJYVJ010000095.1 GCA_021792045.1 Thermoplasmata archaeon | reverse complement strand
GAGTTTACCATCCCCATTCTTAAGTTTTATCTCAATGTGTGTGTTGATTGAAACAACTGATTTTCCTTCTGTAAGGGCAAATGAAGCCTCAGAGAGCGTTCCGGTTGACCCATCTATCGCTATCAACGCATCGGAAGCACGCACTATAAGGAAATTTCTTGCATAACCAATCCCAGTTGGAATAGCTACAGTCAGGTGCGCATTGCCCTCCGAAGTCGACAATCCTGGAAGGATGCCCACGACAATTCCACCTGCGTCATGAACTCCGCGGGATACCGATTCCATCACGCCATTTTTTCCTCCGCATATTACTACAACATTTCTGGATGCGAGCAAGCGTCCAATTTTTTCGGCTATTTCCAGATATTTTTTCTCCGCTGTGCTTCCACCTATGACACCAATATTCAGCATTAGACGGACATTAAATCCTTGTTATTCAACTATGCCCATTCAACAATTGGAAGATCAGCAGTTCCTTGTTTACTACAGTAACTTTATGCTGCAAAATATTTTATTGCGCCAAGATATATTCATTACGAGTTGCGCAAATCTATTTCTTCCGTCGGTGTAATTGAGACACTACATAATTTTATGATCAAAAGCGCCGTCGGTAAATGGGTCATCCTCGGTGTATTTATTGGAATAATAGCGGGAGTTGGAAGCCTTGCCCTGTATTATTCGATCCTGCTGGTTACTCATTTTATGCTTACCGGAATAACCGGTTTTTCTCCGCCAAAATCTGGCCTTGGAATAACCGCATCAACTCCTCTGTATACCATAGACCATTACAGGTGGTACCTTATTCCAGTGTCGCTGGTTGCCGGTGGCCTGATCTCTGGATTCATTGTATATCGCTTTGCTCCAGAGGCCGAAGGACATGGGACAGATGCTGCGATAAGTGCGTTCCATAACAATGAAGGAAAGATAAGGAGGAGGATCCCTCTTGTCAAGCTTGTTTCCTCCGCGATAACGATTGGCTCTGGAGGAAGCGCCGGAAGGGAGGGCCCAACCGCACAGATCGCTGCGGGGTTTGGATCCTTTGCCTCTGATCTCTTCAGACTTTCCGATAGGGATAGAAGAATTGCCATGGCGGCGGGCATAGGGGCAGGTATTGGAAGCATATTCATGGCACCTCTTGGAGGTGCCCTGTTAAGCACAGAAATTCTCTACCGGCAGGATTTCGAGGTTGAGGCTTTGGTTCCATCCATCATAGCCTCCGTCACAGGTTACTCCATATTTGGCTACGTCTTTGGATATCGGGCCTTGTTCCTTATTCCGTCAACAACTTATCTTGGATTCGTTCACCCGGAGGCTCTTTTGGTTTATGCAGGCATAGGGATCCTCGCAGGTGCAGGCGGAATCCTTTACGTCAAGTTTTTTTATGGTATCCAAGGTCTCTTTAAAAAACTGAAAGTATCTAAATATTTCAGGCCTGCAATAGGTGCAGCTATAGTTGGTATTATAGCAATATTCTTCCCGGAAGTAATGGGCCTTGGTTATGGTTGGATTCAACAGATTTTCCTTGATAATCTTGTTTTGCTACCTTTGTGGATACTAATAGTTCTTTTTTTCATGAAGATTATTGCAACCTCTTTCACCATAGGATCAGGAGGATCTGGAGGCGTCTTTGCTCCGGGAATAGTCACAGGGGCTTTCATGGGTGCAGCAATTGGTATAGTTATCCATCCTTTCTTCCCCTACCTGAATGTTACAGAGATAACGATAGTTACAATGATCGCTTTCTTTGGAGGAATCTCGAAGGCACCAATTTCAGTGATGATAATGGGCACAGAGATGACAGGGGGATTTGCACTATTTCTTCCTCTTATGCTTTCTACAGTAGTATCGTATTTTGTCTCCGGCTCCAAGTACTCAATATACAGTGCACAGGTGCTCAATCGATCCCAGTCTCCAGCACATAAGCTGGAATATGAAACGCCCGTAATGGATCAGATTTCTGTGAGAGACGCCATGAATAGAGAATACCCGTACGTAGAAGAAAACGATTCGTTGAGGGATGGACTTGAAAAATTAAGATCCACTCGGACAAAGATGATAGTAGTACAGTCCGGCAGCATGCTTCAGGGCGCCCTTTCTATAGAGCACATCAAACAGGACGCGAATATTTCAATGCTCAAGGTGAAGGACGTAATGAACCCTAATCCGATCACAATTGAGGATGATGCGAATATACACAAAGCCCTAGATCTTCTTACGCGGTCTGCAGATGGAAAACTTATAGTGATTAATCATGAAAAGAACAGACAAGTGCTTGGAACAATAACTCTATCAGAAATAGCAGATGCTTACAACAGGGAGATTAGGAAGATAAAGATGGAAAGGGCGGAGCAATAAACTCATAACTAATGAATCTTAGCAAGCCATATAAATTTAAGGTATTTCGTTAATTCCATATTTTGGCAATATGGCAATATGTTACCCCGCGTTTTCATAATAATACTGAGCATTATCTTGAGGTGCAGGACAATAATGAATTCATTAAAAGCATGAAAACACCGAAAGGAAACGCAATTTTACTACCTATAGCCGGTTTTGTTCTTGCTGCAATACTTTTATCTTCCCTTTCTTCATTTGTTATATTTCTGCCCTATTTCTCCAGAATCACAGATACCAATTCTGATGAACTTTTCTACCTCGGTACGCTGGTGTATTTCATCGGTATGCCAGCCGGAAAGATTCTTGGCAGATTCTTCCGTTATCATAGGAATATTACTCTTACCACAACGATTGTAATCATAATAGTTTCCGTCAGTATTGTGCTAATGCCATTTGTTACGTCCATGCCAATAATCCTTCTTTTACGATTTGTTCAGGGCTCCGCGACGATACTGATGGAGATATTCTCAATCAGTTTCTCATATGTTTATTCGGAACGCACAAGAATACTGGCGAGTACATTTGCTATATCCGGTATTCCTACCGGTGTGACGTTGGGTTCGTCGATACCTTTCTTAACAAGCCTGGATCCTTTTGTCGCATACTTCATAATGGGGATCTTATCAATAGTCATGCTTGTCCCATTTATCTTCCTCTTAGGCAGAAATAGAGAAAAGATGTTGGTGCTAAAACACGAAAAGAAGGGAACGACAATGAGAATGCCTGTGACGTGGGTTATGGGTGCTCTCTGGATGACAATGACTGTGAATCTCATAATGGCTACGATAATCCCGGAATATCTTGGTCAATATGATCCGAAAGATATCCTCGGCGCAATGGGTGTGTTCGGGATTTGGGCAGCGATATCAACTATAATAGGTGGATTGGCATCCTACTTATTATATGATAGGGCCTCTGGTTATAGATCATTGATAATTGTTAGTGCAGCGGGCTTTGCTATATCCATTCCGGGATTTATACTTCTTTCAATGAAACTCGTTGGATTTTCACTATTGCTGGCAATATTCCTGACACAATTTGGTGCCTTTGTCGTGGCCATGATATATTCTATTCCCAGAAAGATATACCCAGAAGGATATGTTGCAAAAGGTATCTGGGAATTTAGTTCAATTGGTTCTTTTGGACACATAGCGGCACCATTAATTTTGATTCCAATCGGTTATGCAGTTGGATTTCGGTTCGTTTTTATAATTTTGCTGTTAATACCGATTTATGGTATACTGGCCATGATTTACTTTTTCAGGAAAGTATGATTCGCCCTTTCCCCGATAATAACAGTTTAGAAGGAAGATTAATAAACTTTCAGCGGAGGAAAGATGAGAACGATGTTGGCTTAATGAGTTATTTGTTCGTTCATTTCTTCAACTCAACTATTTCTAAAGCCAGGATCTCTGTTATCTTGGGATCAAGCCCTACTCGAAAGAAGAGATAATTGATGTGATACATTGTAGTCCCTGAAGGTCAGACATGCAAAAAAGAAAGGCGAGTTTGAACATTTTTGCTATGTATAGTACAATCTAGAATGGAAATAAAGAACAAAACAGACATGGCCATAAAACAGCAAAGATAATAAACAAGATATCATTTAGAAAATAGTGAGTGTATCAAATGCAAATTTTGTTTTCTTGAGGCCGTTCCGGGTCAATGACCCAGACGAATTAGACCGGGTTCTCGAAATTGCAAAAAATTCACTTACTGAATATTATTCCCCAAAATTAATAGTCGATCTCTACGAGGAATGGCCGGAAGGGTTCTCTATAGCAGAAGTGTATCATAAAGTTGCTGGTTTTCTTATAGGTTCTAGATATTCTTCCTCAGAAGCAAGAATACTGATGATCGCTGTCGAGAAAAGCTACAGGAAGATGGGAATAGGGTCAAGTCTTCTCACCAATTTTATCGATCTATGCATGAAGAAAAATTTTTCTGCAGTAAGACTCGAGGTGAAAACAGATAACGAGGAAGCAATAAAATTGTATAAAAAATTTAATTTTGAAATAACGTCAAGGATCAGTGCATACTATAGCGATGCATCTGATGCCTTCACGATGTGGCGAACGATCTAATAGACTGATACTTTTCCCTCGACGAACATGTTTGTGAGCTTGTTTATGTTTTCCAGCCTGTTGTCCACAAGATTCTTTATATCGTTGTTTATCTTGGAAACATCGGCATTGTTGTCATAAATTACCTGTACACTGGCTACATGAGGGTCATCGATCCTTCTCCCTATCTGGGAAACGATCCTCACATGAACCTCTTTAACATCCCCTTCATGTTCATGAACTATATCCTGAGCGGTGAGCATAGCAAGAACGTTGTAGAGTTTTCCTACATGCGTAACCGGGTTCTTTCCAGCAGCAGCCTCCATGCTCATCGGCCTGTAAGGCGTAATAAGTCCGGTCACCCGATTTCCTCTACCAACTGATCCGTCGTCCCCATTCTCCATTGAGAGACCAGTCACTGTCAGATATTCTCCTGTGAGTTTTCCCTCTTCCTCATCGGCCGTGTTTACAAATACATTTACGTTCTTCTGCGTGAGCGGAGAGACATGATCCTTGACAAGTTCTCTTACTTCTTCCTTTATACTTGAATATTCCTTCGCATCAGCAACATATCTGTCGACATTGGCTGCAGCGATAGTAAGGTTAATTGTATCCTTTTGCCTGAAACCCATACATTTGATATCATATCCTATTGCAGGGACCTTGGACTTCATTGTTGGGCCGTTAAGGAATTTCTCTGTTTCGTAAACGAGTCTTTCTGTATCGGTAAAGGGTGCAAAACCTACACCGAAAGATGTGTCGTTTGCCCTTAGTTTTGATGTATCATAAAGCTCTGTAAGATCGACAGAACCATGTCCGATGCGACAGTCTATCATTATATCCGAATCAATATCGAGCTGCTTGAAACTGGAACCGAGAAAGTCCCTTGTTGCCTTTATGGCTATCGACTTGAAAGGTATCCTGTCGTTTCCAACCTTTGTTGTAGCACGGCCACTCAGAAGGATATAAACTGGCTCTAATATCTTACCTCCTCCAAACTGAGGAGCTGATTGCCCACCAACAACCTCTACCTGATCCGTGTTGTGATGCAAGATCCTTCCGTATTCCTTCAGATAATACTTGCTTAGCGATCTGCTAACGGCCTCGGCAATCCCATCTGATATGCTATCAGGATGCCCGACACCTTTTCTTTCCACTATCTCGACTTCACGAGATTCTGTTGTAGTTTGAGATATCTTTTCTACCGAAATATTTCTCTGCATTGATTTTGCCTCTTTCATAAGGCATTTTTAATATAACATAAACCTTTTGTAATTCCAACAAGCTAAATTACCTATTTAATTAAAAAATTATCAACAGTAATAATGAAAAACACTTAAGCAAGGTTACGTTAAAGACTTAATGAGAGCTTTAATCAGCGTTTATGACAAAACGAATCTTTCTGAGCTAGTTAATGCTATAAAACCGTTTATTAGCGAGATATATGCAACAAGTGGCACCTCAAAGTATCTCAGCGAGATCGGCGTCCAGAACAAAGACACATCAACGTTGACCGGATTTTCTGAACTCCTGGGAGGCAGAGTCAAGACGCTACATCCCGCAGTATTTGCCGGTATACTTTCAACGGAAAGCGAAAGAGACCTGAGTCAGCTGGAGCACCTTAATTTTCCCCTGTTCGACCTGGTTGTTGCAAACCTTTATCCATTCGAGAATGCAGCAAAATCGCATGATCTCAGTAAGATGGTGGAGAACATAGACATAGGCGGTGTTTCGCTCATCAGGGCTGCAGCAAAGAATTACGATCGTGTTGCGGTTCTTTCGTCGCCACTTCAGTACGAGAGCATCATTGCGGAACTTAAGGAAACCTCGATCATCTCTGAACAGACACGGAGAAGACTTTCCCTCGAGGCTTTCTCAATGGTATCGAATTATGACATATCCATCTACAATTCGCTATCAAAGGATTTTGGAAATGAAGTTCCTGAAACACTTTTTTTACGATCGTTCAGAGGCAGGAAATTGCGGTACGGTGAAAACCCTGATCAGGAGGGTTTTCTCTACAGTGACCTTTCTGCAAACGGCATTGCTAATGCAACTCCTTTGCAGGGAAAAGAGATGTCCTACAACAACATACTGGACGCCAATTCCGC
>JAJYVJ010000094.1 GCA_021792045.1 Thermoplasmata archaeon | reverse complement strand
CACTCTCCACTCATGACACAAAACTTGGTGAAGATCTAAGGGCAAAGATCAACGTAATATCAGAGATTCCAGAGGAATGGGAAAAATACATACAATTATGGAATAGTAACAACATGAAATTTAAAACTAATGACTTCCCGAGCAACAATGATGAATACTATTTTTATCAAATACTTCTCGCACTAGACCCTTCAAAATGGGATTCAAAGTTTGAAGAGCGAGTGAGTAACCAAATGTTAAAAATGGCAAGGGAATCTGGAGCAAATACAGATTGGGATCAAAAGAATGATATCTATGAAAAAGCGTTACTATGTTTCATACACAAATCCATGAACAATGTAAAATTCAGAAAGAGTTACAATGAATTCTACAATCGCATTGAGCCATACGGGTCGTTGAATTCAATATCTCAGAACGTACTTAAGATCACTGCGCCCGGTATTCCGGATACCTTCCAGGGATCGGAGCTGACAAACAACTTCTTTACGGATCCAGATAACAGGATTCCAGCAAATTTTTCATTGCTATCGCAGGAACTCGAATATGTCGTAGATCAGTATCAAAAGGGCAATTTTTCCGCGTTCCTTGAAAATCTATCAAACGGGCGTTTGAAACTTTTAACCTCTTATGTCCTGCTGAATTTGAGAAAAAGGAGTAATGTTTTCCTTGGGGAGTACGTACCTCTAAGCATACATGGAAAACTCAAAGACAACCTTATAGCATTCAGTCGCGTCTATAAGAAAGAAACCATGATTGTTGTAGTACCCATTAAAATTGCCTCTCTAAACGGAGACCTTCCTCTGTCAACTGTATGGAAAGATACGCGACTAATACTTAATGACCATGGGCTTCATAAATTTACAGACATATTCACGAACGAAGTTTATGAAGTAAGAAACTCTGTTAGAGTGGAGAACATTATCAGAATTTTTCCTTTTTCAGTGTTAATAGAAGGTGCTCATAAGTGAATCATGGGTACGAGTTTGTCGATGACGAGGTTGTCATGAATGTCTGGGCTCCAAAGATAAAAGACATGATGGTCTTGCGAGTGAAGGACGGAGCCAAATTTCCTATGAAAGGTTCTTCGGATGGATTTAAGAGCACGGATGTTAGACTATCCCCCGGTGAGAGATATTACTTTTTGGCTGATGGCCAAAGAATACCAGATCCTGCTTCGAGATTTCAACCTGATGGAATATCAGGTCCTAGCGAAATAATAAAGAATGAATATGAAGGTGTTAAAAAATGGAAAACCTATGACTTGAAAGACGTCGTAATCGAAGAAATCCATATTGGAACATTCACAAAGGAGGGCACTTACGAATCTGCAGAAAAGATGGTTGATCATTTCGTAAACTTGGGAATAAATCACATAGAACTTATGCCGCTGAACCAGACATACGGAACCAGGAACTGGGGATACGACGGCGTCTTTATTTTTGCTCCCAGTTATAGTTATGGGAGGCCTGAAAACTTACGTAGATTTATCGACACTCTGCATGAGAATAATATAAATGTTATTCTGGATGTCGTTTACAATCACATCGGGCCGCTTGGTAACATTCTCGGAATTCTCGGAGACTATTTTTCTAAATCGTACATTAATCCATGGGGCCAGGCACTTAATTTTGATGGATCAGGATCAGATGCAGTAAGATCATTTGTTTTGCAGAACGTAAAATACTGGATAGAAGAATATAAATTTGATGGTTTGAGAATTGATGCAACACATGCTATTTTTGATTCCTCGCCTGTACACATACTGAAGGAAATTTCTACTACAATTAAAAGCCTTGAACATAAATTGAGAAGAAAAATAAAGCTTATTGCTGAAGACGATAAGAACGACAGTGCCATGGTAAATAGACTGGAGGATTGTGGGTATGGATTTGATGCAAGTTGGAATGGTGATTTTCACCACAGCGTACATTCGTATCTAACTTCAGAAAACAGGGGCTATTATGAAGATTATGGAAATTTTACAGACATCGTTGATTGCCTTAAAAATGGTTATCTTTACAATGGAAAGTACTCAAAATATCTGAGGAAAACCAGGGGAACAGTTTTCGCAGATAGCAGAAGGAAACTAGTTGTTTTTGATTCTAACCATGATCAGGTAGGAAACAGGGCGTTTGGAGAAAGGCCTGTAAGTTTAGTTGGTGATCTGAAAGCGAGGCTCTTTGCAGCTATCGTGCTTCTCTCTCCGTTCACGCCCATGCTTTTCATGGGAGAAGAGTACGGAGAAACCAATCCATTTCTGTTTTTCATTCAAACAGAGGATAATGGGTTCGCAGATATCGTCCGAAATGGGAGGATAAACGAATTTAAGGATTTTTCCTGGAACGTAGACATACCGGATCCATCATCCATAGAATCGTTCAATAAATCAAAATTATCGTGGAAATTAACAGACAATAGAGGAAAACAGTTTATTGAGTTTTATAAGCAAATGATTAACTTGCGCAAAAGAATTGTTTCCAACAAATATTCTGTGAGTTACGAGAACAATGTAATAAGGATAGATTACGAAAAAGCTTCAGTTTACATATCCTTCTCTGATAAACAACAAATAATAAAGCAAGGGCCGAAAGGAACGAAGAAGAAGATTGCAATCGATCCGTTCTCAATCTTAGTTCAGGACACTTAATCCTCCCCTTTTACTTAATTTCTCGATATCCGTAAGCCTATCACCGGTGCTAATTCAAATGGTTAAATTTTGTTTTGGCACGGAAGTGTTAAATCCAATAGTTACATCATATTAAAAGGAGTGAAAATACTGGATTCGTTTTATTCTAGGCTAAAATCTTCCAGTTATGATCAGGGGGCTGTTGTTAAGGATGGAGGAACCCTGTTCTCAGTCTATTCTGAAAATGCGTCTTCCATACACGTAGAAATTTATAAAAACAATGACGACACAAACCCGGAGATATACCCACTTCAGCGTCAAAGCAAGTTCATGTGGAGGGCTTTCGTCCCAGGAGTAGGTGCAGGAAAACTCTATGGCTATAGGGTGGACGGCCCTTTTTCCCCGGAGAACGGCCTGAGGTATAATAAAAATAAATTGTTGATTGATCCCTATGCGAAGGCTGTTTCTTCAGAGGTAGTCTCTACAGAATTAACAAACGGATATAAGATGAATGACCCTAATGCTGACCTTTCATTTGATGACAGGGATGATTCAAGCACGATGCCTAAATCCGTGGTTTTTGAGGATAACTTCGACTGGAAAGGTGTTGAAAAACCACTGATCTCATGGAACGATCTTGTGATCTACGAAACACATGTCAAAGGGTTGACTAAACGCAGGCCTGATATAGATGAGAGCATAAGAGGAACTTTTTTGGCTCTTTATTCCGATCAGATGATAAACTACCTCAAGGATCTTGGAATAAATGCCGTAGAATTGTTGCCCATTCACCAGAGAATTGACTCTTATGTATTCAACGGTGTGACAACGAACACGTACTGGGGATATAATACGATCAACTATTTTTCCCCAGAGATAACCTATTCCGCAGGTAGATCTCCTGGAGATCAAATCAACGAATTCAAGAATGTTGTAAAGAAGTTTCATGAAAATGGAATGGAGGTGATTCTTGATGTAGTGTACAATCATACGGCAGAGGGTAATCAACTTGGCCCAACGATGTCCTTTAGAGGGATAGATAATCCAGTGTATTACAAGCTGGCTGCAGATAAGAGGTATTATGTCGATTTCACAGGGGTCGGAAACACGATAAACATAAAACACCCACAGGTGCTTAAGTTGATAACTGACAGTTTAAGGTACTGGGCTATTGACATGCAGGTTGACGGATTCAGATTTGACCTTGCGTCGGTGCTGGGACGTAAGCGCTCCACTTTCGATCCATTCACATCTCTTTTTGATATAATACATACTGAACCTGTGCTTTCTTCTGTAAAACTGATTGCGGAACCATGGGACATAGGAATCGGTGGGTATCAATTGGGCAACTTCCCACTCGATTGGGCAGA
Organism: Thermoplasmata archaeon; assembly: GCA_021792045.1. The sequence continues at coordinate 2,616 of JAJYVJ010000094.1, read as the reverse complement.
GTGGAATGGTAAGTACAGAGATAGCGTTAGACATTACTGGAAAGGACATGGGAGGAATCTCTCAGAATTTGCCACTCGCTTTAGCGGATCTTCTGATCTGTTCGAATGGCGTGGAAAGACACAGTATTCTAGTGTGAATTTCATTACATGCCATGACGGATTTACACTCAACGATCTGGTAAGTTACAGCACCAAACACAATGAAGAAAATAATGAGGGAAATAAAGACGGTACGGATAACAACATCAGTGAGAATATGGGCTTTGAGGGCCAAACAGATTCTCCAGTTGTCCTGAAGAAGAGAAATACGAGAATCAGAACGTTTCTTATCACCCTCCTAACATCTCAGGGAACACCTATGATCCTTGGTGGAGACGAAATAAAGAGGACTCAGAATGGAAATAATAATGCCTATAAACTGGACAACGAGACATCATGGTATGACTGGAACATTGACGAGGATAAAGGAAATCTTCTTGAATTCACAAAGAGGATCATAACTATACGTAGAAGATTCTGCGTTCTTAGACAGGATGGTTATCTCAAAGGCTCAGGAAAAAGTACGGACGCAAGACAGATCGCATGGCTTAAAAGCGATGGGACTGAAATGACAGAATCAGACTGGCATGTGAAGAGGGGTATTGGAATACTTCTTATTTGCACAAAGTGCGAACATAACGGTTGTGAAATGAGCGATCTGCTCTTAGCTTTCAATCCTACCGTGATACCACTGAAATTCAGTCTTCCTTCCGGATATAGTCAGTTTATCCTTTTGATAAGCTCTCAGCAGATACGTCCAGAGAATGAACTGGATATTGGTACACAACACATAGTGCTGGAACCTGGATCGGCTTATGTCCTAAAAGCCGTCAGGTAGCAGTAAGGGATTCCAGAATCTCTTTTAACGCCTTCAACGGAATATGAATCCATGAAGGTCTATTGTTAATTTCATAAAGGAGTTCATATGACGCTTTCTGTAAGAGAAAAAGTTGTAGCAATCTAGAAACCTTTTCATTATCAGTTGGTATGAGATTCATATTGCCAATTATCTTAATGTAATTCCCGAGGAAGGAAGATATTATTTCACTGGAAATATTCTCCATGCCCTCGTCGACTCCTGAACATAGATAATCAATTGACCTTAAAATTCCAGAAACATCTTTGAAAGGAGATTTCCTGCTTGTGCGTTCGAGCATGCTTCTCGCAGGTTCTCCTTCGAAATCGATTATATAATATCTGTTTCTGTAGAGAAGTATCTGGCCAAGATGATAATCGCCATGAACTCGTGTCTTCATCAAAGTTTCATTCAGAAATAATGAGATGAACATTTCCTTTAATTTTTCTTGATTTATATCTAGGGAAAGTGGACCAAGTTCCATATGGCGCTTATTCATTATTTCTCTTGAGACATCAAGATACTTAAAAGAGTCATCAATTACTTCCTCGAGTTCCGAAACGGCCATTTTCTCAGGCCGGAAATCTTCATCCTTTATACTTGCAAGAGTCCTACACATCTCCCCGGTAAGTGTTCCCATGTCAGCAGCAAGATTGAGAATCTTGGATTTGAAACTGCCCTTATCGACTTTGAAGTTGTTGTAGTAAGACCATAAGTCTACAGATTTCGGGAAATATTCCATAGCGCTGCATAGGTATATTATCCCGTCAACAGATACGTATTTCATGTATCCTTTCAAAGAGGGGACATGAGTGAAACCATTTTCTTTTAGCTTCATCGACATAGTTATGTCAGGATTTTCCCCAAACTGAAGATACCTGTAGTTTTTTACGATTGTGTTACCAATTATGAATGAACTGTTGCTCTGTTCTGTATTTATTACCGAAAAAGTGTTTCCTTCATTTAATTGAAAAAAATTTGTTCTATGAAACTGTATATAGGTATTGTTCTTTTTTAAAAGCGTATTATGTTCCATATTTCTCATGATAACTTTAGCAAAATTCTCAAAATAGAATGCGTCATAAACGTTGATTTTGATTCCTTCATCTGTAAAGGAGCCTATTCTGCCTGAGAATTCATCTTTGGAAAAGAACAGCGGAACATAGTACATTAAGTGAGATACGCCATTAACACTGAGTATTGCCAGGACAAAATCTTCTATCTGAAAAGCATCGATAATGTCCAGCCCAGTAGTTAAATTTGCTTTGTTCCCGTACCATCTCCGCGTTGTTATGTAGTTTAGGAGGTCTTCCTTCAAGTCTTGCAAATTTTTAGTGTAATCATTCATCTCCATCAAAGTCCATTGAATCATCAAATGAAGGTACGGTCAAATTCAGCCAGAAAAAGCTTCTAGGATGTAGCGTAAAGAAATAGGGCAGATCGCCGATCCTTGGAAAATAGGATTTCGTAAATGCTTCAACTGGTTTCAGTCCCTTGTATTCGGAAAGATCAAGTTCAACATATGTATGTCTCCTTGAAAGATTAAAAATACAAAGCATCCGTTGGTCCTGGTACTTCCTTATGTAAACCAGAACCCTCTTGTTCCTTTGGTTGAGAAACTGTACATCGCCACGGCCCAGCAGTTCACGATAATCCTTCCTGACGCTAATAATCTTTTTCATCCAGTTAAGAAGCGATGAAGAAATTCTGCTTTCACCCTC
>JAJYVJ010000093.1 GCA_021792045.1 Thermoplasmata archaeon | reverse complement strand
TCCTCGCTGTACTTGCGGCCATTTCACTAATAGCGTTTATCCTTTCGAAAGAAACTATCGGAAACATCAGCAGGGAGGAGAAGTCATTAGAAGAAGAAATTCAAATAAATTAACCACCCTTTTTTTTGTAAATCGCCTTATGGAAACAGCGCATATTGATAATCGGAAACGGTAGATTGTCATCGTATTCAAGAGACTAATTCCTAAGCCATTTAATGAAAATTTAACTTCAGAAAACGCAGATCAATTTAATAAGATTAAACTTAGCAATTTTTTCTGGCATACTTTTACGAAAACAGAGCCATTTGACAAAAGAACGGCAAAGTCTACTTATTTTAGTCAAGGATGTTTCAAAATTACATTTAGCAGAACTTGATTCTCCTTATTGTGCATGTATTCCAGTGAATCTCTCAATGCCGGCATAATTTCATCAGGCTTCTCAATAAGTCTTGTATATGCTCCACAGGATTGCGCCACTAGTTCAAAAGATGGGGAGGGGCTAAGTTCTGTTCCGGGGAAATTATGGGTTTTTACAGCCTTGCCTTCAGGATAAAGCTTTACTACAGGACCCCTTGAAGCAAGCCACGCTTGATTATTATATATAATTGTCATGATCGGAAGCTTGTTTGCCCTAGACACAAAGTGGCTTGCAAGAGGTTCGTTATACATATAGGATCCGTCTCCGAGCAGGACGATGACGTCTGACTCTGGCGAAGCCAGTTTTGATCCCAGGGCTGCACCCATAGACCAGCCTAGTCCACCAAAAGGTGGCGTGCTGAATGAGCCACCTAACTTGCTTATTGGTGCGTATTCATAAAATGGTGACCTAACCGTTTCAGTAAATACAATTTTATTGTCATCAAGAATAGAACCAATACAGTAAGATAGCCATCTTGGATCGATGGGTGTATCGTCTCTGTGCTCAATAGCATCCTTCCTATTTTTATTTATCATAGTTTCATGGTCAGCACGCACGTGGACTCTTCTTTCTTCTATGATTCTTCGCCCTGCATCTGACTCTGAGATTTTCTGTGATATTTCATTGTTCAGCAATTTCAATGCTATATGACCATCTGCTCTTATGCGAATATCCGACCTGAAATTCCAAGTTGGGATTCCTTCCTTCATTGGGTCGATGTCGATGTGAATTATTGTAGTTTCCGGGTCAGGTTCAACGGCGCTGGGAAACCATGGTACATCAACATCGAACAAAAGCAGTAAGTCGGAAGATTTGACATAATCATTGTAAAGCTTGCTTCCGATTTGACCAACAAACATGTTGGAAGTTGTCGGGAAATTCATATAATAGAAATTCTGTGTAACCGGTATTGCCAATGATTCAGATAGCTTCACTAACTCCTCTGAAGATCGAATGTCCCTGCCTAATTGACTTGTTATTATGAGCGGTCTTTTTGAGGCTAGAATCAGGCCAGCAATTTTTTGAAGGGTTTCTGCTGATGGTACGACTGGCTCCGCCGGTATTGGCGTTCTCAAATGATGGATGCTTTTAGCCTTTTCAGATATTCGTTCTCGAGGAAGAGTCATATAAACAGGACCCTTTGGGTCGCTCATTGAAATCTCGTATGCCCGGATGAGTTCCTCTTCAATTTGCTCGCCGTAGCGATGCTCCCAATCCAACTTAGTATACTGTCTGAGCATCTCACCTTGATCTCTTAGCTCTTGATTCCAGTGGACTGGTATTTCCTTGCCTCCAAACACCCCCTTCTCAGTTACGGGCGTTCTGCCGGCAAAAAGTAACAACGGAATGTTCATAGATCTCGCATTGAGTATGTTGTTGAGAGAGTTAGCAGTCCCGGGAGTAGTGTGTACCATAACAGCTGCTGGAATTTGTGCAACCATGTAATACCCTATGGCCATTCCAACCGCAGGACCTTCATGCGGAACCAGTACGATTTCAGTCCTTGGCACATTCTCAAATGACATCTCTGCTAAACTTTCTATTATTGGGGCATAGTCCGTTCCAGAGTTCATGAATGCATATTTTATACCCATGTGATAAAGCACTTCAAGCAAAACTCGGGAAACGGTTTTTTCTTGCTTATCCCCATTATTTTCGAGAGTATTATTATTCGTAATTCGTTAAAATGGGGTCTAGGTTAATAAAATTTTGCTTACTTTCATCACGTCAGATATTTGTAGAAAAAGAACTCCTTAACAGTTTTTCAAAGAGAATGTTAAAAACAACACGATAGAAAGCCAAAAGGAGACATGGGTCTTGAACCATAATCATCTTCTAATATTAACAATGACTTTCAACACCGGACATTTCTTGAGATATTCCATATAAACCCCTTCTAAAACCCGGTTCGCCCTTTTCGATGATTGCTATTATTATTTGTGAAGTATCAATGTTCAGATAATACACATTAACGTTTTTAGGCATCAGTACACTCGTGGAATCTCATTGAAATATGCTCAACAGTCCGAACCATAGTAAGACTTTACATTATGCATAACTCCTGGCAGTGGATGCTTTAAACAGGATATCTCTGCCGGATACCACGATAAGTTCCTAGAAAAAATGAATACTCACCGCCACTGCTTGGAGAGAAGAAGATATCCGACAAAAAAGTGTAGATTCTGTATTGCGATTCTCTCGTCGTTAAGATGCTGAACAACATATTCTCTGGGATACTCTGAAGCAGTAATATATAGGAAATAGTTCACAGATAATTCCTACAGAATAATCGCGTGGTTATGCAGAAAACAATATTTTAATGAGATTTTTGAAAACTGCATTTGCTGAAATTTATGAACGCATGAAAATAACGAGGCAAGCCCTTAGAATTATCTTGCCTTGTCATCTCTTCGAGAAGTCAAGAATGATTTCTCCAATATTTCTATCTATATCTGAATTAACTACACGTGTGAGTTTTTCATAGCCCTCCATTTCAAATGTGACCAAGTATCTGTGGTCTTTTTCCAGATCTATAATCCAGAAGTCGCCAAATTCATCAGAGTGAGTGATGATTTCCCTGTCATTGAAGAGGTCCAGCACGGTAATTCTTACACCGCTTAACAGTTCATCATCGTTAGAACTGACAACTGAACCCGCAATAAATGGTTTTGGAAGTCCTTTGTAAAATACCCTTGGAAGTGTCCCATATTCTGGGTGGAGGATGGCAGATTTCTCCTTGAGTGACTTTATTCTTGTGTCCGTCTCATCGCCAAATACAATTGCGTCATGTGGGCACACCTCAGCACACCTTGGCATTCCTCCATCATCTATAATATGAGCACACCATGTGCATTTCTGTGCCACATTGAGTTCACTGTTGAAATAAATAACGCCGTATGGACATCCATCAACACAAAGTCCGCATCCTGTGCATTTTTCCTGGTTGATCCATACAAGGCCGTCCTCTCTGCGTTCTATTGCATCCTCAGGACATGATTTCATGCAGGGTGCATTTTCACAATGCTGGCATATCAGGGGCAGGTATGTCATCTTAACCTTAGGAATCGTACCCTGTTCCATGGTCTCAACATCTATCCAGAAGTGACCGGTTTGGGCTTGCTCCTTAGTCCAGGGGAGATGAGCGTTGCCAACATGCTCATCGCGGCAGGCTATGATACAGAGATTGCATCCAGTGCATTCATCCATGTCTATGAACATCTCTTTTCTGCCCGTTCATCTCACCCCCAGTTTATTTCCGGTACCCAGTTTTCCACCTTTCCACCAGAGAGCAATACGGATGGATCGACCTTTTTAATATCAACAAGGAAGCCACTCACACTCATTTCTGGAATCCTTATCTCTTCAGTCTCTTTGTATTTCTGTCTAGGGGAAGGTGAAATGAAATTTATGTTTCCACCCCTGTCTATGACCATTTCCTCTGTTTTATAAACATCCATTTTTGCTCCATGTTCCGCATATATCGTGCCTGATATGATTCTCTCTGTTAGCATAGCGGCAAAAATAACCCCTCCACGTTCATTGTGGACAAGAACAATATCGCCTTGTGATATGTCCCTCTTCTTTGCCTCTGTGGGGTTGATCCAGCATGGCTCATAGGAGTATCCATCTGGACCCTGCATCTTCCAGAGCTCACCCATCCAGTCTATATCATCCCCCTGAGAGTGAAACCTCAGTCTAGGATGATTGGCAATGACCAGTAGAGGATATTTGGAAGCTTTTGGAGAACTCTGGAGTTCTGAATGTTCTACCCATTTTGCGAGTGGAGGACGTTCCTTGTCTTCCGGTGCATATTTCTTGATTCTTTCAGAAACAAATTCCACCTTGCCGGAGGGGGTCTGAAGTCCGGTTCCGCTCTTCCAGAACCAACTTAATCCCCCTTCGTACTTCCCATACCCCTTATCTTTCTTTATATCTAGCCATTCATCCCACGTCGGACAGTCATAAATAATGTATTTCTTCCTCTTCTTGAATTCATCCCAACTTATCCCGTATTTTGTATATGCAAGTCTGTCTTCGTAAGCCTTCTTCAGCCATTCATCATGAGGCGGAAATGCTTTCTGCAACCCCAGCTTGCTGGCAATCATCCTGTGGATCTCGTAGTCGCTCTTTGATTCTCCCACCGGTTCAATTGCCCGATCCTGATAGAACATAGCAAGAATGTCACTTCTCTGAACAGAGATTATATCTTCGTGCTCAAAGATCGTCTGTGCAGGTAGAATGAGATCTGAATAGAGAACATCGTTCTCAAGCCATGGATGTATCCCAAGAACGAACTCTATTTTTGGGTCTCTCAATGCATCTATCCATTTCCTGCCATATGTCCAACTGACAGGCTGATTCCCGTTCTCATTCCAGATAACTCTGATCCCAGGATGATTCGGACCTGGAGGGAAGGTATATTTTTTGAACTGATCCTCGGTTTCTGCAAGGGCAGCCGATGACCCGGTCCATGATATTGGAGGATTGAGGATTGCTTCGTCGACCAGCGTCCTTGGTATGAAAACCGGTGATTTCGCATTCTTTCCTATTGCATATTCAATGAGCTGGTTAAGTGGAATTCCATTCCTGTCGACTTCTGGATAACGAGGGACCTGTGCGATCTCTTTCTTATAAAAGGAAGGGGCTCCCGTTCTCACAAATTGTCTTCCAGGAGAACCTATTCCTTGCATGGTCATAAGATAAGCTTCCAACCTGGATACAAGGTGGGAAAGGGTCCCTCTCACTTTTGGCCCTCCAAAATAGACAGAGATCGAAGTCTTCTTCTTGGCCCACTCTCTGGCAAGCGCCTTGATAGTATGTGCAGGGGTACCCGTTATCTTCTCTGCCCAAACCGGTGTTTTGGGAACGCCATCATCTTCCCCAAGCACATGCCTGCGGAATTCATCAAATCCAACACTGTGTGAATCAACGTACCCGCGATCATAAAGGTTCTCGGATATCCACACATATGCAATAGACAGGTAAAGAGCGGCATCTGTGTTTGGTTTCAGAGGTATCCATTTATCAGCATATTTAGCCATTCCATAATTTAAATCTGGAGAAATTGCTACAATTTTTATTCCTGCTTTTTTGAGCCATTTGGTCATCCCTGAGGCTATAGAACCAGACATTCCGAATCCTCCAGCCTCAGGATCATTGCCGGAGAATATTACCAATTCACAGTTCTCAAGCACATCATCCCATACTGCATCCTGATAAGGCTCGCCTAAAGACTCGTCAAATCCCCAGACATGTTTTGCACCCCAGTAATACCCTTCCCAGCTGTCAGGGTTCCTGATCTGTTGAGTCCACCATCCCCAACCCAGTTCCTGGCGTATATTGTCAAAGAGATAATGACCCCAGAAATGCAGAGATTGCATGTACCCACTCTGTCCATGGCCATCGGCTTGAACCAGAATGGGCTCCATCGTACCGTATCTAGCGTGTATTTTCTTTATCATGGAAACTACTATATCAATTGCCTCTTCCCAACTGATTCTCCTGTATCCTGTTATTCCACGTTTATCCGGCTTTGGGTCGTCTGGGTTCCAGTCTTCTCTCAAAAGTGGATATCTGACTCTGTTTACGGTGTCTATTCTCCTTTTCCAGGCATAGGCAAGAGGCATCTGTACCTCTTTTCTTGTTCTGGAGAAATTCCCACGTGAGGTTTTTATTTCATACAATCTTACATTCTCGGGAATGTGAAAAGGGAGACACCTTGTTACTTTTCCTCCTTCCACGTGACATACTAGCGGAAAATTTGATCTTGCTAGGCCGCTTGCGGGATGAGCGATGTAAACGACTCGATCATGATTCCTTTCCCGCACACTGAACTATAAAAAGTGAATGTTAATATGTTTTGCCATACGTATAAATTTTCTGAACAGATTTAATTTTAATATAGAGCAAATTGCATGAACTGTCTAAGCATATCACAATGATAATCTATCACCTGATGCATACCAGAGGATCCTCGTAAATGTTTACTTGAATCAAGACACAATGAAAGATGTAAAATCACTGGAGTGAACTCTAATAGTTGTAAATTCAAGGAGGAAAAGCAAAAAGCCTGAGGAAATTTTGGTTATTTATTCAATAGAGAAAGGGTTAAGAAAATTTTAAATCCATATACACGTACACTTTTCAATGACGGAACAAATAACGTACACGAAATCTGAAAGGGCAAGGGCCTACCTTGGGGGCACTCTGGGATACCTTTTTGACGGATACAATTTACTTC
>JAJYVJ010000092.1 GCA_021792045.1 Thermoplasmata archaeon | reverse complement strand
CCACAGCCCAGTTCTGTATCCCTACCTTGAAGAGTTCTGTCTCGTTTTGCTCGAATCCAATAACTGAATTGGTTCTGTCAATTCTCAGGAAAAATGCCAGCTCGTCTGTGGGAATAAACCCAGTCCAGTTCATCGCGATCACATTCGGTGTGTTCTCAATAACGACACCGTTGTCGGCCACTTTCACAATCAGTTTTGTTGCGATAGAACCTTTAACATTCATGGTCTCGTTGAAAACCCGAAATTTTGTCCAGTGGCCGTAGGACATATACTCTAGATTGTTGGACGGGTTTATCGTTTCGTTATAAAAATACACCTCCTGAATCTGACCATTTGTGGCACCCCATGCGACATTCGAGTTATGCCCGAGAATTACTCCGGGAAAACCTGGAAAAGCAACTCCGACAACATTCATTGCCGGCGAAACAAGCTGAAAACCCATCCATATAGAGGGAACTGTCGTGGTCAGATGAGGATCATTCGCCAGTAATGCCACATAAGATCCATTTACCTCTGTCCTTACCGCCCAGTCGTTGCTTCCAAAATCCTTGAGGTTTAAAGAAAGATTAAATTCCTGCCCAGTGACATCTGAAATTATCTGTGAAAGTTGTTGTGTAGAATCGAATACATTTGCCACGTTAGGGATTACAAGGCTTGAAGTCGTACTCAAGTTAACAAACGGTCTATAGAAAGATAGGTTGTTAACGTCTCCCTGCTTAGTATAAATTGATGGGTTCACGCTGTACGGGACAATAGGATTCTGCACACCTGCAGGATATTCTGGATAAAGAGCTTCAATTACGTTTGTTGGCATCTGCTGCAGTGCATAATTGAAAAGAATAGGATCGAAATTACCGTCGGAATTTACCCAGAGGAAGTACTGCATCAAGGAAAAAAGATCAGTGAGATTCCAGTCCGTAGGTTTGAAATCCAACAGTTTGAAAAGTATGGGATAATTTGCATAACTTAGACCGTTAATGTAATCATTGATTCCGCGTACAAATTCAGTGGCTGCCGTATAAGTGAAGCTATTTTTACTTAAGTTAGAGACCTCTTCTTGAGCCACCTGACAATCCATAAGAAGTCGGGAAAGAGTATCCGACGAGATAGCTGAGGGACCAACAACAGAAGCGAGATTGCCATTTGCCGTTCTTTCCAGAATAGTCAATTGTTCCAATCTATACTGTGCTTCCAGGTATCCCTGCTCATAAAAAAGAGCCCATGTGCGATTGGACGCTATCCCACTAAACCCATCAGACTCTCTATAAACGATCACATTAGCAATGCTATCATTTTGAGTAAGATTAAATTCCGAAATAACTGTAGAATTTTTTGGGATCGGTGGAACCCATACGCCTTGCGTAGGGTTCAAAAGCCTAGCAAGAGGCGGGAGAGGGCCCAGGGGAATGTTGATGACAACCATCAGGACAATAACTATTGATACACCTGCAATTAGAGCAGATTTTTTCATGAATAGTTATACTAATAGCGATTTATAACTTTTTCATAAACAATTTTGCCTGGTGTCATTTCCGTTAATTCTTTACCGGAAGAGCAAGATCTGTCGGTGTGTTAATCCAGTAATGTATCGAACTAAATTTAGACAAAACTTATTTTAATGAAGAATTATACTGCTTTATAATGACAGAGAAAAGCGAAACGAAGGGTGAGCTTAGCAGGCATTTAACCTTCAAGGATGTCTTTTTTCTGTCGTTCGGGGGCATGTCGCCCCTTCTTAGTATACTTACATACGGTGCATTCGCGATCACACTCGCTGGCTTTAACGCGCCAATTGTAATGATACTTGGTACTTTACTGGTGTTGATAAACGGGCTTGTGGTTACTCAACTGTCAAAGAGATTTGCTACATCCGGTGGTTATTACAGTTATGCATTTCAGGGACTCTCTGAAAGGTTGGGATTCGACACTGGATGGATGTACATATTTTATTCGATTCTTTATGGACTGGCCTATCTTGCAGGTTCAATTTTCATAATAGATACTGTTTTTAATATCCCCCTATTTTATACATTTCTTTTGATAATGGTGCCGTCCGTGGCTTTTCTCATAATCGGCGTAAAAGCCTCGTCAAGGTATGCATTATACGCAGTTATTCTCGAAATAAGTTTAATGTTGGCAATAGTGGCAATATCATTTTTTGTCACCAAGGGAAAAGCGTACATACCTAACCCTCTGGTTTTTCACACATCAGGGGGTGATTTCGCATTAGGGATACTATTTGCAATGGGTATACCAACCGGTTACGGAGCCATAGCTCCTCTTTCTGGGGAAATCAGGAATCCAAAGAGGATTGTTGGGCGGAGCGTAATCACGGTCATACTTTTTGGCGGACTTCTTGCTTCCTTAATGATTTATGCATTTGCCAACCTTGTTTATGAAAATCATATAGTGATACCAATACTTGACAAACTTCCGATAATAAACATGCTAAAGAACAACTTCGGGGAATTTGGGATATACCTTTACTATGCCGCAGCAATAGCAACCGTCAATGATGGCATTCTGGCAGTTCTTTCTTTCGGTTCAGCCGCCTCTAGAACAATATTCAGAATGGGTTATGACAGAACATTTCCGCACGTATTTTCCTTGAACTGGAAGGATCGGCCAATCGTTGCAACAACTTTCGTTGGTGTCGTCATGGTAGTACTTCCCTTATTCATGCTGAAATACATGGACGCTGAAACCATGTTTATTTTCCTTGGAACTGTGTCTGCGCTTGGGGGACTTTTCATCCATGTGAGTTCAGATTTTTCACTTCTGCATGTAGGGATAAGAAGCGGTCGTAGGTTTATGTTACGGGCGAAGGCGGGTATAATCAACTCTTTCAGGGCTTTCAAGGAACCGCTGTTGGCTGCAGTGGGTGCCATTATTAGCACAATAGTGCTTATTTATTCTGCAGTATCGACCGTGACAGATTACACTACGCTCTTCCTTGCGTGGATCGTCATAGGTTTTGTCCTGTCTGAGGTAAAGAGTATCTCGTCGAAAACACATTATAGGATTGATCTTTCAGACGAGGATAGAATGGTTGTAGAAAATTTGGTATCAATGAAGGTTAAGAACGCAATTGATCCAAACCTTGGGGTTGTTGTTACTATGGGGGACACTATAAGATCCGTTATGGATAAACTGAGGAGTAACAATCTTCCTAAGGCTATTGTCATTGATCACAAAGGCGTTCCGATAGGTACCGTGGATATAATCGATATATTGCTTCTGCCTAAGAGCGCATTGGAAAATAGCAGAATTTCACAAATGCCACTTGACAAAGTTACAACAGTTGATTCAGAAGATGATGTCACTGATGCCATGAGGATTCTCAGGGGAAGCAATATAGGGGTACTCGCTGCTATCGACTCTTCAGGGAAATGTATAGGCACTTTGACTGAACGACAAGTTTTGATGAGTATCGATTCTAAAGTTGATAACAAAACGGCCAAAGATGCTTAATTTTAATTGCAAAATTTTTCACTTCTTTTGTTACCGTGCACTTTTAGCTATATGGATGATTACCCGGTGTCGCTTAACCCAAAGGTTGCTAAATCATACCGAGATAGTACTATTAATAATATATACGGTATTATCCACACGAGAAAATGCCGAGAACCGGGACCTCCATACTTCCGCTCCATTATGGACATCCTCCAGAATATTTATACAAAAGGATGGTGAAGTTGAGCGGATTAATTTCTGATCTTATAATAGAGAAATTTGGCTCAGAGCATCTTCTTCAAAATATTGCTGATCCATTCTGGTTCCATTCTTTATCACTTGCAACGGGATTCGATTGGAATTCAAGCGGGACTACTACCGCAACCTTAAGTGCTCTCAAAGAGTACTATTCAAAAAAAAGCGACAATATTGTAGTAATTGGTGGAAAGGGCAAGCAGATGGGAAAACTTGCAGAGGACTTGAATTCAGTCGTTGATATGGGTTTTATAAGCGATCAGAAAGCTCAGTCTCTGAGGATAAACGCCAAGGGACTCGCAAAAGCGGATAATAATCTATTACAAGATACCTATGATCTTTATCTTCAGTTCATAGTACTTGATGGAAAAGGCAAGTGGTCTCTTGTTCAACAGGGCATGAATTCCACTTTGCGGATGGCTCGCAGATATCACTGGATATATAACGCGGCGTCTGAAAGACTCAACGATGGGCGTACTGGCATTTCAACAGAAAAGACTGTTGAAGATGTGCTCGATCTGACCACAAAGTTGAGTGAAAGGAATAGGAGAGATATGGTAGAATTGGCAAGAGAAGGTGCACACAAATATTATTATAGCGTTGCAACAGATAAACAGAAAACGCTCGATGGTTTCAGCAGAGATGAACCAGTTCTCAGATTGGATTATAAGATCAACTGGAAAAAGATGAGGGAACTTTATGAATATCAGCCAAAGGATTTTGACGAGCTATCAAATTTGACTGGAATAGGAAAATCAACCATCCGAGCTCTATCCTACCTTGCAGAGGTCATATATGGTGATCGCCCATCCTTTGTCGATCCCGTGAAATTTTCCTTTGCCCTAGGTGGAAAGGACGGAGTACCTAAACCGGTAAATGTCAGCGACTACGACAAAGCAATAGAATTCTATGATGAATTATTGCATGGATCTGATCAGAGAAAAATTATTCTTGATAACATTGCAAAAGGAATGGCGCATTATAGCCATATAGCAACAAGTGGTTTTCACAATGTTAGCTAAGTAAATACTGGAAGCGATGGTGAACAATAAACTCTAAGAACACGCTTCACAATGTCGTATATTCACTTCCCGATTAATATCGCTAACAATTTTCGCAAAAAAAATTATCAAGGTTGATGGAAGATGGAGTGCTATTCACTAAGATCTGTGTAGCTATGGAATGCTACCTTGTTTAGCTGGGTTCCGACTATTCAAGTCCTTAAAATGATATGTTCTTATATATGCAATGAAAAACAAATGAAGGAAATGTAACCGATGACTGGTAGGAGGAAAAAAGGAGTTTTTTTGCTCTCTTGTCGAAATCCTCTTATAAACTATTATATACTTTTTTAACCTTAGTCTCAAGTTATTGCAAATGGAAACCGAACTTTCTGAATTTAAGGTAGAGGAATATCTACCATTCCTAGATCCAATTATTTCCAAATGGTTCAATACAAAATACGATGGACTCACGGACCCACAACGTAGAGCAATACCTATAATTCACTCTGGAAAGAATGTATTGGTTTCAAGCCCCACCGGAACAGGAAAAACACTCACCGGTTTCCTATCGATCATAAACGAGTTATTTAAGCTTGGAAACGAGGGAAAGCTTGAAGATCGTATTTACTGTATTTATATAAGCCCATTAAAAGCCTTGGCAAATGATATCAATAAAAATCTTAATGAACCTCTTCGTGAAATATACGATCTCTCTACAAAAGAGGAAGAGAAGGTTCCAAAAATACGTGTAGCTGTTCGATCTGGTGACACTCCACAGTCTGAAAGACAGAAGATGCTGCGGACACCGCCGCATATACTAATTACAACGCCAGAATCCTTTGCCTTAATTCTCTCGTCTCTGAAGTTCGCAGAAAAGATTCGGGACGTCAAATGGGTCATAATCGATGAGATACATGAGATATCATCAACGAAAAGAGGTGCTCTGCTTTCCGTAAACCTGGAACGTCTCCAGAGTGAGGTAGGAAATTTTGTAAGAATCGGCCTTTCGGCAACCCAAGCGCCCCTTGATCTCATAGCAAGCTATCTCTGTGGTTACGACGGTGAAAGCAGGAGACCCTGTGAGATCGTGGACGTTGATGCAAAGAAATTCCTTGATCTTAAAACAATAACCCCGGTTGCTGATCTAACAAAGAGTAACTACGAGGTTGCAAATGATAGGATGTACGAGATCCTTGCGGACTTAATCGAGTCTCATAAGACAACTCTGGTATTCACCAATACCAGGAGCGGAACCGAACACGTAGCCATGCGCTTAAAGGCAAGGGGAATAGAAAGCATAGAAGCGCATCATGCTTCTCTTGGAAAGGAAAGCCGGCTGAATGTAGAAAATAAATTGAAGAACGGAGAATTGAAATGCGTAATAACTTCGACCTCTCTGGAACTCGGTATAGACATAGGGTACATAGACCTTGTAGTTCAAATCGGCAGTCCTAAATCCGTTTCTAAAGGTATCCAAAGGATTGGGCGGTCCGGTCATGGTATTAATGATATGTCTGTGGGACGTTTTCTCGTTTTCGATCTTGACGACCTTATGGAATGCGCTGTGCTTACAAAAGCAGCATATGACAAGGAAATCGACAAAGTAGTCATTCCTTCGAATCCCCTAGATATACTATCACAGGCAATAGTTGGGATGTCAGTAGAGAAGGTATGGGGCGTTGAGGACGCATTTCGAATGATTCGAAACTCTCACTGTTTTCACACACTTTCCCGTGAAGATTACATAAATACGCTTAACTATCTTTCTGGAAAGATCGAGGACAACGTAATTTACTCAAAAATATGGTATGATGCCGAACAAGGTTCTTTTGGGAAGAAAAAAGGCAGCCGTATGATATACTTCATGAATATAGGCACAATACCGGAGGAATCTGATTATCAGGTGATGGACCAGAACGGCAGGCATCTGGGCCAGCTTAGCGACAAATTTGTTGAGCGCTTGCGCCAGGGTGACATAT
>JAJYVJ010000091.1 GCA_021792045.1 Thermoplasmata archaeon | reverse complement strand
GTAGTTCCGGATGTTAATATCATTGCACACGAATCATTCCACCCAGTACTAATTTCTGGAATTTTTTCTTTAGCAACAGCTATAAGCTTATCAAATTCAAGGTACTTCCCTGTCATTTTTTCTTCATATTTCTGTTCCATATTTCCAAAAACTATAGTGTTTTCAATAAGTTTCAGTTGATCTATGATATCAACGTACTGTGGGAGAAGCCTAGAATCTACGAAGACGTATTTAACTTCAGGTTGGACTAAATTATATACCAGTGAGTCTTTGATGAAAGCTGTGTTAACAGTTACTGGAATCCCACCAACCTTCAGTATAGAGAAATATGCAATGATCCACTCGGGGGAATTAAGACCGAAAATTGCAATTCTGTCGCCACGAGAAACGCCAAGGCCAAGTAGGGAAGAGGCCATTCTATCTGTTATATCGTTCATACTCTTGTAACTATATCTGGTTCCTTTCTCAAATATAAGCCAAGTTTTATCTCCATTTTCCTTTGCCTTTTCTCTCAGGAGATTGGCGATAGAACTATACTTCTCCAGACATTCCCTGTACACCTCAAAATCATAGAATCCTTCCTTTTTTGTCGGATCTGGTGGAAACATATGAAGATATATTATTGACACTAAATAAAGTTGTGTGCTCCTCTCATTTTGATGGCCCCACTTTGTCATTATCCTCGGATAAATGTTACCAAATTTTATTATCTAAAAAATGAAAAATCCCCCCTCGCACTACCCAATTTCTTTTGATTCTTAAGGGCCTTGAAAAAGTTTCACATTACTGAAGAAGCACTCTAATTACTCTTTCAACAATATGCAAGAACAATCCCGCTAAGTTGTCCTTTTCATAAAATTCAACCCTGCACACGCCAGAATTTTATATTCAATTTTGCCATGGATATCTTAGACTATTGAAAGGGAAAATCTTGATTTCGATATTTGCAGATAAATATATCCCGTTTCATCTGATGAAAAAGACTAATACTTCTCTATGTCATATCTTATTATGTCTGAAAAAGTATGGTTCAAAAACTGGAATGAAAATATCACGAAAACACTCGAGTACCCTGACATCTCCGTAGACAAGATTTTCCAGAAAGCTGCTGAGTGGTATCCCAGAAAGCCATTTATGATTTTTTATGGAAATAGGATTGATTATGGCTCATCTTGGAAACATATCCTTGGACTTTCTGCCTCTTTGAAGAGTTTAGGAATAAAGAAGGGAGATCGCGTTGGAATTTTCATGCAAAACTCACCTAACTGGGTCATATCATATTTTGGAATAATTAACTCAGGCGGTATTGTTGTCTTGTTAAATCCAATGCTAAAACCTGAGGAGTTGACACGTATTGCTGAAGACAGTGGATTGAAACTCGTTCTCACAACAGACGATCTCCTGTCGAATGTCCAAAGCGTTGCATCCAGTCTTGGAATAACAGTAATGTCTGGCAGTGTTAATTCATTTCTACCTAATTTGCCTTCAGTCCCGGTACCAGCACAAATAAACAAGAACTATGATAGGGGCAGCGCATTGTCCTGGAATGATGCAATAGAACATGAGATAGATACAAACCACGAAGAAATGTCATCAAGCGACGCCGCGATGATAGCGTATACCTCTGGCACTACTGCTGTCCCGAAAGGCTGTGTCCACACTCATCATTCAATAATCGCAAATGCGATGGCGTCTGCTTACTGGAGAGGTGTCACTCCGGCATCAGTAGAGCTCTCCGTTGCTCCCTTCTTCCACGTCACAGGGTTGTCATTCTCTGTGCTTGGCCCCATATATGAGAGTGCTACGATTGTTCCACTTTACAGGTGGGACAGAGTGGCTGCCGTGGAAAGCATTGAAAAATTTAAAGTGACACACTGGGTAACAGTTCCTACCATGATCGCGGATCTGCTCGCTATGCCAGATCTTGAGAACCACGATTTCTCGTCCCTGACATTTGTTGGTGGAGGAGGAGCAGCAGTTCCTAAACCACTCCTTGAACGGCTCGAGAATCTTGTTCACCTCAATTTTGTTGAGGGATACGGGATGACAGAGATGATGGGCCAGACGCACGTAAATCCAACAAGAAAAAGAAAACCTGGAAGCATTGGAATACCACAATTTGGCGTAGATGCGAAAATATTCGATCCTGATACGGGGAAAGTTCTTGATCCTGGCAAAATAGGGGAGATCGTATTTAACGGACCGCCCCAGTTTAAAGAATATTTTGGTAAAAGAAAAGATACGGCGGAAGCTCTGATTGATATCGATGGAATCCCATATTTGCGTAGTGGTGACATAGGCTATATGGATGAGGATGGTTTCTTCTTCATTGTTGATCGCCTCAAGAGAATGATAAACAGAGCTGGTTTCAAGGTCTGGCCACTTGAAGTCGAAAACGTTCTTTATGGGATTCCGGGGATAAAAGAATGTTGTGTGATCTCCACTCGTGACAATAGGGTTGGGGAAGAAGTCAAGGCCCTCATTGTACCTAAGCCAGGTTTTGAGGGAAAGATTCATGAAGATGACATAATCAGACACTGCAGAGAGCATCTTGCAGACTACAAGTATCCAAGGGTGATCGAATTTGTTAATGAAATTCCAAAAACAGGATCAGGAAAAATAGACTGGAGACTTCTTCAGGAAAAAGAGAATTCAAAAATAACAACGTGAATTGGGCATTTCAGTTCAGATCGAAGAGAAGCCCACTCTCGCTTCCTCCTGACATGCGAACACTTCTTCCTATCAGGTTTCCCAATTCCGGCCTATAGTTCTCGATCCTTGCCTGTAGTTTTGCTCCATTTTCAAGCTCTATAACAGCGATTACAAATGGCGCCTTCTTCTGAAGCTCTTCGGGGACCACTTGCTGCACAGTGTAAGCCAATATTTTGCCATTTTTGGGAAACTCCTTATCTTCTATTTCAATGGAACCACAGAAGGGGCAAATTTCTACCGATGTTAGCCATTCGTGACCGCAGGATCGACAGCGGTAACCAAGGAATTTGCCATTTCTAAGACCTGAAGCATAATCCCTCACATTATGCATTATCTCGACCTCCTGAAAATATTAATGGATACAGAACCACCGGTTGCACCAACGTTGTGCGTCAATCCTATCGAAGGATTGCTGACCTGTCTGTGAGGATCTACCTTGTAGAGCATCTGATCGTGAATCTCAACAATCTGAGCGATACCTGTCGCAGAAATTGGGTGCCCCTTAGCCTTTAATCCACCAGATGAATTGATCGGGATCTTCCCATCAAATGCGGTTTGCCCTTCGAGTGTGGCCTTTCCGGCCTCACCCTTCCTGAAGAATCCGATGTCCTCGAGTGCCATTAATTCAGCTATAGTAAAGCAGTCATGGACCTCGGCAAAGGAAATATCCTTCAGTTCAATACCCGCGGCTTTAAGTGCCTTCTGAGTGGCTATTTGTGCACCTGGAATACCAGTAAGTTCCTCACGATCCTGTATGGTCGCCCTGCTTCCTGCTCTGGCCGATGAAAGGACTTCGATCCGTTCCTGGCCTTCGAAGTTAAAATCCTCATTTGCCAACACAAGTGCCGAAGCACCGTCGCTGAATGGACATGAATCATAAAGCTTCAGGGGGCTCGCAACAATTGGGCTTTTCAGATAGGTCTCCATGTCAATTGCCTTCTGAAGATGCGCCTTTGGATTAAACGTGCCGTTCCTGTGATTCTTTATTGAGACAGAACCAAGCATCTCTTCAGTAGTTCCATAGAGATGCATATGAGCGCTCGCCATGAGGGCATAGAGACCGGGAAAGGTCACACCATTTATGCCCTCGTACCAATGATCACTCGCCATGGCAAAATACCTTGTGTTCTCCGGGGTCTTGTTCATACTAAGTTTCTCATAACCCACAACCAGTGCTACTTTATAATAGCCTGACGAAAGCGCGATATAAGCCTGGTTGAATGCTGCGCTTCCTCCGGAACAAGCTGATTCTATGGAAAGACTCGGGACCTCTGGTATTCCAAGCGCACTGTTGATTATTGGACCTACGTGCAATTGATTTTCCCCTATGCCAAATGCGTTAGAAACGTAGGTCGATTCTATATCGTGAGACGCAATGCCCGACTCCTGAATTGCTTCCTTCGCAGCTTCGATGGCTAGTTCCCTGCCGGATTGCTCGAGTTTGCCAAATTTGGTCATTCCGGTTCCGATTACATATACTTTCTTCATAATTTATCCACTACTCCACTGGCAAATAGCGCCAGTTTCTTGCTTTCACCATAATCATAACTCCTGTAAAGTTCAATGGTGCTCGCCTCTATAGATCCCTCTGCATGTAACATAGCGGAAGTGAAAAGGGCGCCATACGACGAGATTATTTCCCTTACGGTTGATATCAGCCTGATTCTCTCTTCTGTTTTGTTAACAATGGCACCTGAAAGGTATTTCAGAAGCAATTCTCTTTCTTCAGGGTTGTTTAGATCACTGCTGTGTGGTAGCGTCGATGCCAGTCCACCGACTATATCTACAAGATTTTTCACCGAATCAAGATAGTTTTGATTAGCAAATAATTTTCCCACGTTTGTATAAACCCTATTCGGGACATAAATGCCTGTTTGAGTGTCCATTTCAGCATACTCCGCTGCGCCTACTCCAGCAAGCCTCAATGTTTCCTTGTATGTCATTAGATTAACTATATTACGTCTTATATTTGAAGTCTCTGATGTCCCATTATGCTCAGCAATCAGTTTACCAAGACCAAGATATAGATCACCCATCGCGGCTCTGTAGGCTATTGCAGTAAACCGATGATACGTGGGAAACATACTTGCAAGCAGACCAGCATATTTCCACTCTCCTGCCATGAAAACCCGTTCCCACGGAATGAAGACATGATCGAATATCGTCAGCGTCTCATTTTCTGCATTGTTGTTCCCTATCACAAGCGAAGGATCCTTAATTGCACTTTCAGATGCTTTCATTGGTCTTGAAATCAATGATACTCCTTTCGCATTTGGGGGAACCGCAAATGCGACCGCATAATCTTTGTCGGCCTCAGTCATATTCCTTGTAGGGATAGCGATTATCATATTACTGGCCACAGACTGAGTTGTGTGAGCTTTTGCACCGTTTACCACAATTCCGTCGCCTCTTCTCTCAACTATCCTCACATACATGTCTTTGTCAGGTTGTTCGCTAGGCCGTAGCACACGATTTCCCTTAACATCTGTCTGGGCAACTGACAGTGCAAGATCTTTTTGAACAGTATCCCTATAGAACTTGTTTATACGTTCGGAATAGTTGGTTTTGAATTCATTATCTATAATCCGCGACACTATCATCAAGGCAAACATAGCATCTGAACCAATTGCCTTTACAATGTTGAACATACCGCGACCGAGACGGGTGGTCTCATAGATGACGTCGAACCTTTCCTTCAGATCTCCCGTTGTTTTTGGAACAGCATAGAAGGCACTGATATTTCCGTATTCATTGTCAGGCCTTACCAATAAGGATGAGTATTGTTTCTGGTTTTGCCATTTAAAAAGATCAGAAGCGTGGTTAATAGCAATCTTCAAAACCTCATGTTTTGTTACATCGCTAACGGCAGCGCCTTCGTAAAATACCCTTCTCCCATCCTGCAAACTTTTTTTGAATTCAACATCATTTCTCAGCATAAACAACGCAGTTTGTTTATCGCTCAGGTTATCTTTAATGTTTCTTCAGGAAATCTAATTCTTACAGGCAATGATGGTTAACGCATTTTCACATTATGAGAAAAAGACGACTGTGTGTCTAATATGTGTAAAATCCCCTCTTAGATTTTCTCCCATTGTGACCGGCAGCGATCATCTGCTTCATCGTTTCCGGTGGAAGGTATTCATCACCGAATGCTTCTCTAAAGCTTTCTAAAACATGATATACAATATCCACGCCTACATAGTCCGAGAGCTCAAATGGCCCCATCGGCATACCCGCCCCCTTCTTCATTGCAATGTCGACAGTTTTAACATCGGCTATTCCTTCGTCGACAACCTTCATAGCTTCATTTATCATTGGAATGAGGATGCGATTTACAACAAAGCCTGCTCTCTCTTTAGCCTTTACAGGAACGACCTTTTCTCTGTGATTCTTCATGGACTGAAGTAGTGAAAACGTGTCTTTTATTGTATCTTCTGACGTTTGTAGAGCAGGAACAACCTCAACAAGCGGTAAGGTATACGGTGGATTAAAGAAATGAGCGGTTATAACTTTTTCAGGATATCTATAGTGGGCAGCCATTTCAGTAACACTAAGCGATGATGTATTAGAGGCAAGAATTGTGGATTCACTGAGTTTCCCCGAAAGTTCCTCAAATAGTTTGTTCTTTACAGACTGGTTCTCGAAGATTGCTTCAATCACGAAGTCAAGTTCACGCATATCATCGTAAGTTTCTGAAGGGTGTATTCTCCCAATTATATCATCCCTCTTTATACTTGTCTTAAGGTTCTTTCGTATAACATCTTTCTGTTCGTTGGTCAATATAACTCCAATTTTCTCAATCCTTTGTATCTCTTTTTCAGGAGTTTTTGATGTGTAGGATATGAAGTCATCTAGGATCCTCTCGATACTTTTCATACCCTTTTCTGTCAATTCCTTGTTCTGGTCCTTTAAAACGACCTCATAACCATTATAGGCAAAAGTTTCCGCTATCGCAGCACCCATCGATCCAGCACCGATAACTCCTATTTTGTTGATCATGTTATGTTCATCGCAGCAATTTATAAAAAGAATTCTTTATTTAAATAATTTCTGCAACAGAGAATGCGTGGATTCACGTTC
>JAJYVJ010000090.1 GCA_021792045.1 Thermoplasmata archaeon | reverse complement strand
ATCTTTCCTGCCTGGATGACCGAGTCAAACACCTTTCTTGCAGTAATCCTGCTGACACCAAGTTCTTTGGCTATATCAATCAAACTCTTTCTGGAATTTTTTTTCAATATGTGTATCAATCTTTGTTCAATTTCCGTCACATTTCTTTTCATGTCGATAAATTATGGAGCATTATAAATACATTCTGTATAACAAACATTTAATAACAATTCCAGAATGCTTTGAACATGGAAATGACAGTTGATCCTGTATGCCGGATGAAGATAAAAGAAAGGAAGATAGTAAGCGAGCACGAAGGGATGAAATACTATTTCTGCAGCGATGAGTGCAAGACAAGTTTTGATGCCAATCCTGGCAAGTATACTCGGAGCGAAGAAGCTCATCACAACCTTGAGCACAATTGTTGCTGAATGAGGAGCGTGGATTATGAAAAAAGATGTAATTTGTGGGATGAAAGTAAGAGAAGATACGGAATTTGTAAGCGAATTTCAGGGCAAGGAATTTTACTTTTGCAGCAGCAAATGCAAGGAAGAATTCGACAAGAATCCACTCAAGCACAGCAGGTAAGGAGTATTTATATGCCTACAGACCCCGTCTGCGGAATGTATGTCCCGGAAAGTTCTGATCTTTTCCTAGAAGTTGAGGGTCAGAAATACTATTTCTGCTCAAAAACATGCCAGCACAAGTACGCATCTCCTGAGACCGAAGCCAAGAAGCTCAAGCGCAGACTGATTGTTGGGTGGTCACTTTCTATTCCGGTTATAGTTATCACGTATGGTTTTTCACATTCTATTTTTTACCTGAATTACCTTCTCCTCATCCTGACGTTGCCTGTCCAATTCTATTCTGGCTACGGATTCTATGAGGGTTCATATCATGCATTAAAGAGCAGATCGGCAAACATGGATTTGCTAGTTTCCTTGGGAACCCTTACTGCATTCGTGTTCTCCGCCTATGTAACAATCGCTCGACCAAGCTCAATTCCACCTTCCGAGGTGTATTTTGATGCGTCGTCTTTCATTGTGACACTTATTTTAACAGGTAATTTCATTGAAAACCTCACAAAGGTGAAGGCAAACAGAGCAGCCAGCAAGCTAATTGGAATGATACCCAACGTTGTCCACTACATCGGCAACCTTGGTGATATCACTGACAAGAAGACCGATGAGATAAGACCGGGCGATAAAATATTAGTAAAGCCTGGCGAGGTTAT
The DNA here is from genome assembly GCA_021792045.1 of Thermoplasmata archaeon. The sequence continues at coordinate 5,608 of JAJYVJ010000090.1, read as the reverse complement.
CTCGGTCGATGGAATAATATATGAAGGCAAGAGCGAGGTGGACGAATCCACGCTCACTGGAGAGCAGGAGCCTGTTCTGAAGTCCGCCGGTCAGGTTGTGGCATCGGGCACTAAGAACCTTAACGGCGTTATTCAAATAAACGTAATCAGGACCGGAAAAGACAGCACGGTGAGTCAGATATATGAACTCATACAGAGAGCGATTTCCGGCCGGGTTAAAGTTCAGAGAATTGCCGATGTTTTCTCCTCGGTATTCGTTCCCGTCGTTATTTCATCCGCTCTTGTGGCTTCGCTTTTCTGGTACTTCTATCTTTCAAGCGTAGGATATCCGCTGGCGCTTGAAATAGGCATCCTTGCTTTTGTTTCAGTCGTGGTTATCGCCTGCCCATGTGCCATTGGCCTTGCTGGACCAATTACTCTACTTATCTCGTCCAACGTATCTTCTGAGAACGGCATAATAGTGAAGAATGCAAGTGCGCTGGATAGATTGTCAAAAGCAACGCGGGCCGTTTTTGACAAGACCGGAACGCTTACCGAGCCGGATCCTGTGGTTACAGGAATTTCTGTCTCTCCTGGCGGCTCTGAGGAAAACATTATTGCACTAGCGGCTTCTGTTGAATCAGCTTCAAACCATCCAATCGCAAGAGCCATAGTTGCGTTGGCCGAGAACAAGAAGATCCCTCTATTCAGAGCGACGGAAATTAAGGAGATTCCCGGCGTAGGGATTACAGGCAGGGTAAATGATAAGGAAATCAGGGTCTCAAGAGCAAAGAAGGAAGGGGGATCGACCGTATCAGTGAATGTTGATAACGAGGAAAGGGGGTTCATTTCACTTTCCTACGTCATCAGGAAGGATGCCGTTTCCGCCATAAAAGGCCTCAGATCCATGGGAATTAGGTCTTCAATGATAACCGGAGACTCCATGGAAGAAGCAAGAAGGGTGGGAAACCAGCTTGGAATCGATGATATTCACGCCGAGGTGCTTCCTGCAGACAAATCAGAAATAATAAGGAAATATCAGGCAGCAGGGGATTACGTAATTTTCACTGGAGATGGAATCAACGATACTGTGGCTCTGGAAACAGCCGATGTCGGAATTGCCATGGGTTCGGGCACCGATATCGCAAGGGAGAGTGGAGACATCATACTCCTCAAAAACGATCTCAATGATGTGGTATATGCCAAGATCATAGGCAAAAAAACCATAGGGAAGGTCAAGCAGAACATTGGATGGGCGTTTGGTTACAACACTGCATTAATCCCCGTAGCCGGAGGGGTACTTGTCCCACTGTTTGGCCTATCGATCTATTCATTTCTGCCCATACTTTCAGCACTTGCCATGGGGATGAGTTCCACATCCGTGGTTCTTAATTCACTTCTGTTGAGACACAACGTATCAAAGCTTATCCAGAAATATGAAAGAGGAGTGGTGTAACTTGAATCAAAGAATGAATGCCATGGTAAATGGAAACTGGTTTGTAAGGAATATGGCCGGATATAAAGTGATTATGCGCGTTCTGTTTGGGGTGGTATGGCTCGCTGATGCATGGCTCAAATGGCAACCCGCATTCTTCAGTGGGTTCGAATCCATGATTCAGAGCTCAATGATTCAGCAGCCTTCCTGGATGATGCCGTGGTTTCAGTTTTGGATCAATGTAACGTCCCATGATCCGTACCTGTTTGCATTGCTTATTGCTTTGGTTGAGACTCTATTTGCGTTCGCAATACTACTTGGTTTCTTGAGGAAAATAGTCTATTTCCTTGGGGCAATCTTCAGCTTCTTTATCTGGTCCGTACCAGAGGGTTTCGGCGGTTTTTACATATACGGTGCGACCGATATAGGCACAAGCATAATTTATGTGCTTGTATTTCTTCTGCTCATACTGATAAACGGCGCCTTTGGAACAAGCAAATATAGTCTTGATTACTACATAGAAAAAAAATACAGGAATTGGTCCAAGCTGGCGGAGATTAATCCTGGCGAAAAATAGGAAAAATCACACATATTTTTTAAACCTACTAAAGAGGAAATAATCACTTTGAGAAAGTGTTCTTTGCTGTTCAATGACTCATTATTGTTGTATAATAACATTGTGATTTATGCAAGGCTTGCACCTGAGCAAGGATTATAATCCGTGCAAAGGCTAAGCATATCGGGGGGATACCGTGAAAGTGTATGAAAACATACTTGAAACCATTGGTAACACGCCCATTGTGAAGATAAACAGAATTGGTGGCCCTAGAAACCGACTCTTTGCAAAACTGGAATTTTTTAACCCTGGCGGAAGCGTGAAGGACAGAATGGCCAAATATATAATCGAAAAGGCTGAAAAAGCTGGAAAAATTAACGATACCATAGTAGAAAATTCGTCGGGCAACACGGGCGCTTCGATCGCGATGATATCCGCGGTGAAATCTTACAAATGTACGATAACGATTCCTGACAAAATGAGCGAAGAGAAAATCAACCTGATGAAAGCGTACGGATCAGAGGTTGTTGTGACAAAAACTGACGTGCCCTACGACTCGCCGGAGAGTTATTACAGCATTGCCAGAAGGATAGCAACTGAAAGTAATGCTTACTACCCGGATCAGTACAATAACCCGGATAACATTGAGGCTCATTACACATTGACAGGCCCAGAAATATGGAACCAGATGGATGGAGAAATAGACATACTTGTGGCAGGGATAGGTACAGGCGGTACCATATCCGGAATTGGGAAGTACCTGAAGGAAAAGAATCCTGACATAAGGGTTATAGGTGTCGACCCCGAGGGATCGGTCTTCTATAGTTACTTCAAGACTGGAAAGATGATAACGCCGCATGTATACAAAGTTGAGGGAATAGGAGAGGATTATCTGGTAAACGCGGTCGATTTCTCGGTTATAGATGACATTATACCCGTAAATGATAGGGAGAGCTTTCTCATGTCACGCAGACTGGCAATGGAAGAGGGGATATTCGCCGGAGGCTCCTCTGGGTCTGCACTGGCAGCAGCATTGAAAATTTCCGAATCTTACAGAGATAAAAACATCTTGATGATATTCCCCGATTCCGGTTACAGATACCTAAGTAAAATTTACAACGATAACTGGATGAGGCAAAACGGCTTCATGGAGTGAGTTTTGATGAAGTTTTCAACTAAATCTATACACGTTGGGGAAGAACCGGATACCATAAACGGGGTTGGTGACGTGGTTTCGTCCATACACCTATCTACTACCTTTGCCAGAAAAGAAGCTGGAAAACCAACTAAAGGTTATGAATATACCAGAAGTGGGAACCCAACGCGGATGGCCCTTGAAAATAAAATTGCATCATTGGAGAATGCAAAATATGGTCTCGTGTTCTCAGCAGGACTTGCAGCTGAAACAACCCTTTTTCTTTCGCTGCTCAAGACCGGAGATCATATAATTGCCTCAGATGACCTATATGGTGGAACCGAAAGATTGTTCAGGACTGTTCTGTCGGGCCTGGGAATCACCTATGAACTGAGGGATTTGACAGAAACAGTTCCACTGGAATCCATGCCAAATAACACAAAAATGATTTACTTTGAGACTCCATCCAACCCACTTCTCAGGATAGTAGATATAGAGGAGGTGTCAAGAGCAGCGAAAAAAAATGGAATAATTGTCGCCGTGGACAACACCTTTGCAACTCCTTATTTCCAGAACCCGTTGCAGCTTGGTGCTGATGTCGTGGTGCACAGCACGACAAAGTATATTAACGGACATAGCGACTCCCTGGGAGGAGCGTTGATCACCAACACTCCGGACATTTTTGATAAGTTAAAATTCAACCAGAATGCCATGGGAGCAGTGATGTCTCCATTCGACAGTTATCTCACAATGAGAGGAATAAAGACTCTTGCTGTAAGGATGAAAGTACATGAGAGAAACGCAACTGAAATTGTCTCTTATCTCAAAGACAGTAAAAAAGTCAGGAAACTTTACTACCCGGGACTTGAAGAACATGAAAACCATGATATTGCCAGAAAGCAGATGAGTGGATACGGAGGTATGCTCTCTTTCAGGCTCAACGCCGATAATGATGGTGTGAACAGGTTTGTACGCTCCCTGAAATACATATCACTTGCGGAAAGCCTAGGAGGAGTTGAATCACTTATAGAGGTTCCCTCACTGATGACTCATTCCGGGATTCCCCGGGAAATACGCGAACGACATGGAATTACGGATGATTTGATGAGACTGTCAGTTGGAATCGAGGACAGTGACGATCTAATCGAAGATGTCTCCATCGCCCTGGAGAAGGTTTAGACAGATCAACTACCAGCGGCTGAAGCGCGTTTGAAACGAGATCGTTTCAGCTTTTTTCTCCTATGGATAGCATGAGGCTATCCCCTACTTGCACACGCATATATCAGGAAAGTTGGTACGAATTTAGTGGGAAAAATCTATCTTAATCTGCCAGTCTCTCTTGTTCTGGATTACGGATGCACTGAGTCCTGCAGACCTTATGTAGGAAAGGTTCCTGTCAGCTTCTGCCTCAGACTGGCAGTGTATGAAGAGGGAGTCATATCCAAGCTCAGGCATTTCCGCCTGTTTTCCAAACATATCCTTGATCTTCTCTATGGAACTGAGAAAATCAGGTTCGCTAACGTGGAAAGTTCCCTTCCTGATCCTCTCGATGCCTCTTTCCCTTAAGCTGGCGTAGACAAGGTTGTTTATTTTTCCCGATATCTGCCTTCCGGAAGGAGTCGTGAATCCAGTGACCGACATGAAACCGCCAAACAGCAGGGCAACTGCTCCGATGAACAGTGAATTCACTATAATGAGATAAACGCCGAGGGCCAGAGCAAGAACGCCTATGACACTCCTGAATGCATGCACAGCTTTCATAAATGAAAGCTGGCTAAAATACTTTTATCGGTATCTAATATTTCTGATCAAAAATACGATCTGTGGGATACATGAATCTTCCCTCAGGTGATCCAGTAAGCCATGAAAACGTCGTCGACGTAATTTCCATCGATCTTGAACTGCCTGGCCCTGACGCCTTCAATGGTGAACCCAATCTTCTTGTATACTTCTATGGCTTTTGTATTAGTGGAAAACACCTCAAGCCCTATTTTCTCTATGCCCTTTGATCGGGACCATTCTATGGCATTCTCTATGAGCTCTGTTCCATGTCCCTTTGACCTGTGACCGCTCCTGATCGCGATACCAAGCGAGGCTGTGTGGCGGTTTTTCTTGTACATACCTCTCTGGAGAGTCAAAACTCCAACTATTTCTGATCCATAATCCAGAACCAAGGTAAGATCTTCTATGTTCCTGAGCCGGTCCTGCTCTCCCCTTTCTGTCAGCAGGTAGTATTCACTGACAAGGAATACACGTTCGTCCATAACGGACTGCATGCATTCTATAATTCCCCTTGCATCGGGAATGCGTGCCTCCCTGATGGTATATTCCTGGGGGTCAAGAGATTTCTTTCTAAGCATTTTTCAGCACAGACCGACTATTTCCTGGAAAGCATGCTCCTCAGACTCTGGTTCAGGTCGTTTATTTCCTCAACAACATGCTCAGACTCTTCCAGGACCCTTTCCTTGCTCTTTATGAAATCTGGAGAAATGATGGCACCCTC
>JAJYVJ010000089.1 GCA_021792045.1 Thermoplasmata archaeon | reverse complement strand
TAGAAGTCAAATTGGAAATTTTTTTACCTTGATTAGGAAAAATTTAGTATCAATGATTGTTTGCGTAAGCTTAGATGGAATACTCATACGAATTGCACAAAAAATACTATGAAATTGAATTCCTGCATCCTGTAAGGTTCATCAGCTCGGCTCCATTTAATGGCGGATTTGGCTATGCGGATACTTATGTGAACAGAGAAGTACCAAAGAGTTATAATTCCGATCCGGTCGTGGAAATTGAAAAGTTTCTTCATGAAGAAGATATAAGCGCACTACGCACGATAGTTACGATGACCGCCGTAAACGTTTCAACACTTGAAAGGGATAAGCGTGTGGTTGGAGCCTATAGTATGGAGATCTTTTTGACAGCGGGTTTTGATAATGCAGTTTCTATTGGCAATAGGAATCATCTTTTCGGTACGGTAAATCTATGTCTTGTTACCGATCTTCCCCTTTCAAACGCTGCCTCGGTGAATCTACTCCAGAGTATGGTTGAAGCCAAATCACAGTGCATGAACGATTTTGAAATAAGAGATAGCGAAACCGGGAATAAGGCGCCTGGAACTTCTACAGACACTGTATCAATTTTCATTTTATCCGAGGAAACGAGCATAAAGTACGCTGGCAGAATTACAGAATATGGATATTACGCTTCAGAGCTCGTATACAACGCTCTGACTAAATCAATATTGAAGGATAAAATTTAAAAATTTATATGTTAAGATTAGATCTTAAAGGTATGTCCAGCCCTTGGAAGTTTCCTCATCATCTTCAGCTTCAAGCTGTCCGTCCCGGTATTCCCTTAGGTGTTTTCCTTCCAGTCTGACTTTTGGTGCTTTTCGGAAACTGCTGGCCATTCTCTTCTTCGCATATATAACGGACATCGCTTTCTCAGACACTTTTAGCTCAGATTGAGCACCTCCAACGAGGCTAAATATGTTCAAAAGCAAGAGCGATCCTGGGAGTATTATAGCGAGTGACCTTATTGCAGCGTATGACGAGTATATGCTTCCGAGGACGCCATTTACAATCAGGCCGGAGCCTGAGAGGTGAAGTACACCTGTGCGGAAGTATGTGCTTGCTATGCCCAGCGGACCAGATGTCCAGGGTATCAGGGCAAGCGTGATCAGAACAATAACTGCCGTGGAAACTAACGAAGATACCAAAGCAGTAGAGGGCTTTCCAGATTTTCTTCCGCATAAGTAACCTGCTACAGAAGGGCCAGCTATCGGTATCCACCAAAGGAGAATCCCGAATAAAAGCCCGTAGGCAATGCCACCGTATTGGGAATATATATTCTCTTCTTTCTGTTTAGGCAGCTCAACTTTGCCCTCGTTCCCCTCTTCGTTTTCCTCCTCGTGGTCTTCTTCAAAAGGATGAATTGTCATTTTTTGTCAGACACCAATCATGTTCTCAGTATTTAAGTTTTTGCCGTTATCTATTTTTTATTTGTATTTACAGAATCTAGAGTAAAACACGTGATAAAACAACGTATGATATCAAAAAGATGTGGAGGTCATCTAGGTTGTTAGATTTTTCGATTATGCGCCATACTTTTCTGCTCTGTCTGACAACTGCAAGAGATAGGGCATCACGTCAAGGCCTTTAAGATTGAATCCTGTCTTAAGACAGGAAACCTCATCAAAGAATCTTACATGGTTTCCCAGAATTCCAGAGGTGTTAAACAGTATTGGAACCGGGTCCCCTGAGTGATCCTTGACGGAGCATGGCGTTGAATGATCACCGGTGATGCATATAACGGCCTCTTCAGGTTTGAAATCCAGATCAGATAACGCAGCGTCTATCGACTCGATAGCTTTCTTCTTTTCTCTGGGTTTACCGTCATGTCCGGCAACATCAGTGGCCTTTATGTTCATCAGCACAAAATCGTATATTTTCAGGGCCTTGGACGCTGCCTTGAATTTGTTTTTGAAGTTACTATCAAGACTTCCTGTCGCCCCCACCACCTTCAATAGGTCCATTCCAGCGAGCTTCGCTATACCAGAGATCATAGGTATCCCAGATATGGCTGCCGCCTTCATGTTATACTTCTCATGGAATGGTTGAAGGTTAGGTGCTTTCCCCGGCCCTCTGAGGAGCAGGACATTAGCCGGAGGAAGTCCGTTCTTTATGCGTTCCAGATTGACATCATGATCTCCCAGTATTGTTTGAGCTTCAGCTAAGAATTTATTAAGTACGCTCGCAGAAAATGCAGCTTCGTTATCAAGCGCTTTTACAATTTCCGGTTTTCGCCCAAGGTCATGCGGATCCGTATCGGTGACTCTATCGGAAAGGTTATCCCCACGAATCACAAGAGCAGCTCTGTGCTCTACACCCTCCTTCACGAAGAAATCTACGCCATCTATATTCATCCTTAGAGCTGATGCCAATTTGTCGGTACCTGAATTAATTCTTCCTGCTCGTCTGTCCGTGACGATTCCGTTTTCGTCAATGGTTGCGAAATTAGCTCTAAAGGCTATATCTCCTGGTTTCACATCCATTCCAAGACCCATGGCTTCAAATGGTCCCCTTCCAGTGTACACCTCGACTGGATTGTAACCAAGAATCGACAGGTGTGAAGTATCCGAGCCGGCCCTTATTCCAGGAGTTATGGGAAACAAAATTCCACCCAGTCCTTCAGAGACTAGATGATTCATATTTGGCCTGAAAGATGCTTGAAGCGATGTCATGTTATTGAATTCCTTATTCGGCCTATCCCCAAGTCCATCCAATATTACAAGAAGAATATTCTTCATATGAGTCTACCACCTAAGTTCCTTCTCTCCATTCGTTCATATATCTTATCTGTTCTTCTGACAGGTGATCGATCGTTATTCCAAGTGTCTTCAACTTTATGTCTGCAACGTACCTATCTATTTCTGGGGGGACAGGGTAAACTTTCCGGTCTAATTCTTCATGCATCTTGACGAGGTACTCCGCGACAAGAGCCTGTAAAGCAAAACTCATATCCATTATCTCTACCGGGTGCCCCTGGCCAGAGGCAAGGTTAACAAGCCTACCATCAGATATCAGGTTTATCAGGTTCCCGTTTTCCAGTTTATATCTGGTGACATTTTCTCTCACACTCTTCTTTTCCATATTTTTTGCTTCAAGATCCTTGAAAGCTATTTCATTGTTGAAATGCCCAGAATTTGCGAGCAGTATATTCTTCTTAGCGACGAGCATATCATCATATGTGACTATATCTTTGACGCCTGTTGCGGTGACAACAAGATCAGCGTCCCTGATAGCCCTGTTCATTGGCATGACCTCGAAGCCATCCATCGCTGCTTCAACAGCCTTAACAGGATCAACCTCGGTCACTGTTACCAGAGCACCCATTCCTTTCATTCTCATGGCTATGCCTTTGCCGCACCAGCCATATCCTCCGACAATAACTCTTTTTCCTGCTATAAGGACATTTGTTGCATTCATTATTCCGTCAAGCGTGCTTTGGCCCGTCCCGTAACGGTTGTCAAAGAAATGTTTCATTTCGGCATCATTGACATCAAACATTGGGAACCTAAGGGCGCCGTTCTTTTCCATGGCGCGAAGCCTCTGAACACCGGTTGTTGTTTCCTCGTTCCCGCCCATGATATTTTTTAAAAGTTCAGTTCTCTTGTCGTGAACTATGTTCACCAGGTCGCCTCCATCATCAATAATTATGTTTGGCTCAAGGTCCAGTGCCTTATTCAGGTATTCGTAGTATTCCTCCTCGCTCTCTCCCTTCCTTGCATAAACTTCCATACCAAAATCTTTTTTTAGAGATTCAACGACACTGTCATCAGAACTTAATGGATTACAGGAAGCCATTCTGACTTTTGCTCCTCCTTCTTTGAGAAGGAGCGCAAACACTCCAGTTTTTGCCTCTACATGGAGTGCCATAGATATCTTTACATTCTTAAACGGTTTTTCTTTAAGAAAACGTTCACGTATGCTGGAAGTTACATCCATCCGGTCCCTGGCCCATTCAAGCCTCAAAAATCCCTTACTTTCTTTATCCATGATTCTCGTAATAGGTAAGGGTTTAAACTTATAAGAACACCACTTTTCATCATCTTAATGTCACTTATAACATTTGTAATGTTGGTATCAAGATCGAATAATCTCAGGCCGTCTTTTTCTATGAGAATATCACCTATATACAGGTAAAATTCATCTACATTCCCAGAGGAAACAAATTCACTTATAACACTCTTTCCGCCTTCCACAAGTATCCTCTTAAAACCAAAGGAACTAAACTCTGTAAGGAGATTATCTACCAGAAGTTCATGTCTTTTTCTTTGCATCATTTCCGCATTTTGTATTTCATCGCTTTTTTCTGTGAATACCATGGTTCTCATTGAGCCGTCAAAAACATTGGCATTCCTCGGAACTCTGAGATTCGCGTCCAGGATGACTCGAGTTGGTAATTTCTGTATGTCATTTTCCACATGGTTTATTGAAAGCTTCGGATTATCACGGATTACGGTGTTGGCGCCAACCACAATGGCATCAACACTCGATCTCAACTTGTAAACCCTTTCCCAGTCGTAAGCAGAGGAAATGTTCACCCGTTCTCCCGATTTCCCTGCTATCATACCGTTAAGACTCATTGCAACGTTTACGATAACTCTGGGTCTTGATGTCACAATTCATTAACGGTAACAGAAATAAAATTATATTGGTGAAATCATGAGTTATAGTTCGGAAAAAGTATTCACAGGATGGTCATCTGAATAATACAGCTATCAGCTTTGGACATCTACGATTAGGGAATGTAAACCTTTGCTGGCAGATCAGGTGTTTTTGTATAGGAACGGAGTAAATTTGCGAGAACCATCACAATCAGAGGTGATAAGGCAATAGATGCTGTAGCAAATTTATTATTTCAAAAACACTATCTTAGATAGAATTGGAAAAGATCGACTTATCAGAAAGACAGGAAAAACTCCCAATAGGGGTGAACTGCATAGACGAAGTTATGGGCGGTGGATTGGAGCCTGAAGTAATAACAGAGATCTATGGAGAAGGTGGTTCTGGAAAATCGAATCTGTGCATGCAGTTTGCCATATCTTCGATAAGAAACGGGAAAAAGGTGATATTTCTTGACACAGAAGGCTTTTCTGCCGAAAGGTTTTCGCAGGTCTCTGGCAGAAATACTGAAATGCTGAACGAAATGATGATGTTCAGAATATCGTCACTTGAGGATCAAGAACTGACACTTCTAAGGTTACCTAAAATGATAGAGAAAGGTAAGCCAGTGGGGTTGCTAATAATAGATTCATTCACAGAGTTCTTCAGGTTAGAACCCTTTCCTGATGCATCTTCCAGAGCACTTGCGTTTCAAAAGGAGGTATCATCTCTTACTTCCATTCTTTTAAAATTCAAGATACCGATTCTTATAACAAATCAGATATATCAGGATCCTTCTTCCGGTGAACTTCATCCTTTTGGCGGGTATGTGATCGATCATGCTGTCAAGGCAATATTCAGCATAGAGAAACTTCCTGAGGGGAAAAGACGAATTTCTGTGGTAAAGCACAGATCAATCCGTGAAGGAAATTTTACTGAATTTCGGATAACAGATTATGGAATATCTTGTGAGGGATAACTGTGGGAGTAGCAATTTCAGATATATTGGTGAAGCATGAAACAAAACTTAAAGATCATAAAGGAGAAAGGGTGAGCATTGACGGATATAACATCATATATCAATTTCTCAGCAGTATAAGGCAACCTGACGGCACTGCGTTAATGGATCACAATGGACATGTAACATCCCATCTTTCAGGTCTCTTTTATCGTACTATGAACCTGATTGACGCAGGAATAAAACCAATTTATGTGTTTGACGGTAAGCCGTCCGTACTCAAAAACAGGACAATAGAAGAGCGACGCCTTATCAAGGAAAAGGCCAAAATAGAGCTCGAAGAAGCCATTGCCGCTGGTGAGCAGGAAAAGATAAGGAGCCTTTCATCTCGGATAAATTATATCTCGAAAGATATGGTGGACGAATCGATAGAGCTCTTAAACAGTATGGGAATTCCCAGCGTAACAGCTCCTTCAGAAGGTGAGGCGTTCGCATCGGCTATGTGCCTCCAAGGCCTTGTAAATGGTGTTGTATCTCAAGATTATGATTGTCTCCTGTTCGGTGCTCCTACGGTGTACAGGAATTTCACTTTATTCGGTAGGAGAAAAGTGCCAGGCAGGAGCATTTACATCAATGTTTCCCCTGAAGTAATTTACCTGAGGGAAAATCTTGAAACTCTCGGAACAACAAGGGAGCAGTTAATTTATATCGGCATCATGGTTGGAACGGATTTTAATAAAGGGCTCAAAAAGGTTGGCGCCAAGACAGCACTGAAGCTGATAAAAAAGTACGGGGACATACATTCAGTGCTCAAAGAAAGAAATGAGACTATCGATAATCTTGATGAAGTTATCGAATTGTTCATGAACAAGCTTGACGTATCAAAAGTCGACATTTCGCTACGAAAACCTGACGGAGAAAAGATACTGGGGTTTCTGTGCGACAGGCACGATTTTAGCCCAGAACGAATAAAGCCGTACATCGAAACGCTAGAATCGAGCTTTGGTAATCTTTCGCAAAGTAGCCTTGATATCTTTGGGACCGATAATTGATTTATCGTATTATAAAAATACATTAAGTATAAATATTCGTATATATTATATATTTCAATGAATGCCAATAAGTTAACTCTTGTGGACATATCTCACGTGTCAAAGAGGGGCAGCTCACTGAGGATCACTATCCCAAGAAAAGTTTCTGAGAAGCTCGGAATAAATCCTGAGGACATTCTTGGATTCTACTATGACGGAAACGAGATGATCATAGAGAAAGTAAGGTGATTACCGAACCTATTTAT
>JAJYVJ010000088.1 GCA_021792045.1 Thermoplasmata archaeon | reverse complement strand
ACTGGGTCATTTCAAATCCTGCCGTGACGGCACCTATCATAGGGGCAAGGAACGTCAAACAGCTCGAAGATAACCTAGGGTCTGTTGGCTGGAGACTTACAGAGGAACAGATGAGTGAAATAAACAGCACCAGCAGGATAGATGTAACATATCCATATGACCAGAGATCCGAGGATCAACAGCAGAGGGAACGCAAGATCTCCTGATGACGGTGGTTCTTTTGACGACGGTTTGTACAAAATTATGGGTTTCAATTTGATAATCCGTATAGCACAATAACATGAGGTCTAGGAGAAGCGTAATACTTAAATTCCGCTGGAATCATGGGATACCAGCATTATGTCTAGAATAATCATATCAGGTGTCGGAAATGGGATGGGTTGCAATGTATCCAGATTCCTTAAATCAAAAAACCACGAACTTGGCATTGTATCCCGAGGTGATGCTGGCGCAAATGTTGCGAAGAATCTCGGAACTATTTATGGAAAGTGTGATTTATCGAATTTTGAAGATACCAGAAGAACGTTCAGCGAAATAGTTGATCACCTGGGAGAGCTTGATGGATTGGTACACCTTGCAGGAGGTTATTTTGGAAAAACTAAAACAGAGGAAATAAAGCCGGAATACTTCAATTCTGCTCTTACCAACAATGCTGTCACATTTTACAACGCAGTAGAGGCGTCATTATCTCTGTTCTCGGAGAGAGGAGGTTCAATTGTGGTGATTTCCGCTGCAAGAAATGTTTATTTTAACAGCAACATAGGTTATGCGGCCGGGAAAGGGGCAGTAGACTACATGGTGAGATTACTAGCAAATGAGCTTATACCTCGGAGGATAAGAGTAAATGCCATCTCTCCTGGATTTATGGCAAAGGAAAACTGCGGAGAAGGTGCTGGTGAGGATCATCTTGGGAGAAAGGGAAGGCACGGAGCGATCAACGTTTCTGAAGCTGTTGGCATGTTTATGGACAATGATATTTTAACCGGACAAATTCTGGAAGTTGACGCAGGGTTCAGTTCCATGCTTCCTGATGGATATTGAGTAGCATGATTTTATAATACAGTTTCATTTAACATTTTATGGTATCAATTGTAGCAGCAAATTTTGCAAGATTTGGCAAGAGAGATGAGGATATCTTTGCCATTTCGTCCGAATCGGCGCTCCCCATAGTTAAAAAATTCAATGATGACATAGATTTTGTAGTGGTATCCAACTCGTACTCTGGGGAGTTCAATGGGATTTCAGGGCTCAACAACTTGTTAACAACTCACCTTGGGTTGAACAACATTCCCTCTGTGAGGGTTGATAATACCAGCGGAAGCGGCGGCTCTGCGCTACTCGTTGCAAGTTCTCTTGTCGCTTCTGGGGAAGCCAGAAACGTGATGGTCATAGGAACTGAAAAGATGACTGGCTATCCTTCTAAGAAGTCGACAAGTATCATTGCTTCCCTTCTTCCGCCGGAGGAAAGGGCAGGAGGTCCTTCGCTTCCTTCCCTAGCTGCTTTCATGGCACGATCCTACATAAAGGAGTTCTCTCCGTCAAGAGAGAGCATCGCCTCCGTGGCGGTAAAGAATCATCACAATGGTGCACTGAATCCTTATGCCCATTTCCAGGCAGAGGTTACCCTTGATAAGGTGATGAACTCAAAAATTATTGCAGATCCGCTCAGGATTTTTGAGTACTGCCCTGTAAGCGATGGAGCGGTAAGTCTTTTGTTAACCAGTGATGATCACAGCGCAAGTTTAAGCAGTAAAAGGGTAAAGGTAACAGGATCGGGTTCAAGTTCAGGAGTTTCATCTATCACATCCCGGGATTCTTTTACAACCATTGATTCGGTTAGAGAATCCGCAAAGAAAGCTTTCAGGAAAGCAGGTAAGAAACCTGAGGATATAGACATTGCTGAACTCCATGACATGGCTTCCATCCTTGAAATAGTAGAGTCCGAGGATGTTGGATTCTTCAAGAAAGGAGAGGGGTGGAAGGCACTAGAAACCGGTGAAACCCAGATTGGCGGTAAGTTACCGATAAACACAAGCGGGGGCCTGAACTCTAAGGGACACCCCATAGGTGCAAGCGGTGTTGCTCAAACTGCGGAGATATATTTGCAGCTGACCGGACAGGCAGGAAAGAGACAGGTAAATAGCGCTCACACTGGCTTCAGTGTGAGCATGGCTGGTTTTGGCAATAACTCAACGTCCTTTGTATACGAGGTGGCTTGATGGAATTTAATAAGTGTTTAAAGTGCTCGCAGGAATATCTGTTTAAGAGAGCAGTGTGCTCAAATTGCGGATCGGATAGGTTCACTACCATTAACGCTGAAACAGCCACGGTGATCGATGCCGTCCACCTCATAGCTACGCCGGAACAGCTGCCTGATGAATATAACGTTGTCCTGTTCCGTACGACCGGAGGCGGCAAAGGTTTCTGCCGCAGCAGCACAGAGCTGAAAAGTGGTGATACCGTGCACCTAAGACAGGATGAATATGGATCTGTTTGCGACCCACTTTAATTCATTCTACTCTGGGCTTATTGGCGTTTATTATGCCTTTACTCAGCATGTCGGCAATTTGATCCGGATTGTAACCAATACTGGCGAGTATAGACTCAGTATCTTCCCCAAGTAATGGAGGAGCTTTAGATATTTTACCAGGCGTTCTTGACATCTTGAATGGTGTCCCCGTCATGGGTATCTTTCCATATGGAGAGTCCAGTGTAAATAACATTTCCCTCGCCTTGATCTGTGGGCTGTTTGCTGCCTCTTCAATTGAGTTGATTGGAGCTGCCGGTATTCCAGCCTTGAGGAGTGCTTTGAACAGGTCAGATGTTGTCATCTGATCAAAGGTCCTTTCGAGTTCGGTAACAAGTTTTTCCCGGTTTTGTACCCTTCTTGCATTATCTATGAATAGAGGGTGATCAATTAGATCGTGCCTGCTAATGCAATTGCAGAACGCGTTCCAGAGCTTATCCGTCCCGACTGAAATGGCTATGAACCCATCGCCTGTGCTGAAAACCTGATAGGGGGCAATATTTGAATGCGCAGATCCAAGTTTCCGGGGATTTTTTCCGGTAGCGAAGTAGCCAAAGAGTTGATTCGTAAGTATCAGGAAATTGGCGTCAAGCATTGACATATCGATATATTGCCCAATTCCGCTTGTCTTCCTCTCATACAATGCACCCAATATGGCGGAGTTAGCCATAAGTCCTGAAATGATATCCGCTATTGGAACACCGGGCTTGATTGGGGATCTCCCCTCCTCAGCGTTGATACTGAGAAATCCACTATTTGCCAGAACAGTTAGATCGTATCCGGGCCAGTCTTTCTGTGGTCCATTCTGGCCATACCCTGAGAGGCTGCAGTATATGAGGCGGGGATTGATTTCTTTTGCAACACCGTATGACAGGCCGAGTTTTTCCATGGTTCCCGGTCTGAAATTTTCAACAAGCACATCTGCCCAAGCGATAAGTTTCTTCATAATATCAATAGTTTCGCTGGACTTGAGGTCCAGCACCATGCTTTTCTTGTTTCTGTTTACGCTCAGAAAATATGCTGAAATGCCATTCAGGAATGGTGGTGCCCAAGACCGGGACTGGTCGCCTGCAGGTGGCTCAACCTTTACTATTTCTGCACCAATATCTCCAAGCAGCATTGTGGCCATAGGCCCAGCCATAGCCTGGGTGAGGTCAAGAACTTTAATTCCATCAAGGGGAGTGTGACTTTCCATAACTGTAACTTATAGAAATGAAATACTAATATTACTTTTGTAACAGCAATGGACAGTTCAGCAATGCATTAGTGTCAGCAATATGGTGTTATATCACCTCCACCTTTCCTGACTATTTAATTGGCAGATGTGTTATGAAATGATATTTTCAATTAGAAAATAATTTATATCTCTATTACGTAATACGCATAATGACAGAAGTTGTTTTATCTGGAGATAAAATGGATCCTGCCGCAAAACACGTGTTTTGGGCCAGCTATTTTGGTTGGCTCCTTGATGGATATGACACGACCATCTACGCATTCGTACTTGTAGCATCGTTAAGCTTTCTGTTGCCAAACAGTGGGATCAGCAAGTCTCTTCTTGCATCGTATGGACTTGATTTTTTTGCTATTTTCCTTGTAGGATGGGGGACCGCATTCATATTTGGGCCAATGGCAGACAAAATCGGAAGAATGAAAATGCTTGGGTTGGCAATACTGATTTACGCCGTGGGAACATTCTTTTCTGGTCTGTCATATAATGTGTTAGAGTTTGGAATAGCTAGATTTGTCGCAGGATTCGGACTTGGGGCGGAATGGTTTATCGGTGGAACTGGAGTCGCTGAGGTCTTTCCTGAGAAAAGCAGACAGATCTGGGCGGGCAGATTCCACAGTGCCTGGTACGCAGGATTTATACTGGCAGCTGTCACAACTCCATTGCTTTTGCTATATGCGTTCAATGGAAATCCAAATGGATGGAGATACATATTCTTTATTGGAATTATTCCTGCAGCAATACTTGCTTATATCAGATTAAGTGCAAAGGAACCAGATGTATGGAAACTTAAGAAGGAAAAACAGGGATCGAAAATGAGTCTTTCAATGTCATTGAGGGTTATCTTTTCACAAAAATATAGAAAAAGCAGTGTTTTGCTTATTCTCGTAATGGTTCCAGTTATCACGGGCCTTTATGGAGGTACTCTGTTCGCCCCAACGGCAATAGAAAACCTTGTTAAAGTTGCTCTTCCAAGCGGTACTGTTCCAACGTGGTACGTTGTACTTGGAGGTTCAATAATTTCAGGGTTCACCCTACTTTTCTGTCTCTTGATGCCATATATGGTCAGAAGCCTAGGGAGAAAAGTTACACTGACTATCTTCATGCTTTTCATGATTGTCGGACTGGTTACGGCATTCGGCATTGCGTACACTTCAAACAATCTATACTTGTTCCTCATTCTAGTCGTGTTGTTGGGCATAGGGGGCGCAGACTTCTCTGTATTCTCCCTATGGGTTCCAGAGGTGTATCCCACTGAGGCACGTTCTGGCGGATTCGCCCTTATTACAGCGCTGGGCAGATATGCAGGAGCTGGGCTTGTATTTGTAATTGGGGCACTGAACGCACTTGTTGGGCTGGGAGATTCCCTTGCCTACGCATCGGTAGCCTTCGTTGCCGGCATCATACTGCTTATGTTTGTCAAGGAGGATCGCGAGAAAAAATTGGACAGATCCATTGATAGGATGGATCTAGAAGCCGACTGAATTTATTTTATTTCTAATTTTTAAATTCTCAATTTTCATATTTTGGGTTACAAAAGAATCGTATTATATTCAATTCCATAGCTATGGGCAATAGAGGATAAAATAATCGGTTAAAATTTTGTCTATTAATTTTGGAGATTTAATAGAACCTACAGGCTAGAGATGCTTCTATGACCTGCTACAAAAGCCTACCTTGAATAGGGCTTTATTTCATAATAACACTAAATTTAAAAGTAATGTGAAATATTCTGAAATGATATCAATACCCATGGTTGCAGTAATCAGGAAGCTGTCTGTCGAGAACGTGGAAGAACTTATTGCAGTCGCCAGAGAATCATGGAAGTGGACGTACACAGGGATATTCAGCGATGAATATATCTATAATTGGGTAAGGGAGAAATATTCCAGGGAAAAACTGCTGAACGAAATAATGAGATCAAGATCCGAATCGGATTTACTGTTTCTCGGAGCTTTTGTTGATTTGAAGCTGACTGGGTTTATTGAAGTAAAGATAAATAAAGACAATGCTGAGCTGCTTCGGCTATATCTAAAACCTGAATATACGCACATGAAAATAGGAAGGGACCTCCTGTCAGAAGCCGAGAAAGTTATGAAGGAAAGAGGCGTTTCAGAATGCACCTTATATGTGCACAGTCAAAATCAGGTTGGTATCTCATTTTATTTGAAAAACGGATTCACAGTTACGGGTATAGATAGAGACGATTGTTTAATGGTAAAGAAATATGAATAGAACATATAAAATTTATCGGAACGCGATTTGTGTGTGACATAAAGGTAGGAACTCGAATTTTTTGAAATGGAGTTTGACAATAGGCGTGATCACGGGAGATGCCCAAATATCTGTATCCTTGGATTTACACAACCTTCGGAGCATTTTACCAAATAATACAAAGAGGGCCAGATATGTATAATATTGCTTATCAATATTGAAACCAGAGAGGGTTGGATGGTATCACAGGATGAAAAAAAGGCAATTAGTGAAAAAGAGGAATTTGGACCAATCTTTGCCAGGCTCTATTCACTCTTTGCATCAAGATCGGGCAAACATAAAGCAGTTTATTCTAAAATTCTAGAAGATATGGTTTCGCTGAATCCATCCTCAATTCTAGAGATAGGCAGCGGACCTGGAATCGCAGCTGCAATTATAGCACAGAAATTGCCAGGTACTAAAATTACCTGCGTAGATCCTTCAGCAACCATGGTGAAGATTGCAAGCCGAAGATTCGAAGAACTCTATCTTGCACCAAGGGTAAAGAGGGAGTTGGGTGACAGCAGTAAATTCATAACCACAAAAAAATTTGATCTCATATTCTCATCTCTTTCCTATCACCATTGGAGAAATGGGAAGAAGGATCTCCAGGAACTGGCCAGAAAATACCTACCGGCTGGAACTCTTATAATATATGAGAATTTCATCGGGAATGGAGATAGCGCGAAGAGAGGAAAACACCAGCATGGGATAGGCTTGAACGATATCGAGTCAATAGAAATCCCTGGGTTCAAGAAAACCTATGAAATTGATGGTAAATTGGTTATAGTAAAATTCAGCAATATAGGAAAAAGTACGATTTAAAGAAGTTAAATGTAAAAGTAACCGACATAGTTTCCAGGA
>JAJYVJ010000087.1 GCA_021792045.1 Thermoplasmata archaeon | reverse complement strand
AAAGCAATTTAATCGGTGAGGCTAAAATGCTTTCGTGGTCTCCTTCATGTTTACAATGGTCCGAGCAAGAAAGTCACTGAGTTTGCGATATGGATGAATCGCGGGAGGTTTACCTGGATTAAGATATCTGAGAAACATGGGGAGGGGCACTCCCGAATTAATGCCTCTGGAAATCGATACCTCCGTAACCGACCCGCCCAGAGGCGGGAGGTAACTCAAAGGGTGGAATTGGGATCGAGTATGGCCGGTGAAGCAGGAACCTCTTACCTTAGAGTGGAGAGGATGTCGGTTTCTATGAAACCTTCAGTTCAAGCAATACGGGGTCAACTGCCCGTGACGGAAAGGGCTTGTTACTGGTCTCCTCCATACCCGTAGGCATGAATTCATTGAACCGCAACGATTGGCTGGTTGACTTTGGTTGCGAACCTCAGGGAGCTATTAACTATTTTACGCCCCGGCAGCCTGATTCCAGCAGAGGGCTTGAGGCACGTATCCCTTCTCCTCACGGAGAACATGCCGCTGGAATCAATGTGTCCTTGCGAACTGTCCAACTTAACCGTTTTACTCTTCAGGAGAGTGCCTTACCGTTTCAGGTGTGGACGACACACACGATGCAGAGCTATAAGAAACCCTCGTTGAGGGAAGTCCGTGTATCCCCATGCTGAAGCATTGTAGTTTTATTGCTTCCCTCAAACTCCCAACAAAAATTATAACTATTCTCCGCCAAAAGATCACTGATTCGGATTGGTCAAGGTTATCAGCGCGTTCTCAATGAAAAAAGGAAAGTTATATCTATTATATTGTCATTCTGAAATAACAGAATAGTCGTGTGGGACTGACGTTATTTGAACAGGCAATCTATATATGGTATACGCGAGACCGCGAGAAGTTCGGGAAGATCCGTATTCAACGCTCAGGAACTTGCAAATCTCATAGGCTCGCGGAAAGAACACGCAACTGTGTATATGTCCAGGCTTGTTGCCAGACATCTCGCCACGAAGCTCATAAGGGGAAAGATCAGTTTCTCGGACAACGATCTCGTGATCGCAACACAGCTTTACGAACCGTCCTATGTGTCACTGGATTCAGCCCTGCTCTTTCATGGATTGAGGAAACAGATCCCAAGGAACGTACAGTGCGTTTACACTGGAAACTCCCTTGTACTGCATCGCTATGGAATAGAATATCACAAGATAACCAGCGCACTATTTTTTGGATTCAGTAGGTATGCACTTGGAGACAGTTATGCTCTGGTTGCCGATCCTGAAAAGGCGCTTATGGATGGATTCTACCTTGGCTTCTATACATTCGACGACCTTGTGGAGTTTTCCGGCAGTCTCCGCTTTGATACACTGACGAGGCAAATGGATAGGTTCAACGGCAGAGGTAGCAGAAAAGTGAAGGAGGCATTGGCATTATTGACCGCAAGCAGCTGATTGAGATATCAAATCTCAAGAGGCTCAGGCCCTGGCAGCAGGAAAAGCACTACATACAGGCTATCATGCTGACCATTCTTTCGAACTTTCCGATAGTATTCAAGGGAGGGACATATCTATGGTTTTTCGGAGGACTGGACAGGTTCTCCGACGATCTTGATTTCACGCAGAATGGAAAGACAGCACTTAAGATTCCAGGAATAGTATCAAGAGACCTTGAACTGTACGGCATCGAGAATGAGATGAAAATCTTGAAGGACGATGATAACGAGCTTTCATTCAGGATAGCTGCTTCGGGCCCTCTGCATACTGGTGATAGGGATCGATGCTTTGTGTACGTGGAAGTCAGCAGGAGAGAACCCGTAATTCTTAAGCAGGTCTCGCTGAAGCTTGACTTTCCTGAGTATCAATTGCAGGTTCACAGAATTCCCGGAATGGCACTGCAGGAGGTGGGTTCCGAAAAGGTCAGGGTCATATTGACACGAAAGAAGGCAAGGGACATTTACGATCTATATTATCTCGTTACAAGGAAGGGAATTGGATTCGATCAGCAGTTGATAGATGAGAAGTTGAGGTTTTATCAAAGGACTTTTACGGCTCAAGAGTTTGTTGATCAGCTTGAATCAAGAGAGAAAAAGTTCAAAAAGGAACTTGTGGGAATAGTATTTGGAGAGTTACCGGAATATTTCCAAGTGGTTGAGACGCTGAGGAAATGGGTCCATGAAACTGGAAAGTAGACGCAGGGTTAATTTATTTCGTTCTCATACAATTCAGATACATACTCCCCGATTTCCGGAGAAGCGGTAAGGCCGGGGGACTCAATTCCGATAAGATCAATAAAACCCGGTAACCCCAAATCCTCTTCATGCCTTATGATAAAATCCCGGAATTTCTCTCCCGGCACATCAAGTTTTGGCCGGATCCCGGATGAATCGACTAATAGCTCTCGGTCAGAGATCAGGGGGAGGAACTTCCTTACATTGTCATTGAATGTTAGAGGGTCCGATTCCACCCTATAGTCAAAATGGTCTGAATAGTAGGCATTCGGGCCGAGTTTAACCAATCCGGCCATGTCAGGGGACCAGAGGCCATAGATACAATGAGAACTTGTTACAGGATATATCTGTAGGATCAGAAGAGTCAATTCAAATGGGAATCAATAGTTGATCTGTTCGCCATGTCTGTCAGCGTGAATAAAATTAAAGGTAGTGCATCAGAATGGGCATTCTTGGAGTTAGTCGACAGTAGCAATATTCAGGGTTCTTTAATTGGCATCGACAAAAACCATTCTCAAAAAAATTCCAGTGTTTTCATTACCTGTGCTGAACGCACTTCCGTGTATCTTCTCGACAAGCCTGGAGCCATCATAACTCAGTGGCTGGTAGGGAGATATCCCTCGTTTTTTTCATTCCTTCCATATCTGTGATGTGGACTTCTATGTTGGGGTAATACCCGTTTCTTGTACGGGAACTTCCGATTCATGAAACTTATTCTTAACCTGCTGACCTGGAAGAGGTATGATAGATTAACCGGAGATATACTTTAATATAGCTATGGTTGATTGACTATAATGAAAATTCCATTGGCAAATCAACTGAAGAAAAGGCAGCAGGTTGAAACCGCGTTTCTTCAGGATGAAATCATACGAATCATATATTTAACCACTGAAGATATGATTTTGCATGGCGGGACGGCCATATGGAGATGTTATTCTGGCAAGAGGTTTTCGGAGGATCTTGACTTTTACTCATTATCATTCCCAAGTCTCACTAAACAGTTTGAAAAAAGGGCGTTATCTCAAGGGCTCAAAATAACAAAAATGAAGGATACTGGCAACATTATATTTTCCACGGTTTCAAATGGCAAAACAAGCGTGAAACTTGAGGTAAATCACGCCAGGAAGGTAGATGGAACAATCTCCACGTACGAACTCGCAGACGGTACAGAAATAGAAATATTGAGTCTCACGCCTGATCAGTTTATCGAAGAGAAAATTGATGCATACAGTGACAGACGTTACATTAGAGACCTGTACGACATTTACCATCTGGTTAAATCATGTCGTATAATGGAATCTACCCGAACAACACTCAGGCAATTTTTGCAGAATATTCAGTACCCCCTGGATGAACCCATTCTCAAGTCAATCGTTTACATGGGACTGGCGCCAACCTTTGATCGCATGATTAACGAGATAGGGAGAAACATTGCATGAAGTTCATGAAGCAGTTTACAGAGGAGTTCAGCAAAAAGCCAGCCTTTGGAATTGATGAAGTTAAAACTTTCATTAGGAGAAGAAATGCATCTGAAGGATACCATAAACTTCTGATTCAGAACATGCTCAAATCAGGTCGAATTTACAAAATAACCAGGGGGGCCTACACGTTCTATAATGAAGTACAATATGCCGGATTTGCTTTTCCACCGTTCTACTATGGCCTTGAGGATGCCCTTTCATTACGGGGACTATGGGAACAGGAAACCAACCCTGTTATTATAACGCCAAGAAAAGTGAGGAGTGGGATCAGACAATTCGACTCCCGCAACTATCTCGTGAGGCGAATAAAGAGGAAGATGTTCTTCGGCTACACGCTATTGCAATATGAACAATTTTACATCCCGGTATCTGACATAGAAAAAACTTTGATAGATCTGGTATATTTCGACATAAGAGTACCAGATGAAGTTATTTCCACCATGATCGGGAAACTGAATCGGGAAACTTTCAATAGCTACCTGACGGAATTACCGCAATATCTCTCAAACCGGATGAGAATTATTGTTCATAAAAAGAAGTGGTGAAGCAATAACACGTTGCATATTTCCGTGTATAATGAAATACGGGGGAATTATGTAACGCACTACGATAAACGGAAAACAATTTATGTACAACTCACATCATCGTTGTGTTCATGATTGGTCGCGATTACAAATTCCCTAGGGGCTATGGCATCATGAGACACCGTGACCTCAAGTATGGATGCTCGTCAAATGCGTGAGTTTTATGCTGATTCAAAAGTTAGGGGAACCTCGGTGATAGTCCACAGAATCAAGGTGTCCCTATAGCAGTAATGCAATTGGTATTCAAAAGCAAGAAGGTAGATGGCATTCCCGAAAATGTCGATTTTTCTGAATGTATCGTTTCAATTGAGTATCTTGCTGTAGATTTAAGTGTTCAACACAGGCACATAGGGGTAAATCTTCTGCAGATAGTGGATGCTTTAGCTGAAGGGTATGACGCTAACAAGATAGTGCTAGAAGCAGTAGCTGAGAGAGAAGGATTCTACAAGAATAATGGATACGAAGGATCCGGAAAGCCTTTTCGCGATCCTGAATGGGGCGATCTTATTCCTATGGAAAAAAGCATCTCTGTGATTCGTTTACCAAAGTCTAAATATTGATTTTGGCTGTTATGTGTGTATGTTTCTTGTAATATAAACAGTTATTGACACACGTAACATAGTTACTCTTAAGTATGACCATAGTCATACTTATGCATGACAACAAAAAATGACGAGGCGACTAAGTCCTATGCTTCACGAAAGATAACTATCTCTATAAGCAAAGAGTTAAATGAGGCCCTGAACGTGTTGAGCATCAGATTTGGATCAAACAAATCAAGAGCCGTGGAAACAATCCTTAGAGAAAACAAATACATAGATTCAGTGATTAAATCTATAAGGAGTGAAGAACTGGGAATTAAAGATGGCTTGTATGCAGCTAAATCCAAACAAAGGCAACAGTCAATCAAGGATAGAGATCGTCCAGACCAAGCAAAAGAGATTGAACAATAGCCAAGAATTATCGTTGGTTCATCATGTTTTTTTGGTGATGAACATTACCCCAAACATTTTATAGCATCATATCTAAACTTTCTCGCTGGGAATGTTCTCTATAGAGATTGATAAAAATAGGGCAGGGCATGTCTAAAATAACGCCTGGAGAAAGTGCTACGGCGGCGGAACTCTCAAAAGGAAGCCTACGAGTTGGCACTCTATGTAGCAGGAACCTCCTACCTTAGGGTGGAGAGGATGTAGGTTTCTATGAAACCTTCAGTTCAAGCATTACGGAGTCAACTACCATTCCAGTATACGTAGGAAACTCAATATTGGCGAAGGGAGTCTGTTGGCAGTCACTACAAAAGATGGTTTGGTCGTTCTGAAAAAAGTGGGTTCTAAAATATCCTCCTCAGATATGAAAACGCTAAAACTCATTAAGGAAGCATGGAAGCAATTCAGAAGTTCTTCCTATATATACGTCAAGCCTTTTCCCCAAGGGATCGAATTTAGAAATTCCCTCCTGAAGTCAAGCCACTTCTCGTCATCATATGAAGTATTCAGTTTGACGAACCTGAATATTTCACCTTTCATCTCTATATTTTTGGAGGGCTGAAGAAGGTCTTCTGCCACGGTTCTGGAAGTATCTAGGAGCATCCCAAGGCTGATGCCTTCTCTCTTTTCACCAGCATTAAACCCTTCCCTTGACCTAAGAACTTTGAAGAAGTTAAGCAGGGGGAATCTTCCAAAATGAATAATTTAGCTGAATATGGTTGAGTAAGAATCTCTTCCTGTAGGTTCAAATCCTGTTCGGCATTTCCGGTAAGAGAAGAAGGAAGCAGCATGCACTCGAAGGTCACGTTTCTCTTAAAAGCAAGGCCATCAGCTGAAAGAATAATTTCAAAAACAGGAAAGACAAGATATTCAATTGAACCATCTCCAAGTTTCTCAAAGGATATCTTTCCACATGGAGGTACAATTCGGAACATCCTAGAGCTGAATGAAGCACGGAAATTTTTCTGGTTCACATTGCAAAGTTCACGGCAGAATTTCTCGTACCGTATTGTATAATTCTGTTCAAATTGCACTCCATCATCTAACTTCATGCCGATCACATTATCACCATAATCTACAACTGAAAGACCTTGAATCATGCTGTATTTCTTTTTAAGTTCACTCGAAACGGTTGATGAGGTAATTCTGTCCAAATTTGCACCATTGCCGAAGGCAAGATTTTCATCATAAATATATGTAGAAAGCAGGGCAAAAGATTCAAAGTTCGATACCATAGAAATTAATGGTTGAATAGCTATTTAAACTTGAGTTTTGAAGGCAAGCACCGAGAGAAACTTCGTACAGAAAAGAATAGCTACGAAATTTTCGTCAATGTTTGAACAAATCTTGGCATCGAACCGACGGGCTCAAAATACTGTGACTCTACTGCTATTTTATTAATCATTCCATCCGCTAAACCTGATCCAAATCTATGCCTTATATTCGTGTGAAATTTAACGGGTCGGCTTTGATTTTACACAGCATATCTCCCATCTTTTCAATTGCTTCAAAGCGCGCTCATAGAATTCATCCTCAATCGTTTATGAAATTGCGTTATTCGGCAGATACGTCATTTATCATCTTTTCCTCCTTATGAATAGCGTTATGGCTGTGGCGGCAATTGCCATCGCAACTAACGCAGCGGCAACTTCGTAGTAAATCGTAATGTTTTGCG
>JAJYVJ010000086.1 GCA_021792045.1 Thermoplasmata archaeon | reverse complement strand
CAGACAAGCTGAAAGAGAGGACAGTGTTCAGCTGGAATGACATTCCGTATCGATAACCGTAATATGAAGAGGTCAGGCTTGCGTTATATGTCTGGAGATTGCTGATATTGATCGTGCCCTCAAATGAACTGGTAGCGTATTGGTAAGGTGTGCCTCCTGGGCCTAATCCGTAATCTGCGATTCCCATGGGAGCTGGCTCCTGTTTGTATAAAAGGGAAGGATTTACGGCAGATTGCGTCATTATTGTGCTATTGCCGGAGGATGACTTTACTGGCGAAGCATCATAGATGTAATGTGCCGGTTTAGCAGCCTCTGTTCCTGCGTGTGAAACAGGGGCATGAACCGCGGCGGCAAATGCGAACCCGGGATAAGTGACTGAGAGTATTGCAACTATTGCCAGAGCAAGTAACTTCTTTTGCATCATTAAACCGTAAGAAGTCTATTCGTACTCGTAAATATATTTTTCCTGCACATTTATCGGTTTCAGAAAAGCAAACGCACTGAAAAAGATGAGGGAATGTGTCTCGGGGAGATGACCTGTCCCTATTATTATATACATGAATCTCAAAGGGAGATTCACGTCGGGATTTTCCTCTCCATGGGCCACAGCAAGATAACCGAATTGAGGCACTATCTTGGGATACCCTTTTCGGACAGGGACAAATACGAGATGAAGGAATGGGTGGAAGGCTGGATTTAGGGGGTGAGTTCAAGTTAGTAAAAATCATTCAACTGGAGTCGTGAATGTGTGGCCCGTTCAATTCTAAAGAATAGCTGGATAGCATTATATAAAAGTCCATTATAGTAACACATGCAAGTATACAAACAGAAAGAATTGGAAAACGTCCTTAATGGGATGACAAGCATATTAATGAACAATCATCCAAAAAAAAATAAAATACCAGATGAGGTAAGGGAATTTCTGCAATGTGCTTATAGCCTTTTCAGCAGCTGGAATGGAAAGCTAATTCCTCTTTTAACCGGAACTTACGACGCGGATAAATTCTGGCCAGTTTTCGTGGACTTTTTAAATGAATGTGAGAATGGAAGTTGGTCTCAAATGGCCAGGCATAAGTCAGAAATAGAGAAATATAAAACGCAACTATTTTCTTCAATAGAGCAGTTGCTATCAACAAGAGCGGACCTTGACAAGACTGTCGGGATTATGGAAAGCGTCACGGAAAATTCAAGCCCAAAGAAAATAGCGGGGGTTACGCCTTTCATTCTTAGTGGGATCTTATTCGCTTCGGATGAGGACAATTTTATGATCCTTGACAATCCAGTTCTGGAATACTTCGATTTAAAGGATTATAGAGAAGCTTTATCAGAATATAGAAATATCATTGATATCTCAAGGAGCTACTCCAAGAAATTTAAATTGTCAATGTGGTACATAAACAAGGCTTATGGAATTCTTTCACATGACGGTGAACTTGCAGTGAAAAAGTTCTGTGGGAATTGCAGGTCAATGAAATCTAAAAACTTCGTTTATAGTTTTGGGTAAGGTCATGCGGGCACTAGAATCTATTAGACCTCAATTCTCAATAAAAATGACCAACCGTTCATGCGATCCCCAATCAATGTCCGAAAAACCTACCCCTGAAAACTGACCTGTTTATTTATATGCCCATTATTCAAGTTTTTTAATACATGAAGAAGAAATCTTTGCTGGACGGGTGAACTGAATGCCTTGAATGGAAACGCGAGAATGGGTCGAGGGGTGGATATGAAAGAGAGGATAACTGACTTTGAGTTTATTGAAAATATGAGAAAAGGACTCGCACCTTTGATAGGCAGAAATGTCAAGGTAACCGTCAGAGTGACATCAAAGACAGACCTGAGAACGTATTCCGGATTACTTGTTAGCCTTGAAAATGAAAATGTCGATCTTGGATTACCAACTTTTCGTGATGGGAAAATAGTCTCACGTAATATAGTAAAGTATAATTTGCTCGATGTTCATTATTATTCACTTGACGGAGAACCATTAGGATATAAGTGGACACCACCTTTAAGATTCAGAAAATGGGGATCAAGATTTGATGAAAATGCTTGTGATCATTCAACCTAATAATTAATCAAATGGATAAATACAAAAAAAAATGGATTGTTCTCAATTCCCAAAAAACCAGAAACAGTATGCGAAATTTTGTGAAAGAATGACCAACGATAATGAGAGCAACACGCTAAAAAATTATTCTGAGAAGTGGCATATTACATACTTCCAATTCAGAAGAGTCGGGTTGAATCAGCTGTTCTTATTATTCTAGTTGCTTTCTGCGATGAGATCTATGATATGACCAACTGCAAAACCTGCTATCGCTCCGGGTATGAAACCGTACTTTCTTCCAACCACTTGGCCGATTAGTGCCCCTATTATTGTTCCGGCAATTTTTCCCTCGTTTGCCAATAGACAAATAATACTTCATAAGATATAAACTTGTCAATTTTAAGAAATTTCAAAGTTGACTGGAATTTTAAATCAAGTTATAATATGCTTTTGACCATAATCTGAAGTATATATTTTATTGACAGCAGAAGATAAAACTGAACCGTGGCCATTCATGCCTAGAATTAATCTTTTTTATGTAACGACACGTCACTTCCATTGACTGTTTTGCCGTAGATGTCCTTTACTGGTTCCACCAATTTGAAAAACCACTCTGGCTCATTATCTTGTTCCTCTTCGTCAGAGTAATACTTCTTCACCAGAGAATCATAATCTTTCCATACCTGATTAGCGAAAGCCAGCCACCGATTTTTTTGATCATCATCCTTGAAGACTAGGTAACCCATTGTACCTATTCTCATCCAGTTTCCGAATGCAACTTCTTCAATGTCTCCTGGGATCGCATTTATGGTTTCTATTCTAGCAAGATATCTCTTTCCCTTGAGCGTACTCACCAACTCATTTGCTCTGTCGCGAACCTCAGATGAGTTTTCGTTCACTACTTCGGGGTTACCGGAGAGTATTTTTAATATTGGGGAGTAGAAACCTTCCAGTCTCCTAAGTGTCATTTGTTTCTCGGTCTCTTCCTTCCGGTCCTGACTGGAAAATATTAGTGTCAAGAATGTGAAAGTTGCCAGGAGACTAGTGCCAGTAGCCACCCCCCCCACTGTGCGGCAGCACCCACCTGGCCTTGGGAGAAATCATACGAAAGGCAAGCGACGAAGAAAATAGTCAACGACGACATAATAAAAACTATAGCGTAACCTGCTTTTTCTTCGCTTGACGAACGTTTCAATCTACTAACCACAACAAACACTAGTTCCTATAGATGCTGACTCATGATCCCTATACCGGCACTATATGCAATGTGTAAAGAGTAATATCACAATGAATATATCAAATATTCGCATCAAACACTGGCTATTGCATGTACCCCTAAACAAAGCAATTATATCACTTATATCCCGTCAGATGAATAATAAATTCTTATCATGCTTATTGGTTAAAATAAGCGGTTTTTGAAGATTTAATCCGTGTATCTACATACCTCACACACTATAAGCGTTCATGTATCCTGTGTTTTAGGTAAAAAATCATATCAGATATAATTATTTACTTAACTGAGTATAATCACCATAGAGTTTAACAAAAAACTTTTAGGGTTACAACTCATCATTTCACACATGGTCTACGAAAAAGAACTTTCCTGTCCCTTTTGTGATCATAGAGGGATCGACTTCAGACTGGATAAGGAATGGACAAGAGGGACAAGTCTCGTAAGTTTTTTAAAGCGGTAAACCTCTCTATAAATTCGTCTAATTCCATTTAAATTCCAATTGCATTAGAGAAGGCAAAGCATAAATCTGTCGATCCTTGAACTTCATTTTCGTTTGTAATGGAAGTAACCCCATAATCCAAGTTTGTTGGAATTGATTACGATGTAGGGAAAATATTATGGTCACGAAGAAAATGACAAACTATGGAGGACATGAAGTACCATTACGAGAGAGAACTAGTTGAGGAGATTTTGTCGAGAGATAATTATTTCTTTTCTGATCACAGCTTAGAATTCAATATATTCAAGTATACTGCAATTTTTGCAGTGTATACTTTTACAATCCAGATCGTTCTCCTGCTCATTCAGAATGTTTATGGTCTGAATTATTTTTCATATGGTCAGGCTTTCATTCTTTTCTTTGGCATAGCGGGAGTTGTCGCCTTGCTGGAGTTGTATCGGGGCTTAACCCGTACAATTAAAAGGTCAACAGTGAAGAAAAAAATTTACGCCAAATATTTTAGATGTGAAAAGTGTGATTTTTTCACCTTCTCACAATTCAATTCTACCCTTCATATATTGTCCAAACCATATCACTCAATTGATGCCCATCTAATCATGGTGAAGGGAAATAAGCTGAATAGCCCAGTTTTTAAATTGGAGAGACTCAAAAAAATTTTCTCGCATTCGGATAAAGTTGATTTTAGGGGTCTTGAATCTGGAGGTGTAATCGTTACAAGTTCAAACCATAGAATTCAAGATGAATTGAAAGAGAAGCTTAAGGTCTCTAAGACTAGATTAGCTGCGATTATGTTGTTTGTGTTATTTTTCTTAGGTTATGTTTTCTACATTCATTCTTTACACATATCACTAACAATAGTGGCTGTTTTTCTAATTGTGATATTCCTACTTTTCTCTTCGGAAAATTTTATAACTGTGATTGAAGACGTAAAAGAAGATGATGATACTACTGTCCACTTGTTATTTTTACAAATTAGTGGGCTTGATACATCTAAGAGCCCGAATGTATCATTTAACCTTTTTAGTTGTGGCCGCCTCTATTGGGATCATGTTAAAAAGGAAAATATAAAAGAATCGATAGAAACACCTAAGGGTCCATTATTTTTAATTGAAACTATGGTACTCAATAGATTTGAAGAACTCATTGAGGTTAATTACAATAAAAGATCAGAATCCTCAAACTCGATATTCATGCAATGAAAGACAATAACTCAATTAGATTCTTGTCCATCAAAATCAACTTTTTAATCTATGCCAACATTCTACAAAGATGCCACAATTGATTGAAGTGACACATGCATCAAAGAGAGGGGCATCGTTCAGGATCACGCTGCCAAAGAAAACCGCTGAGGCACTGAAAGCAAATGCCTGTGACATAATTGGCTTTTACCAGGAAGACGGCAGGGTATTCATGAAGAAAATGGATTAGTCGTTTACAGTACCTTAAGTGCTGAACTGCCCTATGATTCCACCGGTCAGTGTATATACGAGCACAAATTGGCTCACATTAGCATCGCCTGTTGTTCCGGAAATTTCTCCGACGGTTATAACTGTGCTACCTGAAAGATTGCTTGAGCTTGAGACATAAATATTCCAAATTCCTCCAACGGGTACTTCCTTATTCATGGCTTGATCCAGGGTTAACGTGTAGTCTTTGTCCGCAGTGTTTGCAATCGTGAAATTCACGTAGCTCAATTTCACGCTCCAGGACGGGGATGAGACGTAAATTAAGTACGCATTGCTGGACACTGACGTTACCGTTAGTGAGACTGTAGGAGTCAACAGCGTAAAATTTAGAGTTATACTGATTTCGAGAGGGTAAGTGTTGTATCCCGAACCCAACGGTGTATGAACGTCACCAACATCCACAACTCCGGAATATCCGGAGGCGTTGGTTTGACCGGATTGCCGCATGGAATACCCTGTCTCTAACGTGATGTTGTAAGTGTAAGCTCCGTTGTCCAGCGAGGAAAACGATGCCTCGGTTGAGTTGGTCGTTTCCTGTTCAGTGTAATCCACTCCAGTAACCTTTACGGTCCAGTTAGTCCCTACCAGCAAACCGGACTCGGTGAACCGAATTTTTCCGTCATTTGTATTCTGATATCCCAGATTGTAATAGACATAAACGACGAATGAAGATGCGCCTATAATTGCAACGGTGAGTATTATAATCAACATCTCGGTATAGAACTTCACGAAATGTAATTCGAAATGTGATTAAATGCTTTCTTGGTCTCCTGTTGATTTTTTTTTACCCTTCCATCGCATCTTCCTGCCCGTTCCCTTCCCACTCTATCCTGAATCTCACTGTCTGCGGGGCGCTGGCTGCCATCTCCCTAGGTATCTGTATGTTCACCGGCCCCACCGGTGTCCTGTACACGAACGTGTAGAGCTCCGCAACGCCGAAACCTATTGCCCTTTTCGCTTCACCCTCTATCCCTGTCACCCTCATCCCTCCAGATAGCTCATATCCACTCCCATATGCCATTCCGGTAATCGCCAACATAACTGAGGCTGAAATGCGAGTCTGGAAGCTTCTGGGATGCGCTGAACAGGATGCCCAGGTATTCCCTGAGCAGCGACCGGGGCATGAAGGCGAAAGCCCTGAGGATACCGCCAGTGACCTTCATTATGGTGCCAGCCCTAGGAATGTGCGCCTCATTGGCGCCGTTCCGCACCATGTTGATGAACGGGGCGCTTATGTCCGCATGATAGAGGCCACTGTCGCCCGGCACCGGCTGCCATGAGTCAGGCACACGGGATGCCTGGCATACTGCAATGGATTTGAGGGCATCCTTCATGCGGTGCTCGGAGTTGACCTCGAAGAACGCCTCCGTTATTCCAGCGGATTTGATCTCACCGGGGAGATCCGTGTCGAACCCCACCACGGAAAGGGATATGCGTTCATTAACGGCATCAAGGGCGGCGATGCCGCCTGGATCGGGGCCGAGACCCACGATCTCCATGCCGTTCCTCATCTGCAGTATGTCTCCCGCCAGCATGGTGACGCTGTGCAGGTCGGAGGCATGGAACCTGTATTCCGCCCTGATCCTTCCGCCGGTGAGGTAAAGCGATCTCGGCAATACAGTACCTATGCCGAGTATGCGGTCCATGATCCCGCTGACGGTGCTCATCTCCTCCGATTTGAGCTTGACCGTGAGCAGTTCACCCCTCATGACATGATCGTATGAGGACACCATGGACTCGAACCTCATGGCCTTCTCCCCCTGCACGAATAGGTCTATGTACGATTCACTGCCTATGCGGTCTGAGTGCAGCGGGACGTCGCCGA
>JAJYVJ010000085.1 GCA_021792045.1 Thermoplasmata archaeon | reverse complement strand
TTTGCTTCCTTGTAAGCCTTTATCATTTCCATTAACGGACCAGGGCAAAAACTTCCCCTTGCATCCACCACTTTGTTTGGTTTTATTTCATTTTCCATTTTTCTCACCTTATATAAACAGCGTCATGCTCGAATCTTTAGCCAAAGAGACAAATTCAGCAACTCCGATAATATCATCAACTATCGGATCTAACTCTTCCTTTTTTATCTCCATAAGATCCGCGAACATGGCACATCCGTATATCTTAACGTTACCTATCTCTTTTGCGCTTCTTAATGTCTCGATCCATGGGGCAACTTTTTTCTTTTTCATTATATCCATAACCTGTTTCTCCATTTCAGCCCCCTCGTAGCTAAATTTCCCATTCATGGCCTGTCCCTTTTTAAAATTCATTAACGCCCAAAAGCTCACAAATATATCAATATCCATACCATTAGCGACCCCACCAGACGCTATTATGGAACCGGCCATCAATTTATCTAAAGTTCCAGATACAAACAATAATGTCATTTTTTCTGTCATGATTCTCAATTCTGTCATAGGGAACACATTAAAAAGCAATATGACTAACATATTAACCATGTTTTAAAATAACTTCGTCACACGAATTTCAATATCGGAAATAAACTATCAAGATTATGCAGTGGATATAGAAAATATTATGCAAATCCTTAGCAGAAAGTTAATAAGTAGACTCAAAAGTGTTATTCTTACGTTATTTTCTGCCAAAAATGAGACTTATTCGTGAGCGATTCTTGTATTGTTTCAACTCAACAGTAGCTGTCATGGCCTCCTCGTAGAGATCCTCGACCCAGGTCCTGAGATCCTTGTCCATTTTATGATTTTTCTTGAGATATATAAAGTCATTTAAGATAGATCTGATGTAATTTTTGGTGTTCAAATTTAGACCTTTCGCTAAGGATTCCAAGTAATCGATATCCGATGATTTAAGCTCAACTTCTACAATTTTGGTGTCGTTATCATCCATATTTCTAGATCGCGTACTACATTAAGATTGTTTCTATTAAATGAATAGATAAAGAAAAAAATCACCGGCTGCGATCATTCACTTTTTCTATAAAATTAAAAAAAGATCCATGCAAAGATTAATCTTACTTTTTCTAATCATCAAATATGTACAAGGACAATGTTTTGAACAGTCTGTTAGAGAGATATTTCGATGACATTCTTGGTAAGAGTAGCGAAAGGTTCTCTAGAAAAGAGTGGGAGCTGCTTTTAAACGAGCTTGAACAGAGAAGTGAAATACTCACTGATCTACTGAAGGGAGCCGATGGACCTTATTTCTTGAAAGGAACTAGTAATTTTCAAATTGGAACAAAGGCTACAATTGCAAATCTCCTCAGTAAAGGGGAGATTATTGGCTATTTAGTAAATACACCAGAGCACAAGGTCGCACGAATTCTGACATTAAGCCAGGAAGCGCAGCTGTCCAGGAAGATCCTCGACCAAAGAGTAAGAGATGGGCTCTATATTTCGGCCAAACCTATAGAAGATATTTCAGAGATTCCGAAATTCTTCGAGTGAATTCGGACCAACCATATTTACCAGAAGACCATGACAAAGATAGCAGGATTAATCCTAATTTGATAAGTTATGCAGCAAGCTGAGATACATTCCAAGAATGCGAATGGAATCATAAGTATTGAGTACGGCAGAAAGTATGTCTATTCTTTCGACCTGGAAGGGAGACTCTTAAATTATATAAACGGGGGTAGGACGTACAGAAGAACGTTGCAGAATCACCTTATTTTTTCAAGAGTAGTATCCGGAGAGAGAATTTCTGAAGAAGTCGCCGAGAACGAAGCACAAAACATTGTTGACCAAGCGTATTATGAAATAAAGGATATTATGCCTTCAATTAAGGAGGATGATATCGCACCTTTTCTTTCAAAAATTGGATCAATGAATTGGCGAAGCTTGCAGCTGGACGCGGAAAATTTAATTAGTATATACTCAGGTTCGGTTCCCATTGTTCCACCAGATCAATATTTTACATTGTACGTTATACTTGAAAGAGGATGCAAGTGGAACAGATGCAATTTCTGCGAATTATACAGGGACAGAAAATTTAGCGCGCTCAGCCTGGAAGATATAACTAAGCAGATTGTAGACCTAGAGAAGTTCTTTGGCATGGGAATAGAATCTAGAAGATCGATATTCATTGGTGAGGCAAACGCTATGTCTCTTCCACAGGAACTATTGCTTTCTGCAATCGAACTCTTGAACAACCATTTTAGACTTCCAATATATTCTTTTTCGGAACCGTTTACGGGTCACGGACCCAAAACAGTGAAAGAACTGCAGGAACTCAGGAATCGTGGTCTGAAGAGAGTATACATAGGATTGGAGTCTGGATCTCAAAAAATTTTAAAGTTGATCAACAAACCCATGGATCTCAATGTATTCCGAGATTACGTACACAGGCTGAAAGAATCAAAGATTTCTGTCGGAATAATAGTTATGCTTGGGATTGGTGGCCGCAATTTATATGATGAGCACATAAGAGATACTGGTGATGTAATTAAAGGCCTTAATTTGGACACAGGTGATATTGTCTATCTTTCACCCTTTGTTCAGTACCATGGATTCAAATATTCGGATGATAGCGAACATATTATTCCCCTTTCTCATGAAGAGATGATGAAACAGGGAAGGGAAATACGGAAAGGCCTAGTACAGCCAAAGTTCGATCAGAAGAATGATCGTGGCTTTCCAGTGGCGCTTTATAATTTATTAGAAGCTCAGTACTGACAATTGCTTTCTCGATTCATAAGGGTATTTTGGTGCAATAATGCAGAGTTTCAGTGTAAAGATCAATGCAGAAATACTTATTTATACTGTTTAACGTTAAATCCTTACGAAAAGGGGAAATCAATGTCTGTAAAAATGTGTGAAGTTTATGGCTGCAAAAACGAGAGTTTCAAGACTGTTTCTGCTGAATACGCAAGGAAAGTTTTTTCTTTTGACGATAAAAAAACAAAGGTACACCTGTGCAAGGAACATTATAAACAGTACAAAAAAGCGACAAAGAAGGATAGAGAATTGGACAGGATGGACTGGGTTTAATTGGCATGGCGTTAGATATCCCAGGAATTTCAATAGTCATTACTGTTAAGAACGAAGGGAATAATTTAGGATTGTTGCTTGAAACACTCTCAAAACAAGGACTCCCTTTTGAGGTTTTGATTGTTGATTCCATGAGCAATGACAATACGGAAAGCGTGATCAAAACATATTCCGAGAAGCTTGACTTGGAATACATAAGGAAACAGTGTACCAGAGGTCAGGGAAGGAATATAGGCGTAGGAGCGTCAAAATTCCCATATATTGTTTTCACTGATGGAGACACGGAATGGGATCAAGCTACTCTCGGACAATACTATACCTTGTTCGAAGCTGGCAATGATCTGATTGCCGGGGAAGTTATACCGAAGGGAAAAAAGGCATTCTTCTTGGATCGGGTGAAATTATATTACAAAGGCTTTGAAGTTACGTCGCCCTCAGCAAACCTTGGAATAACGAAGAAAATGTTTTCGAGGATTAATGGATTTGACGAAGACTTTGTTACAGCAGAGGATATCGACTTGAATATTAGGGCAATTCAAAACGGAGCCATGCACTCTTATTGCAAAAAATGCGTTGTGTACAACAAGGTACGTGAAAGTCTTGGAAGTTTTGCAAAACAGGCTTTCTGGAACGGCTATGGCCGCTATCAGTTAAAAAAGAAACATAAGTCCGTCTGGAATGATATTAAAAAAGAGAGGGGAATACATAATTATAGCTTTTATAATATCGTAAGACTTTCCTCCGCATCAGTAGGATACATTTACTCGGGACTGATGGGTGGAAAGCGCCAAAAAATGTAAATCTGGAAGCAATTTCATGAATAACGATAAAGAGCTGAAAAGAGGGTTGCGTTGGCAGGAAGTTAAGCTAATTTTTACCCTCTTTCCTGTTTTCAGAAGATACCTTAAAGATAGGGAAACGGCAAAAAGAGACATGGATAATGAAAATCCATGGAGTGACAAAAGGGAAAAAAATGGGGAAAAAGCCTTGGCTGCATTCGTGAAGCTTGGCCCAACCTTTATAAAACTCGGGCAGGTATTATCAGCAAGGCCTGATCTTCTTCCCAGAGAATACCTGAGGTCGTTTGAGAAACTTCAGGATGAAGTACCGCCTGCTCCATTTGATCAGGTTAAGCCGATAATTGAACGTAATCTGGGAAACATTGACAAGACATTTCAAAACTTTGATCCAGTTCCCGTGTCTGCAGCCTCACTTGGCCAGGTATACCTTGCGGAATATGATGGAAAACGAGTTGCCATTAAGGTCAACAGGCCAAATATATCGTTTGTAGTACAGAGAGATCTTCTTATCCTTTCCAGAACACTTAGGCTTCTAAGAGGGAGAGTAGACAATTTCATTTATGTCAGTGTTGATAACGTTGTTCGTGACTTCAGCGCAAGAATCTATGACGAAATAGACTATACAAAGGAAGCAGCAAACCTTAAGAGGATCAGAAAAAATATTATGGAGAGGGAGGGCGTCATAATTCCTAACGTGCTGGATGAACTTAGCGGAAAAGAAGTCATGGTCATGGAATATATACCAGGAACCAAGATAACAGACATCGATTCTTTGAAGGAGAAGGGATTTGACTTGAAGTCTCTCGCGTGGAAGGTAGATCTTGTCTTCATGCGGATGCTGCTTCGCGATGAGATATTCCATGCCGATCCTCACCCCGGGAATATATCTGTGAACGATGATGGAAGGCTCATACTCTACGATTTTGGAATGGTGGGACAACTCGATAAAAAAACAAGATTTGACATGCTCTCCATGTACGATGGACTTCTGAATTCTGATCCTGACGAGATAATGGATTCGCTGATATCCATAGGGGCGTTATCTCCAGTTGCAAACAGGGCGATAATCAGGAAAGGTATACAGATGGGGATCATGTCTTTTCAGGGTAGAAATCCAGAAGAGACAGAAATAAGCGAACTCTTGGAAATAGCAAACGGCGTAATTTTCGAATTTCCCTTCCGACTGCCGAGGTCCCTTGTTCTGTACATGCGGATGTCATCCATTTTGGAGGGTGTATGCGAACGGCTCGACCCGAATTTCAAATTCATCAAGGTCCTCAGAGAAATACTGTATAATGAAGGCCTTCTCAACGAACTCTACAGCGAACAGCTAAAAGAATACCTGCGTAAGGCCGTGGTCTCGGTACAAAAGGGTTTTGACTTGATACCACTGATGAAGGAATATATCGAGGAACGCAAAAACATTATCGCGGAAAAGAGAGATGTGCGCATACCGGTCGCCATTTTCCTTTCTGCGGTTATTGTAAGTGCAACGATATCGGTGAAAAGTTATCCTACAGAATCCATTGCAGCACTAGTTTTATCAATAGTGGGTTTTGTTTATATTATATTAAAAAAATGAATATTATTCTATTGTTATGGTGTGGGCACCTTTCTCTGGAATCCTCAAACTGAGGACACCATTGTTAAACTTTGCCTTGTATTCTGAGTTTGGTTCCACTTCGAACGGTAGCCTGATCCTCTTGAAAACTTTGTCCGGTCTCTGATCAAGATGAACTATACCCTTCTTTTCGACTTTACGCTCTGCGGATATGATCAAGCTATCCTTCTCTAATTTCACGGTAATATCTTTTTTGTTGAATCCAGCAAGATCAGCTTCAATCACCACTTCACTCGCATCCTCATACACTGTAACCGGTGGCAGAGTAAACGATATTACCTCCTTGACACCTTCCTGCATATTCTTCACGAACTCATCTGTGAAATACTTTATCGGGTTATACATATCTTTACCTCTTACCCTCCCAAATATGTATCTCCGTCGCCAATTAAACGCGGACCTTCAGATTTGAGCCGGGATTTATTATATCTAAATTAATCTCGAGTTATTATACTTATTGTGGACTACATAAAGACTACGTATGAAGAAAGCCAAAAATGATACGATTAAGAACAAAGAATCATTACATCTTTTGCATGCAGAAAGTGGATTATCCATTTATCTCTCCGATCTGGCTGAAAAGGAACCTTAACAATCCAAAAATTTTGATAGCAGACTGCAGGTGGTCTCTGACAGACCGCGATTATGGGTTACAAAGTTACATGTCGAGCCATATCCCAGATGCATTTTTCCTGAGCGTTGACAACGATCTTGCGGGAGAAGTCGTGAATCATGGGGGTCGCCATCCGCTTCCTGATGTAAAAAAATTTGAGAAAAAGATGAACAGCATAGGACTCACGCAAGAAAAGACAGTGATATGCTATGACAATGACTACGTTGGCGCTTCCAGGTTGTGGTGGCTTCTCACATTCTTCGGACACACGAAGGTGAAGATACTGAATGGGGGTTATAAAGGTTGGACAGAACATGGTTTTCCTGTATCAAAAGTCATCCCAAAGGAACAAGAGGGTTCGTTCAAAGCAGTGCCGTCTAATGACATAATCATTGATCATTCGACCATTAAGAATTTCGCTGGAAAGTTTGTCATCGTCGATTCGAGGCAGCCAGAGCGATGTCGTGGTGAATTTGAACCCATAGACAAAAAAGCCGGACATATTCCTGGTGCAATAAATATACCCTACTCAAATGCGATTTCATCTGACGGTAACTTTAAGACAGTGAAGGAACTTAAAAAGATATATGATGGCGTAGGCAGGGATGTCGTTGTCTACTGTGGTTCAGGAGTGACCGCATGCGTGAATTTTCTTGGTATATACTCTGTAGGAATAAAACCAAAATTGTACGCAGGCAGCTGGAGCGACTGGGTCTCGTATCAAGACAACCCTGTTGAAACAGCAAGCGAAGATACTAAGTTCTGAAAAGATCAGAAAGTATATTATGCACGTAACGAAAGGAGTAAGCAATTTTCAAATACCAAGTTGAATATACAGTACCATGGCATACGGTGATGGCATAATTCTTAGGGTTTCCGAAGCCAATTCCACTGATCCGGGCATGTCCCGAGTCAGGCTTGATG
>JAJYVJ010000005.1 GCA_021792045.1 Thermoplasmata archaeon | reverse complement strand
TATTAGAATAGGGATTAAATCCTATACGATCATTGAAAAATAGTTATGTACCCACAGAGTGAGGTTAAAAAGAAGGCTGAATTACACACTCCAAAATAAAAGGATGAGAAGAAGATGTAAACTCACGATATATATTGTGCCAATAGCGATCATGATGTGATGATTAAGAGAACCGAAAGGTAAAAAAAGAACATAATCACATTATTATCAATAGATCACTGTTATGGAGTAATAACCTTATACCGGTAGGAATGAAAGAGTCAACAAAAAAAATCTTTTGTGCATAACGCATGACGGGAATAGAATCACAGCTGAAAGGAGAGAGATTAAAAACAAATTTAAGAGTATTCCGGAATTCATTCTCGCGTTCTTCTACAGAGATCTATTCTTCAAGAGGGTGACTTTTTTCTATTCGCATTATTTCATTGTAGTATGTCGAGAAAACAACACCAAATATTTGTCATAACTTTTTCGGAACCTAATATTGATCTCTTATCTCCTTGACGCACACCATGACATCGTTATGCAAGACCACTAAAAAAATGATTATTATTGATACTGTGACTTTATAATATTGTTCCTTGCCGTTATCATGTTCTGCAACTTTTCTTTCCCTATTTCACGACTCCTGGTTCTTAAGCCGCAATCAGGATTTATTCTCACTAATTCTGGATCGCTTACAATTCCAAGCGCGTAATTTATACGATCCTCTATCAGTTTCACTGGTTCAATAAAATCAGTATGGACATCAGTGACACCAACACCCAGAAACTTCTTCGTTGACAGCGTTTCATTGACAGCTGCAAAATATTTTATGTCACTGTAACCTACGCGTTCCTTATCATCCGTTCCCGCGTTTATCGTGTCTCTGTTCGCGTATTCCAGATTGTACCCATCAATATTTAACTCTGGCATCCTGTCGTAAACGAGGCGATAGTCTGTGCTGTAGCAAACGTGCAGACTCTTTTCCGCTGAGATTCCTTTAACACTTCGGTTAATGGATTCCACCACGAGATCCATTTCTGACGGGTGCGTAGTGGTAGCCGGCTCATCTATTTGAATCTCCAGCTTTCTTCCATTTGAAACTTTGCCCCATAGATTCTGTATTGCCTGAAGCTCTTCGTTTATGACTCGCGCAAATTCCATTGCGAGTTCGCGTCTATTTGAATAAAAATCATTGAAAGACCAGTCCATCATAGTATAGGGACCGGTCACAGGTACCTTAATTGGCTTTTTGGACGATCCTGCAACAAACTCCACTTCGTCCAGATGGAAAGGGCGGGATCTTTCAAGCCTGCTTACTACACTCCCTTTCTTGTAATAACGATTATCAAATGACCGAACCATGCCATAGAACTTGATCCCGCTGAGTTTATCAGCCAGATGCTCATACATTTCCCACCGAAACATCTCACCCCCAACGCCGATATTATCCATGCCCACCTCATCGAACATAGAGAGTGTTTCAAGCGTGGCTTTTTTTGCAAGCTCCTCAAATTCTGGTGTACCGTAAATCTTGTGAAAAACCTTTGAAAGATAAAGCGGCTTTCTGAAACTTCCTATTTCCTGCGTAATGAATTCGGTCACTTCAATCACCTGCCGTTCCCAGAAGTTCCACCTTAGAACTAGCTATAGACTCGGGAAGGAAGTCCAGGTAATCGTTTGTCGTCAGTATCAAATCGTCATAGTTCTCAAAATTTTTCAACCCATCAGCTTTTTCCAAAGCAGTTCTGTGAGCATCGATAAATTTCATGCCTGGAATTCGTGAGTGCTTTTGTGCAACTTCCAGATATTCAGGATCTGTGATCAAGGATTCCAGTGTGGAGCTGAATTTGTTAAAGTTATTCTCATTCAGCTTGCCAGTTGTAATGAGAGACACAGAAAATTCTTTTGCAAAATCGGACAAGAATGAAATGTCATCATTCCTGTACGGGACGGCTTCGAAGAGAACTATTTTTTGGATCCCAAATACACGTGCGATCTTCTTATAATTGTCTAAAATCGAATGAGAAAACTTCGAAAAGTCTAATTCCTCCGGAACTGTAGACATCTTGAAAAATGTGTACGGGGATGGAAAGAATAAGGAGGTATTCTTGTCGGGATTGAACAAGGGGAGAGGGGGATTTTCCTTCAACTCAAAAAAGTCTTTTGGGTCCGCCTGTATACCGCCTACAGAATTGACAACAGGTTTGCGATAAAAAGTGTTTGTTTCAATATAACGGGTGAGCGGCCCAAGTTCAATTCCTTCCATGCTCAATGCAAGAGGCCGGAATATGTCATACCAGTTCAGTAGAGGATCAGTATAATAAGTTATTCCGTTGTCCTGAAACAATTCATAGATACGCCTCTTCTCCACGTCGATAGCCTCACAAATTTCTTTGCCAGAAATGATGTCTCGTTCCCATTGACTGAGCTTCTTCCTCAAATTCTCGTTCTTTGGATATATTCCATAAACCATAGTTTTTATTCTCATAACACACCTCGAAATGACTTAAACATTAAAGGCACTACTGGTCTTTTTCTCTTATTCCGGAGAGCTATTTATATCTGGCTATCTCTGAGGTCCGAATTAACTTTTTTTAATACAATATTTGCGTCAGTAATAATTTGATTATCCCGGATAAACGGCGCATAGAAAACCTATCAAGTAAATCTCAGCTCTCATCGCCTTCGGACAATGCCCTCTAGTTTCCTGTACCTGATTAACTCCATAAGGTACCATAGGAAAAAAGCTGGTGTTTTTGTCAGCTTGCTCTCTCCACGTTCCCTTTCCTTGAATTGAAATGGAATCTCCGCTATCCTTATTTTCACATTTGACGACATGATTAGCATGGGAATCTCATACCCAACCCAGTTGTCAAAAATCTGGACTTTAAGCTCCTTTCTGAAGGCGATAAAATTAGATAATGGATCTGACAATTGATTTGCAGATTGAAGGAAATGCCTCGCCATGAATGTCGCACCGCGAGAAATAACGCCCCTGAGGGCCTTTCTGTCACCAGGCGAACCACCTGGCATGTATCTCGATGCACTCACGAAGTCGTAACCATCCTCCAGCTTTTGATACATGTCCATAATTTTTTCTGGTGGGTGTTGTAAATCAGAATCCATGATAAGCAAATATTTGGAATCGGATATAATGATTCCTTTGTAACGTGCCAGGAGGGTGCCTCTTTTCTTGTTGCTGAATATATATTTTGCATTGTGATTATCACAGTGATCCTTAATGAATTCTCTTGTTCCGTCAGTGCTTCCGTCATCCACGAAGATGATTTCATATGGAACTGTAACGGAATTTTCAATCCGACTGACCAATTCTGGAAGATTTTCTATTTCATTGTACGTGGCCAGGATGATGCTAATATTTGCTTTGTTTTCTGTCATTTCCACCCGAAAATAGGAATTGTTATATTAATCCCTTTCTGTCTTTTTGCCCAAGTTGCGGACGAATGAATAATGTG
The DNA here is from genome assembly GCA_021792045.1 of Thermoplasmata archaeon. The sequence continues at coordinate 29,772 of JAJYVJ010000005.1, read as the reverse complement.
AGGGTTTATAATTTCGGCGAAGAACCTTTATCGTACTTAATCCGTCATTAAAACCTACATTCGGATCAGATAAAAAAATATGATTACTCACCTTCTGTAAAATTATATTAGAGAAGTGTCTTAGGATAATGATTCCATCAGGATGTCTCTTCTTTCTTTGCTTTTGAAACTCTCTTCATCGTAAAGTAATATGCCAGATACATTACTATTGCCACTGCAGTAATTATTGCAAATAGGATGTAGACGTGATGTCCCTGGAGAGCGTATGAGAGCGCATAGAATCCAAGGGTGAAGAGAACAATGTCCCAGATAAAGGTGCCGATAAAAGAATAGAGAAAGAATTTTTTCAGTGGCATTTTCGCAAACCCGGCTGGGAAACTTATAAGCCCGCGGATTCCTGGGATCAGCCTTATTATCAAAACAGCAGCGGGTCCGTTTACAAGGAACCATCTGTCGAACGCATCGAGACTCTCCTTCTTTATGTGAAACCAAGCAAGATGCTTATAGACAACTTCTTTTCCGATTCCGTAGGCTATGTAATAATCCACGGCCATTCCGATCAGCCCACCAACTACTGCCATAGTAAAAGCAAGAAATGGATTCAGAACACCTATCTTTGAGTAATATCCGGCGATCGGCATTATTATTTCACTCGGAATCGGAAGGGAAGCGGATTCAAGAAGCATCAATCCAAATATCCCCTCATAACCGTACTTTGATACTATCTCAGTAACAAGGGAGGATGAGGCATGAAGAAGGCTTAGTATAGATTCAATAAAACTCATTTAACAGGGGAAATAAATGGTGTTTAAAGATGTTTGTGTTAAAAAATTGTTTTTAAGAACTTACATGGAAGCATAATAGGCTTCATCGTATGGTTCTGGCTTCAGACCCTTGCGTTCCCTTATTTTTGCAACTACCTCAGGTTGAAGCTCGCGTGGAACCTTCTGGTATCCGGAGTTCTCTGAATTCCATAGAACTTTTCCTCCGGTTGCACTCCTTATTGCCGAGGCAAAGCCGAACATATCAGCGACCGGGACTCTCGCAGAAACGATTATCTCGTCCCCTTCCTGTGTCATCTCCTCGATCACACCGCGCCTCTGCTGCAGTTCGTTTGTAACTGACCCCATAACTTCCTGTGGAACGTTAATGTAAACCTTCTGTATCGGCTCCATAAGGATCCTTTCTCCTTGTGTCATCGCGCCGTATATTGAATTTCTCCCTGCGGGAATAACCTGTGCAGGTCCCCTGTGAATGCTATCCTCATGCAGCTTTGCATCAACGAGTCTTGCCTTGACACCGTAAACTTTCTCGTTCGCAAGTGGTCCCCTGGCCATGACTTCATCAAACGAATCTATCAGGAGTTCCATGGTTTCATCGAGGTACTGTATTCCCTTAGTAACATCGACCATAAGATTGTCTCCACTGACCACCTCAAGGCCACGTGCTTCTTCCCTGCTCAGTCCAGCTTTCTCAAGCAAATCTGTTATGACTTTTTTATCCTTGAAACGCGAACCCTGAGGTATCGTTCCTTCCTTTATCAGATCAATGACTGCAGACGGAAGAGGTTCGACTTCAAAGTAAAATCGGTTGTGCTTGTTAGGTGATTTCCCCTCAAAAGGACCACCTTTATGCTCAACTGTTTCCCTGTATACAACGATCGGATCTGAGGTTGTTACGTCCACCTTATAATCGTTCCTTATTCGGTAAAGCGTGATCTCCAGATGAAGTTCTCCCATTCCAGAGATAAGGTGCTCTCCTGTCTCCTGGTTTATGTCCACCTGAATCGACGGGTCTGCCTTTGAAACACTTCGGAGGACATCAATCAATTTCGGTAAGTCTGCAGTGTGCTTTGCCTCTATAGCAAGCGTCACGACAGGTTCAGAATAATGCACCATAGGTTCGAATGGCTCCATATCTGGAAGCGATGAGACACTGGACCCTGCCATGGCAGCTTTGAGTCCAACCATTGCCGCTATGTTCCCAGCAGCTATCTCATCCACAGGGATCCTGTCCGGTCCCACCATCATAGATAACAGCTGGATCTTATACTTAGTATTCCCCTGACCGGATATATACAGTTCGCTTCCCTTTACAATTGTCCCACTAAATACCCTGCCAACAGCTATTTCACCTGCGTGTGGATCGACAATTATCTTCGTGATCATTACGCTTACAGCGCTATCGTGTCTGCAACCTAGCATTGCTTTTCCCAAGTCCGAATCAAGATCCCCTTTCCAAATCTGCGGAATTCTGTACTTCTGTGCTTCCTTTGGATTCGGAAGATGTTTAATAACGGCGTCGAGGAGAATACGATGCAGCTGTGCCTTTTTTGCAAGTTCCTTTTGCTTTCCGTCCCTTACAAGATCAACAATATCCTTGAACGATATCTTATACAGGGCCATTGCTGGCACTGAAATTGCCCAGTTATTATAGGCGGATCCGAAGATTACCTTTCCATTCTGTACGTTTAACTGCCAGTCACTCCCAAACTCGGGATGCGAATATTTTGTTATCAACCTGTTAACATCTGTAATGATCTTAACGAAGCGTTTCTGCATCTCATCCGCATTCAGCTTCAGCTCATTTATGAGTCTATCAACCTTATTGATAAAAAGTATCGGTTTTACGCGTTCCTTCAATGCCTGTCTCACAACGGTTTCTGTCTGTGGCATTACCCCTTCAACTGAATCTACAACTATGACAGCACCATCGACAGCACGCATCGCTCTTGTAACGTCACCTCCAAAGTCCACATGACCGGGAGTATCTATCAGATTGATCAAATATTCCTTTCCCTCAGAATCATGAACCATAGAAGCGACAGCAGCATTGATCGTTATTCCTCGTGCCTGTTCCTGCTCGTCATAGTCAAGCATCAGCTGTTTTCCTGCGAGGTCTTCACTCATCATACCAGCTCCGGCAATAAGGTTGTCACTCAGGGTCGTTTTTCCATGGTCGATATGCGCGGCTATGCCTATGTTCCTGATCCGTTCAGGCTGTTCGATAAGTTTCATTGCCTTTGCAATATTATCTTCTTTTCTTCCCATACCCAATTCATTCCTAAAAAAATTGAAAATATGTGATACCTATGACTTGATCTGAATCTCTATCTGGACACCGTCTGGAATTGGGATCCTCATCAGTTGCCTCAAGGTCCTTTCGTCTGCATCAACATCGATAAGCCTCTTATGCACTCTCATCTCCCATCTGTCCCACGTAGAGGAGCCCTCTCCATCCGGGCTCTTCCTTACCGGAACAACCAGTCTCTTTGTTGGGAGAGGAATTGGACCATGAATCTCGACGCCAGTCCTGTTGGCAATCCCTTTTATTTCGTTGCAAACTAGATCCAACACGTTATGTTCTGTACCACTTAAGGAAATCCTTGCACTGTATGATGCCATAATTAATCGCCTTATTTTACTTCAAGGTCAATGCATTGACCAGCGGCGACAGTCTGCCCCATATCTCTAATAGCAAATCTTCCAAGCTGGGGGAATTCTGATACCTTTTCTATCACGAACGGCTTGTCCGGAACGATCTTGACTATAGCAATATCACCTGTCTGTATGTAGTCCGGATGATCCTTTAGAGTTGTTCCATCTTTAGGATTGAGTGTCTTTACAATTTCCTCAAAGCGGCATGCTATCTGGGTCGTATGAACATGAAAGACCGGCTTATAACCTGCTGCTATAACACTCGGGTGATTCAAGACAACGATCTGCGCGGTAAATCCCTTGACAACAGTGGGTGGACTGGCCAGAGCGCCGCAGACATCTCCTCTCTTGACGTCGTTCTTTGCTATGCCTCTTACGTTGAAACCTACGTTGTCTCCAGGCTCAGCCTGCTGCATAGGTTCATGATGCATTTCTATTGATTTAACTTCACCCTGCTTATCAGCCGGTTCGAAAATAACTTTATCATTGACCTTAAGGAGACCAGTCTCAATTCTCCCGACTGGAACCGTTCCGATACCAGTGATCGAGTAAACATCCTGAACTGGGAGTCTTAACGGCTTGTTTGTTGGCTTTTCCGGAACCTTAAGAGCGTCTAGGGATTCAAGAAGTGTTGGGCCGCTGAACCATTTCAGATTATCCGATTTCTTTACAATATTGTCGCCTTTGTATCCGCTAATAGGTATTATCGGGATGTCTTTATATCCTACAGATTTAAGCAATTTCTCTATTTCGGCTTTAACTTCATCAAACCTCTTCTGCGAATATGGTGGCTGCGTTGCATCCATCTTGTTTATAAGGACGATCAATTGCTGAACACCAAGTGTTCTGGAAAGGAAGACATGTTCTCTTGTTTGTGCCATTACACCTTCTCCTTCCCTGGCTGATACTACAAGCATCGCTGCGTCGGCCTGGCTTGTCCCAGTAATCATGTTCTTAACGAAGTCCCTATGACCCGGAGCGTCGATCAAAGTAAAGTAATACTTTGACGTTTCGAATTTCCTATGAGCCAGATCGATTGTAACTCCTCTTTCTCTCTCTTCCTTAAAGCGATCCATGACCCAAGCGAATTCGAATGTCGCTTTTCCTTTCTCATCGGCTTCCTTCTTGTACTCGTCAATAATATGCTGCGGAACTTCTCCGTGCTCGAAGAGCAGACGTCCTACAAGTGTGGATTTTCCATGATCAACGTGTCCTATCGTAACCAAATTTATATGCGGTTTCTGCTGTGCCATTTTACATTTCACCTAGATTTTTTGAGTAATTGGAATTTTTCCCAATTTTAACCGAGATTGCTTGGGCTATATATAGACTTTTTTCAACTTATCGGTTTATTAGAAGTATTATTTGTAAAACTGCCCTTAATCGCAAGATAAAAAGTAGTAATGAATTTTTTTTCGCCGCTTCAATTTTGACGAGACGCATATTTACGGGGTTTACCAGGGAGTTGAAATTCAATGTGAATAAAGGCGTATTTCAACTATGAACTGCAAACAGCTTTGTGGTTTAGTTGGAGAAGTATGTTTAGATAATTAAGAATCGAATGTTCAGAAACAGCTTTTGAAGTGTTTTCTATTCGATAATAATCTTTATTTGCAGAACAAGGTTGTTTCACAACTTAAGAGGCAATTAGAAAAACTAAATTTACATCCAGAGAATAACGGCTGCGATCCGTCAAAAGATATCTTTTCAACTAAAATTCATTTCATTGGTTGATTAGAAACTCCTTAGAAAATCTTATTAGGTGTCATTTCATCATTGTTTGATCAAAAATGTCTAGACTTGTATTACATGAGAGAAATAGACCGTACATTGTTAAAGTTGGTGAACAGGAACTGCATCTTTGTGGATGCGGACTTTCTGAAAATAAGCCTTATTGTGATGGGCATCACAAGTTAACGCTGGATGAAAAAGATGGCACATTTTTCTATGACAGTGAGGGAAAAAGAGTTAAAATGACGAACTTTTATGAAAATCCAAAATAATTGGATTAAAACGTATATTTAAATTCTATCCAATTTTTAGACAATGTATATTTTTATAATTTTCCCTATTATGTTGAAATCTTCCGCCATAAAATCATCAAGTTAACTATCAATTATCCCTCCGTTTTACTGAGTGGGAAAAAGAGTCTCGTAGCATGTGATAATACACATGCATGACACTGGTGTCCCACAAAGTTAAAAGAAACGACCATGAATATTACGAGCTTGCTGACGAAAGTTGAATTAATGATAAGTAGGTGATTAAGTATTTAGCTTCTCTTGGGAAATCTCCGAAGTCGAAGAACGAGAACGAATCTGAAGATCATTAAGTATGTTCAGAAATTGTTAAAGAAAGACATAAAGCTGGAAGAGATCGATGAGATACTGAAGAAGATCGGGATAGAATATGATCCACTGCCCATAACGAAGATCATAATAGAGAACGACCTGAGGATGAAGAAGGTATTTCTTAAGCTGAGATAATTCGAATGAATGAGATACTCTTCTCCTATATCTAAAAAAATTCTCCGGACTACGGGTTCAAGGCTGGGAGAATGCAAGCGTGACGGACCTTCCTTGTTGAAGCACGTTGATTTCAGAGGTTCCCCGACCTGTAACAAAGGATGAAATAGTGGTTTATGATTGGTATGGAGTCATACGCGAAAGTTAAATTAATAACTATGAATCAGGGATTATCGGGAGAATAATAAATGTCGAGAATGCACACACGAAAAAGGGGAAAATCGAAGTCAAGAAGACTACACACATCTGAAGAGGGCAAGGTCAGCCAGCTTACAAATGACGAGGTAATCAAAACAATAGTTGATTTAAAGAAAAGTGGACTTACGAATTCTGTTATTGGCGTAAGATTGCGTGATCAGTATGGGGTCCCCGGAACTAGGACGGAACTGGGAGCTAAGTTGAACACGATACTGAAGGAGAATAATCTTTCGGATACGGTTCCTGAGGACCTTATGAACCTAATCAAGAGGTACAAGAACGTCAAGGCACATACTGAAGTGAACAGGAAAGATCAAAGCAATATACGTGGCCAAGGCCTTATAATGGCCAAAATTCTCAGACTTGTTAAATATTACAAGAGGGAAGGCTATCTTCCTGAAGAGTGGAATCTAAACAGAGTGCTCTGAAGTATCTTTAATGCTGAAAGACATCATTAGCCCTGAATTCTATAACGTTTTAAAGGAAGGCTCAAAAAAAATATTAGAGAACGAGAGTGTAAGGCTTCTTGTTCATAATGATGGTGACGGGGCATCATCTGGCATAATTTTGTGCAATGCTCTGAAGAGAAGTGGGATAGAATTTGATCTCAGCTTCATAAAGTCTCTTGATCCTGATGGATTCCGGAGAAGAGTTCAGGAATCCCCTGACATTTTTACAGTAATAGCAGATGCCGGATCTGACCAGGCACAGTTTATTCCTGAGTTTGATAACATCGTCATTCTAGATCATCATTTCTACAAGAAAGGCGAATTTAAGGGTTTGAATATCAACGCACGTGACTACGGCGTAGATGGGACTAGAGAGGCATGTGGCGCAACTATGTCTTTTCTCATGGCTCTCGCCATTGATGAAAAAAATTCCGATCTATTACCATTTATGATAGCTGGGCTAATAGCCGATAAACAAGATATAGGTGGCTTTAAAGGACTGAACGCTACAATTGTTGAACACTATGGGAAATCCCTGGTGGAAAAACATTCGCTTAACCTTGAAGGTGAAAATATAGGAGATGCACTTACCTTCTCTATTGACCCTTTCATTTACAACCTCTCTGGAAAACCAGAGAATGTGAAAGCTGCATTAGACAACATAGGCCTAGATCCAGGCACCGCTTTGAATTCAATAACAGATTCGGACTCAAAGAAGTTATTTGAATTCCTTGCTCTTAGACTGCTCCAGCAGGGGGTTTCATCTGAGAGCATAAAGTATCTGGAAGCAGACATAATCTACTTTCAGGAACTGGGTTTCTCGTCGAAGGAACTCTCTACAATCATAGACGGAAACTCAAAAATTGGAGAAAATGGAATACCTGCTGGTTATTTCCTAGGGGAAAAAGGCTTACAGGAGGCTATGATTGATAATTGGAAAATATACAAGTCAAAACTCATTGAATACACATATCGCGTCTTCAAGGAAATTTTTGAGGAAGGGAATGTAAGATACTTTTATGCTCCTGAGCAGGAGATGACAGGTGCAATTAGTGGAATATTAACTCTTTATGTCCTGAAGCAGGACAAGCCGCTTGTTGGCATCAATGTTGGCGACAATGACACAAAAATAAGCTCTAGGGCTGCCAGACCGCTTTTGAACCGCGGGTTAAATCTTTCTACTGTGATGAAGGAAGCTGCGTCACAGGTTGGAGGGAGCGGCGGTGGTCATGACATCGCTGCTGGTGCGATCATACCCAGAGGAAAGGAAAAACAATTTATAGAGATAGTTAACAACATCATAGGCGGCCAGTTAAGGTAGATGTTCTCGGCTTAAATTTCTAAATATTGGTTGATAGGATGAAACAGCAAGTTGAATTACACTGATTAAAAATCAAGGATTAAGAGTAAACGCCACTCTTCAGAAGATTGGAATATAGATGTTAAAACATGTCCGGCCCTTTTTCGACCTACCCACGTTTCTGCCTTGTCCTTTACTTTTATCATATAAGGTCGTTTGTGTAATAGTCGGGGGATTTCATTTTTATAGTTTGATTGACTTGTTTACATTACGTATTCCCCTAATGCAAACCGAAATAAGCTAAATGTGCGTTAGTCTAGCGTCGTGGCTTTAACATCTGCGATCGAGAAGCCATCTTTCAGCATGAGAAGGAAAAAACGAAAAAAAAGACATTATTTCCATAAACGTATCCCATTCTCTACCAGTAGACAGAAGTGAAAGATATTGGATCGCAAATTGCTTAATGCATACATGCATGCGTAAAGTCAGATGCCTTAGCATGAGGCATAGAGTACCTTCTAACATAGAAGAATTCAAGCTCTAAGTTATGCCAGCGCCTTTTAAAGTGAGATGTTAACCGCGAAGGCTGAGAGCAGAGGTCACTGAAACTTCCACAAAACCTTTAATCCAATGAAGAATTATATGGTGAATGCCTAGGGTTGGGGTTTTTACCCATGATTTCAAATTTTATCACGATACAATCCAGCTACTGAGAAGATGGAATCTCCCTTTTGTAAGTCTTATAGATCTGCAAAACGTCCCTCCAGATGTGAAGGCAGTCCTAAGTTCATCTAAGGATCAGGAATGTTCTGAAATCCTGTTTAAAGCTGATACGCCGAAAGAAGGACTTAGAAGAGCTTTGCCGGCTCTCTTCCTGAAGAACTCTTTTCATGAATTATTCATAGGAATTGATCCGGGACCACATCCTGGGATAGCTGTACTTGCCGACGGAATCCTAACAGAAGCTCATGAATGTTCAAGCCCGGAAAAACTGCTGAAGGATATTATAGGAATTATCCACGATTACAATTATGAATATTCAGAAGTCAAGATAGGGAACGGGGATATCCCGAACAGAGACTACATAAAGCGATTGCTCTCTGAAAATAAAATACAGGTTAAAGTAGTGGACGAAAAGTACACCAGTTTCCCTCATAAGTTGCACGATAATGCGTTATCTGCCGCACGAATTGCAGGTGTCGAAGAAATCTATAGAGTTTCTCCAGAAATTCAAAGCGGGATACACAGAAAAGATGCTTATGACCGGGAATTCGTTACTTTAAGAAGAGCCATAATGGCGTCTCAAAATTGATTCTGCAACTGAACACGTTTTCGTTCTGAATTTATGATGGAACATTACCTACAAAAACGGATAATTAATTCCATAATGATTTCTCGACTTCATAGCATATTGATCTACCGCGAAATTCCGATCTGCCTGGACAATAAAATATTACACTGTATCTTCAAACCAGATCGCTTTCCTCCGATGCGTAGATCGTATCATAATTTAGGAAAACAAAAATCAAATGTCTCCAATAATACATGGTTCGTTGGGATACCTATCAATACTTTATCACAGAGACTTTATAACGCTGCATAAAAAAAGGTTAGGTTTTCCATTTGGGTTTTGAGACCTTTGGTTTATTTCTTCTGCCTGAGGAGTAAGCGAGAAGGGCCATGAAAACAGCAACTACAGCTGCCACGTAATATATCCAGGTATAATTCGGTGGAGACCCGTAATAGAACTTTATCGTGACAAGTCCTGTCTTTCCATTAATGTCAATCAACGGATTTGAAGTAGACACACCCAATGTGTGGACCCCGGTTGAAATTGCAGGATTTGTATAATTATATGTTACGTTGACTGAACTCCCAGGAGCTATTGATGAAAGAACCTCCGAATGCACTAGAGTTCCGTCCATGTAGAAATCTATTGTTAGATTCTTTACATAACCGGTTCCAGGGTTACTTACAGCCACAACAAATGTAATCGGCGCTATGATCCTAATGCTCGTGTTATACTTTGGGGAACTAACCGTATTCCCATTGTATGTTCCTGTAGAGAACACCTGCACATGCAAAGTCTGAGCATAAAGTGGAGCTGTAATCTTAATGCTGAAATTTGGGGATTTTGAAGTGTCGTGATAGGAAAATGACGGGCTGGCTCCGGTCATATTCTGGCCGGAAATGTAAACAGTTACTGAATAGTTAGAGAATCCAGATGTATCGTTTACATAAAGCGTAAAGTTCTGCCCCTCCCCAATATATGATGGAAGCGTAAGAGTAGAAGAGAGTGGCGGAGTATAACCGGACGCGTTGGAAACCATCAGAACAGATGAACCCAAAAATATCATTACAACAAAGAGCGCCAGTATAACTTTCTTCATCTCTTCCTACCTCTCATTATCGTAACAAGGAGCCCCCCAACAACCGCAACGGCTATCACAATTAATCCGATGTAAAGCGACTCGTAAGGATCTGCGGTATAATTAGATATTATCTTATTTCCGGTAACATGCGAACCTACCTGGATTGAACTGAGATGTACTACGCTCAAGGTCTGATTCTGGTATCCCACAGTTTTGTTGTAAATTTCAATATTGAAATTAAAATTATAGACGGCAGCAGTATTATTTGGAGTCAACATAATATTAAGAACAGTACTGGAATCGTAACCAACTGTCGTGGAATTTGAAGTTATATTGTTGATCTCCAATGATGGAATCCACGATCTGTTTGTAATGTACGTTGGATCAATGATCTTGAAATTCAAAGTGATTTCTGCATTCCCCGTATTATTCAAAACCACCGGTAGATCTAGTTTTCCCCCAACCATAGATTCAGCGGACTTATGTACAGAATATGATAAGGACTTATTAACAAAAACAGGAAGGGTATACGACTTGGTTGCGTTGGGATAAGCCACACTGATTGGTATGGAATTGTTACCATAAGCAACGTTGCCTATATCGGTGAAATTACCAGTGACGTTTGCACTTTGGCCAGGTTGTAGATTCATTACAGATGTGTTGAAAGCAGCGCTCCAGGTAGTTGCTCCTGAAGTGAGCTTAATGAATTCAGGAACATTACCAGTATTTTGAATCGCGAATTTATAGCTAAATGGTACCTTAGGCGTGATATTCGGCTTATGTTGCTCTGGTGTAAATTTAAAGCTTGTCTTAGGTATGATTTGCATATTCAAGAAAACGGAGCTAGGTGAATTTATAAGAGTTGTCGAAGATGCACTGTAAGAAACGGAAATATAGGAATCGTTCGCAGCAACCATTGAACTGGAGAAGGTCGTTGTGAAACTGTATGTTCCATACGGGAGAAGAAGTGACACAACTGAACTATTAAACGTATAGTTGTCTCCAAGATTAGTTGATAATGTCACATTATTATTAATCGTCGATGTACCTAAAGCAACATAAACCTTAACCCTGTAAGCAGGCTGCATACTAATGTTATAGTTTAGGTTATTTGCAAACGGGGATACCGTCAATTTCTGTAAAAATGCAGCACCAAGACTACTGTCTTGAACATACACCGTGTAATTTAAAGTCGGTAATGAAACAGAATACTGACCCGCAATATTAGTAGTCGCCGTGACAGTATAATCAGGTGAATAAAATACTACAGTGCTGGAGCTAGACACTATTCCATTGAACGACAATACACCGTTGACTGTCGTAAATAATGGTTTGGCTGAGACTGGAACGAATAAAAATGTGTTTTTAGTCACAGATACCTGAATTGATCCGGTTAACGAATAAGATCCCGTGAAGTTTGCAAGCGTTCCATGATATATTACTGAATAGTACCCCAAAGGCACTGGGGTAGATCCGGAAGAAAGGGTTATGCTGAATCCGTTACCGACGAGAAGGTACGTTCCCTGTCCATTTCCGAGGGTGTTGCTGAGATTTAGCTGTGCATAAGGCATATATTTTGGGGAGAATGATAGGAAACCATTAACGTTAACAAGAGAGATGTTTACACCTGCCGTTGAAGAGTAAGCGTAAACATAATATTGACCAAAATTAAGATGTTGCGGAGAGATCACTTCTGTACCGTTCGTATAATAGATGTTTGTTGTTACTGATCCATTTGCCTTAACCGAACCAAAATTAGATAGCACGCGGTCAAACAATGATGTTTCTCCTGTATTGATACCGATAACTGAATTATCTACCAAGAAACCTGATTTAGTTCCATTAACTGTAACATAATACACACCAACTGGAATTCCATAACTAACAAGGTTGAAAGTGATATTATTATTCTGGATAGTTGCAGAGAAGTTTGCGCCAGAGTTATATAATGTTACCCTGGCACCATTTGGGGTGACTTTCGCATCGATGAAATGCAATGAACCAGGCATTGTAATGGGGTTTGCTCTGAATGAAACTAAGCGGCTTTCCACATTGATCTCTTGCGAGTGAAAACTGGAGCTAATATAACGTATGTACATGCCGCTTATAGAAATACCGGGATACAGTAACGAAAACACGCCAGAGGAAAGATTCCCAAATGATACAGGAAAACCTGAAGGAGAATAAAGAACAACCAGACCGGAGGGGGTGGCTGTATAATTGCTTGATGACATCAAGTTTGTAGCTGTTACGTTGACGTAATTAGATTTTACCGCCAATATACTTATTTTCGCAAATGGCCCAACAGAGTTAACAACATTACCGTACATCGTTCCATTTGCAGTAGAAGCGAGTACCGAAAAACTGTACATTCCTATTGGGATCTGAACAGTAAGAGGAACGCTGGAAGTGAAGGAGTATGATATTAGAGCTGAAGAATTCATTATCTCGTAGTCGCCAACATAAGCAGTAGATACCCCGGGGCTATGTGACGATAAGTTCACGAAACTTGACTTCTGCCATTTTCCCGCCAAATTGAAGGAAGAATTCGTTTTAATGTCTACAGTTCTTAAGTATGAATAATTACTATTCGTGGCGTATATGGTGTAGACGCCAATCGGTACATTTGCCACAAAAGATCCGTTACTGCTTCTTTCAGCGGTAATGTTCGCATCCATTTTTCCATTTTTGAGAAGTTCCAAATTGATATTCCCTGAAATGCCGGGACTGATGACCACGTTCACTGCCGGAGAAAGAGAATAAGCTGAGGTATCGTTTTCACCCCATTTCAAAAATGACACATGCCTTACCATTGACGTTATTGATAAGTTTCCCGCGGATACAGAATAATTCCCTGGAGTGACCCAAGCACTAGCTATACCATTGGAATTTGATGTTACCTGTTTTATAATTAAGCCGTTTGCTGTTGTGATTTTAAGTGGAATTCCAGAGATTCCTATTGAACCAATAGAAATTTTAGCCGATATAAGATCAAGATTCACGGTAATATTTTTCGTTGTCGTCGAATTTGCCACCACGCTTATATTTCCAATATTATGGTAGTGATACCCTGCAGAAACAAGAGATACATTGTAAGTTTCTGGGGGTACATTTAGTTTCTCAAAATACCCGTTGGATATTGTTACATTAAAACTGTTATTATATGTGCTGTTCTTAAGTATCAGTGTTCCGCTATTAACGGGAATAGCTGAAGAACTTGAGTTTGATGAGGAATAAGCGATCCCAACGTTACCACGTACTGAATCTTCAGGTAAGGTGAGATTCTTGACAATATAGTAGCCCGGAAGTCCAGTTGTAACATTTACAGAGACGTCTGTTCGCTCAGCCTGCGAATTACTTACATTTAGACTGTAAGAAGCAATTGTCGAGCTCCCAGAAAGCTCCAATGTGTTGTAGTTCCCGGTAGAGAATAGAAGGGTATCATTTCCGGGAACAGCAGCCAATCTGTATTCCCCAGATGCGTTTGTTTTCACTACCTCATGTGGGATACCGTATTGATCGAATAGCGTAACATATACACCGGGTGCAGGTTTTCCATCACCAGAGATAACTTTACCCTGAACGATCGCTCCTGGGTAGTATGAAACTATTGGGTTCCATTCATTATTAACGCTAACAAGATCCACAGCCGGTGGAAACAAGACAACGGTTCCATTATTCTCTTTGTATAATTTATACGCCTGATCAAGAGGTATGTACTTCCCTGCAGAGAGATGATTCTGGTAATCTTTATATGGATTGTAATAACTGGATGAGTAAACAATTTCAAAATTGCTCATATTCCATGCAGGCATAACAGGGTAACTCGAATTACCGGTGCTAACTCCAGGTATTCCACTTGTAAGGCCAACCGCCGATGGCGGATAACCTATGGTAAATCTATATATAGATGAGTTATAGAAATTCTGAGTATAGGATATATTTGTACCGGTAATCGTGGCATCCTTGGGTGTTTCATTAAGTGGGTAAGTTCCATTTGACGTGCTAGCTATGATGTTATAGAATGGATATGGAACTATCTCACCCTCGTAGTCGTATGACTGATAATCCGTTAAATAAGCAGGCGCATAAAATATACCTGGATCACTTGCCGAGATCGGAAAGAGACCCGACGACCCGACGGTTATCTGATTATACTCAATATTATAGCCGGTCTCGGAAATAAGCTGTTGGTATAGATCAGTCAATGTTTGAAGTGAATATTTCGAGGAAAGCTGCCCATTAAGATAGGCAAAATAAACATTGGCACTCGTAATCTGAGGGATGAAATCACCGTATAATGACGGGTCGGATAGTACTATAGAAGTGTAACTACCGGGATTTTGTGAGGCCCCAAATACATTTTTGTACTCAGCATTTCCAAGGTACTGGATAAGTGTATTCTTAACATTGCTGCTAAAATCATTACTGTTATTTACATAGTTTCCCTGAATGACACGCGCAATATACAGGGATAATATTTGACTCTGATTTTGTGCGAGAAGTACCTGACCAGCAACTTCGTATCCCTGCTGAAAATCATCCGCGACCGTGGGATGACGACCCTGATACATTTCCTGGAACCCATAGTCCCACCAAGAAAGATACGCCGGTCGTTTATCAAATGGCACGTTCTTGTCCTGACCAGCAAGCCAGAGGAACGATTGAACTTGTGGATCGGTCTTGTTTACTATCGATAGACCAGAGGCGCCAGCAAATGCAATAGTGCTTGCGTTTAGCCCAAAAAATGAAGGAAGAGCAGATGCGAGTTCACTGTTTACATGACCAGCGTTATTTGTGGGAATACCAGATGACACGGTAGATAGTCCTGATGGAACTACAAGTGCTATAACAACGATTACAACAAAAGCTACCTGTAAACCCTTGATATTACCCTTTATACTTTTTGCCGGTGACATTTCGGAACTTACGCGTCTTTTCTTCAAATCCTGTAATTTAACGATTCCAATGAAGTATACCAGAAGACCGGCGCTCAATATAGCATATACAGGAGCCACGTCTATGTTAAACTTGAAAGATTCAAAACTCATGAAGATTGATACTATGGAGAAAATTGCGAAGAAGAGCATGAGTTCTGAACGCGTCTTTAAGAATTTATAAATAACATAACCCAAACCAGATAAGCCTAAAATAAACTCGGCCCCACCATAGCCACTTATATACGATCCGAGTGATGATATTGTTACACCTGAAGCCTCGGCTATGGTTGTATATACCCTGCTTTTTATAAAGTAACCGTAACCGCCTAGTACTTTCACAAGAAGTGAGGGATAGAAGTGTGCAATCCCAATAATAGCAAGCACAGCAGCGAGGACAAGCAGGGGGATTATCAATATCCATGGCCTGCGGCTGATGAGATTCATCAAGATAGCAAAACCTATGATGATAATGCCAAGAATCAACTCAGTGTTGTACCATTGAGGGCCCTCCCCGAGTATCTGGTAATAATAGGCACCCATCGCAAATCCTATTGCTATGAAGATTATGGTGTAGAATGTGAGATAACCACTTGGCTTTTTAATTATCAAGTTGGCAAGAATCTGAACTGCAACATAAATCAGTATTATAGCTTCAATGTAGGCATAACCCTGCCATGAAAGCATTAAGCCACCAAGAGAGGCCCCGGCAAGCATCACATAGACCACAGCAACGCGATTATTTTTATAAAAGCTAACGAGATTCGGGCCCAGCGAGCGAACGTTGCTTAACTTATCTACTAAATAAGTTGGTTTCGTAGCCTTCATGGCTTTTATGTAAAAGTATATGACAAATAATGCGAATAGTAGTTCGGGAGTGTGCATTCTTGCATCCGAGAGAACACCAGCGGAGAGATTTACTGACATAATTGCGAAGAGGAAAGCACCAATGAGTCCACCGCGCCTGCCAAAAATTTCCTTTCCAATGAGATAAACTGGAATTATCATTATCGCGCCGAATATCGCGTCGAGTTCCTCGAATGCATAAAATGCTACTGTTTCTACACCAACGTGAAATATTGGTCCGAAAGTCTCGGCTATAACTATGACCAACATGTGAAAGAAAGGATTCCTTGGATTTATGGTTCCAACGGGATAATTCATCCTCGGATCGAATACTATCCAGTGATGGTAGGTAATAAAGTAAACAATATTCATCCAGTTATAATATGGATCACTTCCGCCAGATGTTGGAAAAACAGCGATCCCGCCACCTGTTACAAATGTAGGTCCCCATGCGAAATAATTGGAGATAAATAGGTAGAAGACCATAAGAATTCCAACCACTATGTATTCAATATGATTCTGGACCCAGATTGATAGATTTTCTGTCCTTTCATTGTCACTATATGCATACATTATGTTTGTACCTGAAGGAGGCTAATTGAATTAGTGTATAAAAAACTAATCTGATTAGAAAAGTGTCCAATTGTAAATAAAGAACTGGAATGGAACAAAAATATAAGTATAGGAACTTCGATCAATTCTATTCGCTCCGTAACCCGGATTCTCAAAACTAATATTTCGGTTTGTGTTTATTGTACATTTCTCTCAACATGCTGTCGTCAACGTGAGTATAAATTTGGGTTGTAGCAACACTTGCATGTCCCAGTATCTGTTGTATGAATCTTATGTCTCCCCCATTTCTGAGAACCGATGTAGCAAACGTATGCCTTAACACATGAGGTGTGACCTTTTTTCTTATACCTGCTTTTTGTGCAGTTCCTTTCACAAGGCGTTCTATTGAGGAAGAATCATACCTTCTTCCTCTCCTGCTTAAAATCAAAGGTTCAGGATCACCAACTGCATCATATCTCTCCATCAGATATTGATTCAAAACGTCTTTGCATTCAGGAGGCATTATAACAATCCTATCCTTATCCCCTTTACCGGAGCGTATCCGTATCACGCCCTCGTCCAGATCGACATCCTGTATATTTAATTTACAAAGCTCTCCAACACGAATACCGGTATAGGCTAGTATATCGATAATTAGATTTGCTTTAAGATCACTTTTTGAAAACGTGATAAGTGTCCTAGCTTCATTTTCGTTCAGATATGATGGCATATGCACAGGTCTCTGCGGGGCTGTAAGATTCAAAGGAGGTACAATCGATCTTGACTTAAAAAAAAACCTTATTGCCTTTATAGCCAGATACTGACTTGTTTTTTTATATTTTTTTTCTACCGAGACAAAGTGTTTGAACCGTTCGATATCCGCAGATGTGCACTCTTCAGGCTTCTTTTTGATGAAATTGAGGAACAGCGAGACGAGAAAAGAATATTCCTTAACTGTGTAGGGACTTTTTCGCTCACCGATCATGTGGGAACGAAAATTTTCAATGTCTTCCTGGAAGTCGAGATCACGCAAAATATATCAGTTGGTTAGACAAAAGCAGAATAAAAATTTATAGATAAATTTCAGTTGGCTTATTTTCATTGCATATCTAAATTGATAGTGATCTCAGATGATACTGTTTAAACGCCAAACAGAGGTTAGATATGAACCAGAAACAATTCTTTCTAACAAAACAGGAACAGCTAACTATTGAAAATTCTTACTTATGAAATATAGTTAACCGTTCTAATAAAGATTATGTTCTTAGTAGTCGGGGGCCAAGCTGTAATTCTCTATCGAAATAATAAGTCCATGGGAGCAAAGCGTCAATGGGATAGTTTAACTTTCCTCTGCCAGATAATTGATGAGACAAGAGATTAGTTCATCGATAACACTTTTAAATCAGAATTGAATCAGAACATGATGAAGGCTGCAACTATAGGTCCAGAATTTGGTAATGAGCATTTGAAGATTCTAGAAAGAGATATGCCATCTGTGGGGAACGAAAACGTGCTGATACATGTGGAAAAGGGAGGCTTAAATCCCGTAGATTATAACCTAATTAACGGTAAACTGATATACAATATTAGTCCTTTACCGCACGTTCCTGGTACGGAAGTAATTGGAACAGCAGTAACAAGTGGCAGGCTAATAAACAAGGGGGACCGGGTCATAATATACAACAGGGTGTTTGACGGCACCTGTGATAAATGCATAACAAATAGAGAACATCTCTGTACCAATGGTGGGATTTGGGGCGTAGTTACGGACGGGGGTTACCAGGAATATGTTTCTGTTCCAGAAAAAAATCTTTTCAAAATGGAAGATTATTTGGATGAGGATGTAGCTGCCAGTCTCCCTGTTGCCGGATTGACTGCGTACCACGCTCTTAAGCGCGTTGGTGCGAGAAGCGGAGAATCGATTCTTGTGTACGGGGCTTCAGGAAACACTGGAATGTTCATTGTTCAGTTTGCAAAAATTATGGGAATACACGTATACGGCGTATCTAGGAACGCGTGGATTAGGTCCTTTGGATGTGACGAGGTATTCGACAGAAAAAGTGTGCCTCAGGATCTGACTGCAGATATAGTTGTAAATTCACTAGGTTCAGAATTTTGGGAAGAAGCATCCAGGCATTTGTCCGTTTCCGGAAGATTGGTAACATTTGGAATTCAAACAGGCAAAGATGCTTCCTTTGACATATCTAAGGTTTATTCGAGAGAAACAGCAATTGTTGGTTCAACTGGTGGAACAAGGAAAGATCTCCATGAGATAATTTCTATTGCCCGTGATCATCAATTGCGAATTAAGAAATTCAGGGAATACCCTCTTACCGAATTAAAACAAGCCCTTTCCGACTTCCAGAAAAGCCATGACGGAAGAATTCTAATAAGCATGAATAAGTAAAAGTTTCATTTTTCTCTTCGTTTCATACCCGGCACGTCCTTTGGACTCCATGAACCATCTTCATTCCTGGTATATCCGAGGTCATAATTTTTATCCAGATCTCTTGCACTCATTATTGACTCATAAGGCAGTGAGTTAGACCAACCAATACCGCGAAGAAGAACTTCGTTATGATCAGGGTAATAAACTAGATCTTTTGCAGTTCGGGTAGCATCTGGCCATACTTCTATGTCAAGAATTTTTAATTCCTCTCCTCTATCGGCAATAAACTGACTCGTCATGTCTGGTCCTGTCGGTTTAGAAATAAGCATTCCTGGTTTCACGGAAATCTCCTTCGCACCCGTACGTAAAGTTCCTTGACCACTCAATACAAGGTAGTATTCGTCAACAGCTGAATGGCTATGTAGTCTGGAATAAGTACTGTCCTTTCCAATCCAATAGGTCCGCATAAATGCCCGCCCCATTCCAAGTAGAGGCATGAGATATCTTGTCGTGCCCTCCGGCTCATTTAGTGTCAGCGCCTCCTCTTCCGGGAACAATGATTTGTCCGAAAATACATCGGTGGTCGGAGAAATCCATGCCTCCTTCTCGGCAGGAACATTGCCCTCAGAGACATGATATTCCACGACTTCATCAGACCACATGGAAGCAATTCGTTCTACATACCTGAATCCTGCATCATCAAGATCCGGGACCATGATCCATAATTTTTCAGGGAGATCCTTTCTTAGCCGACCGCTAAATTTGCCAAGTTCATTCCACAGAAAATTTGTAAGGGACATGAAATCCCTATCGTTACCTTTATTCGGAATTCGACCAAAGGAATTCGGAAGAAAAAGTTTCCAAGCAATATCCAATCTTATTGTCACATCTGGTATTTCTTTCAAGTCAGTTTTTTTTGCAATAACTATTTTCATAAAACCCACTAAAAAGATAGGGAATATTAACTATTGAATTTTTCTTGGTATTGAGTATAGATTTAAACCCTTGGTAAGGATTTGAGTTTTTGAATGGGTTCTTTTATTCCATTTGAAAATATATAAGATGCAGAAACAAGGATATCTGCACCAAGCTTCGCACATTCACTCCCAGTAACATCATTTATCCCGCCATCAATTTCAATCTGAATACCGAGATTCCGACTATCAATTATCTGCCTAGATTCGGATATTTTCGGTTTTACGTAATCCAGGAACTTTTGGTATGAGAATCCGGGATGAACGGACATGATGACCAGGAGTTCCGCACCATAAAAATCCGGAAGAATATCTGAAATTTGAGTCTCTGGATTCACCGCAATACCCATCTTTTTTCCTTCTGCATAGATTTTCTTATTAAGATCAACAAAATTAATCAAACACTCGGAATGGACTGTAAGTATGTCAGCTCCAGCATCTATGAAGCTTTTATAGTAGTGATCTGGACGCTCAATCATTAAATGTACCTCTATCGGCTTTGTCGTAGATCTTCGTACTGCCTTGACAAAATCGGGGCCTACGGTTATATTCGGAACAAAGTGACCATCCATAACGTCCACATGGTAACTGTAAGCACCAGCACTGTCACACTCTAAAATTTGATTTTCTAGCTGCTCCAAACGCGAGGATATTAACGACGGTGAAACTTTCACGTAAATGTGATTGTTAACTATGATTAAAACATGTCCAATGACTTCATCGTGAGTTCATCATCTGACAGTTCTGATTATCTTCTTAATTAGATAATCATTTGGTTTGATTCATATATATAATATTTAGAGGTGTAGAAATTTTCATGGAAATACTTATTAAGGTGAAATCATTCGTTGATTGTAATGATAAGCAACGAAAACCAAAAACCTAAGTCCATATCCGGTAGATCGCAAAAAGAACTGACTAATGAGATATTCCAGCGCGTAATAAAATTAAAGTTAAGGTTGATAAATCAGTACCATAAAATGTACCAAGAATCATCGTTGGATCATGTTAGGAAGATATTGGTTAAGGTTGAAAATTCGGAAAGAGAGGATACGGAACTCATCAAATCCGCCATAGAAACGGGTTCCCTAGATGAACTCTCTCCGGATTCCCAGCCAGTTGATTACGAAATGCTTGATCACATTATCGCAGAAGATTCCGAGGAAACGGATCCAAACGATCTGAGAAGCGTACTGATGTTTGCTATGAAGATGTCAAACGATTTCAGTAAGATATTCTCATTAATGGCAGAGGAATACAAGGGACTTCAGGTAACTAACGCCCTCAGGGTACTAACCGACAGGGAGTTAGAAATGAAGAATTATCTGACAAATCTTTACGATGACTTGATAAATAAGGACTACTGGTGACCGTCAGGATTTGTAAAGACATACTAATCTTACTTCTGTGCTATTAAAGTTCAAAAGTTTCAAGAATGACTATGTGGTTTCCTGTTACTCAGCAATGAAAACAATAATATTGGGATTTTCACGGGTTTTCCTCAAATGCATATATAACAATTCTCATAAAATCTTATGCTAATGTTACCGATAATGTATTAAACCGAATATTAATTAATGATATTATGCCAACTAAAACTAAATCTTTCTGGCAAAAAAAGTTGGAAGAAATAGAACGATCAAAGGCGAGTACCAATGCCGATTACGACACTTGGAAAAGAAGAACGCTGAATCCTTGGAATGAAAAGACTCACTTTTCACCCACAGAAAATACGAACTCATCAGGTTTTGACCTAAAGGAAATTTACACTTCCAAAGACATTCCGAGTGATTATGAAAAGAAGAGGTTAGGGATGCCTGGAGAATACCCTTTTACCCGAGGCGTATACCCTAACATGTACAGGGGAAGACGATGGACTATGAGAATGTTTTCCGGCTTCGGCACCCCTGAAGACACAAATCATAGGTTAAGATATTTGATAAAACATGGAGAAACCGGACTTAGCATAGCCTTCGACATGCCTACTCTCTATGGTTACGACTGTACAAATGAAAGGGCTGAGGGAGAGGTTGGAAAATGCGGAGTAAACGTCTCATCTCTAAAGGACATGGAGGTCATTTTCAAAGGGATCGACCTCTCGAAAGTGAGTACGTCTATGACAATAAATGCCCCTGCTGCTGTTCTCACCGCAATGTACGCGGTTGTAGCCCAGAAGAAGAACATTCCTATAGAAATGCTCGCAGGCACTGTCCAAGCGGACATTCTCAAAGAATATATCGCGCAAAAGGAATGGATATATCCCCCAGAAGCACACATAAGACTGATTAGGGACATGATGGTGTTCTGCACAAACAACATGCCCAAATGGAATTATATAAGTATCTCTGGTTACCATATAAGGGAAGCTGGCGCGAGTGCGCTTCAGGAATTGGCCTTTACACTCGCGGACGGTTTTTTCTACGTGGATCTTGGTCTTAAAGCAGGTCTTGAGATTAAGAGATTTGCGCCAAGGCTTTCATTCTTTTTCAATTCGTCAATAAACTTTTTTGAGGAAATTGCGAAGCTTCGCGCAGCGAGGAGAATCTGGGCAGAAGTCCTAAAAGAAAAATATGGGGTGACGGACAAGAGGAGTCTTGGCCTTAAGTTTCATACACAGACATCTGGGTATACCTTGACCTGGCAGCAACCTCTTAATAATATAGTGAGAACAACGATAGAGGGAATGGCTGCAATTCTAGGTGGAACGCAGAGCCTTCATACAAATTCGTATGATGAAGCATGGGCACTTCCATCTGAGGACGCCGTAAAGGTTGCTCTCAGGACGCAGCAAATAATATCAGAGGAAAGTGGAATACCCGATGTCATAGACCCACTGGGTGGATCGTACTACCTTGAATGGCTGACTGACAGGATGGTTGAAGAAACCTACAGGTACTTTGATCAGATCGACAGGCTTGGCGGAATACTTGAGGCAGTAAAGAAGGGATACATTCAGAAAGAAATAGCAGCAACATCATATAAAAGACAGATAAGGCTTGAACAGGGCAAGGAGACAATGGTTGGAGCGAACAAATATGTGGAGGAAGATGAGAAACCGATAAGTATCTTGCGCATAAGCAGGAGAGCTGAAAAGGCACAGGTTACACGTCTTAGGAATGTAAAAAGCAAAAGGAACGAGCTTCATGTGCAGAAAACTTTGCTTGATCTTGAAAACGCCATGAGAACCGAAAATGAAAATACGTTCCCTTACATTATGAAAGCTGTTGAAGCTTATGCCACGCTCGAAGAAATATCAAATGTTGGGAGAAAGGTCTTCGGTGAATGGAAAGAACCAATCATTGTTTAAGGATCGGCCTATAAAGGTCCTTCTGGCCAAACCAGGGATTGATGGACATGACCGGGGAATATTCGTACTGTCCAAGGCATTCAGAGACGCAGGAATGGAAGTCATATATCCGGGATTGCTTCCGAAGCCTGAGGATGTAGTTGAAATTGCAGTAAATGAAGACGTTGACGTAATTGCACTTAGCCTGCTTAATGGAGCCCACCTCACCGTTTTTAAAAAGGTGGTAGATATCATAAAGAAGCGGGGGATAAAAGATATTGCCGTTGTTGGTGGGGGCACAATTCCTGATGAAGACAAGCCCAAACTAGAGAAAATGGGCATCACAGGAAATTATGGGCCTGGTACTCCTCTTTCAGTAATTATCGAGCATATTAAAAAAAGGGCTGAAGAGGCCAGAAAACTGAAAATGGCGTGATTTCTTGAAATTAAACGAGATAATAAGTGGGGTTCTTCGTGGAGACAAAACTTCGATTTCCAGGGCGATTTCTATTGTTGAAGGAGAGCCAGGATCCAAAAACTCCAAAATGCTTATAGAGAAAATTTACAAAAATATTGGAAACGCCCATATTATAGGAATAACCGGACCACCAGGAATAGGGAAAAGCACCATGATAGGTCGTCTGACTGAGATGATTGCAAACTCCGGAAAGCGCGTTTCAGTAGTTGCCATCGATGCTTCCAGTCCATTCTCTGGTGGCGCATTTCTCGGTAATAGAATAAGGATGCAGGAATCACTGGCAAGAAATGGTATTTTCATGAGAAGCATTGCTTCCAGAGGTATGGAAGGTGGCCTCACAGCCTCAATCTGGGAAACCGTAAAAATACTCGATGCTGGAGGATCGGATTACATAATTGTTGAGACAGTGGGAGCCGGTCAATCGGACATAGAGGTTGTGAATCTAGCGCATACTGTTGTAGTGGTTCTTGGACCTGGTCTCGGTGATCAGATCCAAGCATTGAAGGCTGGCATTATGGAAATTGCTAATATATTCGTTGTGAATAAGATCGATCTTCCTGGTGCGTACATTGCAATGAAGGACTTACAGGACACCTTGGCCATGTCCCAGCAGAAGGGGTGGAAAATACCAGTTTTAGGAGTTAATTCTCTGAATGGCACAGGATTCGAGGAACTGATTTCTAAGATAGGCGCACACATGGATTATATTCAAACCAATGACAGTGCAAAAGAGGAAATAATAAAGAAAGAACTGAAGGTAATCGCAATGGAAGAACTCAGGAGAAGTTTTGAAAGAAAAATGAACACGTTCCTCTCAGATCGGAAGAACAACGAAAGCTTGAAAAAGAGAAACGTAAACATCTACCAGATTGTTGATGCAATCCTTCATGATGACAAGTAGTAATTGCGCCCAAGCGCCAAGCGCTAACTTCTTCGTTTCAAAGCGAATAAAGATACGGGCGGATTTTTTCGACTATTTCTCTTGAGTTAC
This sequence comes from Thermoplasmata archaeon, assembly GCA_021792045.1. The sequence continues at coordinate 5,038 of JAJYVJ010000005.1, read as the reverse complement.
CGGAGAATTCGCCGATAGTAATGTTGCACTTGTATTCGCCCACCTTATCATTCATAAATCTGTTGCATATATGTTGCTGAATGGAAAGTCCCAATGTATCAAGATCGTTTTCAATTTCTGCACTCTGCAGCACGCTAAGTTCATCAGGCGTAGTTACTAAAACAAATTTTGACTTCCGGAGGCTATTCCACACGCTTTCCGATAGATCCTGCCATCTTCGTATAATCTTTGTTGCTCGGTCCTTGCTTATCCCAGATTTAATCCTGAGGACGAATTTTATGTCTCTGCCAAGGTGCTCATAAAATTCTCTCTCTACCTTGAGTAGATGCATCGTTGATGAAGAAGCCGGAGTATCCCAGACAATGTTTTTGTACGAACCGGAATCTTCAAGACTCGTTATTTTGCTTATAATGAATTCCTCCGCGACTCCAGGACTCGTTGCAATGTGATCCAATATGGATCGATCCGTGTCTATGAACTCGTTCACAATCGAATAAACCTCGTCCCCGTATGTGGATTTCCACATCTCGGAAACCTCGCTTTCACTCAGTGTCATTACATCTAAGTTTTTCACGTCCTCGGTAAAAATGTACGAAAGGGAACTCATAAAATCCGTAGAAACAAGAAGTGTCTTGGAACTTTCAGAAAGATTAAGCGCATATGCAGAGGCGATAGAAGTTTTACCAACACCCCCTTTGCCGACAAATGCCGTTATCATTTTTCAAAGAGCACGGGATAAAATAAATTTTTTTGCCCACTTTTACAGTTCCATTTACTAAAAAAGGAACATATATTTTTATGCGTTTTCGATAACGTCGTTCAATTTCGAATTGACCAAAATGAGCCCTATTGACGAGTCTCCTCTGCGTGCCTGACATACCCATGATATAAAAATGGACAAGAGCAAAAACCGTGCTTTTCCTAATCTGAATTACCATAAACTGTCTTCGAATGCTTTTGACCATGATCTTTAAATGCTATCTGCTGATTTTCTATTAGATAGAACTATGCAAGATCAAGATCCTATGGCAATAATTAAAGAGCTTCGCCTTAGAATTGACCAGGAAATAGAATCTTTTTTCAATGAGTGCATTCCAAAAAACCTGGACAATATCGGGAAATCAGTCTCGAAGTTGATTACAGAGTTCACGCTTTGCGGGGGCAAACGCCTAAGACCAATTTTTGTAATAATGGGTTACAGATTGTTTAGAAATGCTGATGAGCGCATATTCAGAGCAGCCATATCGATAGAGCTTGCTCAGAGTTATCTCCTTATACATGACGATATTATGGATCAAAGCGAGACGCGACGGGGGAAACCAAGCCTTTATGTTAGAGCAAGATCGCTTGTAAATGCTGAACCCGAAATAGTGAATCGTGTCTCACAGAACATTGCGATTATAGCAGGGGATCTTGCAGATGCTCTAGCCCATAAGGCGCTCCTGACAAGCGGACTGGAAGCGGAAAACCTGATCCGGGCAAATTTGTTACTTTCTGACATAATAGAAACGACAGGTTATGGGCAATTGATTGATATAGATTCGGCTTATAACAAGAACTTTAAGCAGAACGACCTTTTCAGAATGCACATATACAAGACCGCAAAGTACACCATCGAAGGGCCTCTCATGCTAGGTGCGATTCTTTCAGGAACAAATGAGAATCTGGCCCCTCTAAGTTATTATGGATCTTTACTCGGTACTGCCTTTCAGGTTTATGACGACATTCTAGGACTCTTTGGTAAGGAAGACGAAACTGGAAAGTCTGTTAAAAGTGATGTTAATGAGGGAAAGAAGACACTTTTAATGCTTAAAGCCATGGAGAAATCAGATGACAAGGATCGTACTTTCATCCTTAAATGTTTGAATTCTGGCAATATTTCAGACACGGATTTTGAACGCTTGAAAAGGATCGTCGTAGACACGGGATCCTACGATTATTCATTGAAAATTGTAAGAAACATGTCTGATAAAGCTATAGAATATCTGTCCATGATAAATGGCGACAAGCAGGTAAAGGATTTTCTTAAGGGCCTGGCTTATTACGTCATAGATAGAAAGAATTAAGAGCTGTCAAATTCTATTTCAGTCACTGATGCTAAATGCCCTGTCAAAATATGTCCTGCGGAATCGATGAAGCCGGTAGGGGACCTGTGATTGGACCTCTTGTTGTAACAATTGTATGCGGAAACAGTGATATCCTTGCAAAACTTGGGGTTAAAGATTCAAAGAAACTTACCCCCGTTGCCAGGGAGCGATTATATACAGAAATAATGGCGCATGCAGACTTCGTAAAGACTGAGATAATAACAGCAACTCAACTGAATCTACTCATGAATACTGAGAACCTGAATTATATAGAACAATCGAGCTATGTATCTCTCGCTGGAATTTCTCCGAGTGGGTGTACAGTATATGTCGACTCATTTGACGTTAATCCGGAGAGACTCGGTAAATTGATAGAATCTAAAACCGGAAGGGAGATTGTCTCTGTACATAAGGCGGATGAAATCTATCCAGTGGTCTCTGCTGCGTCCATAATTTCTAAGGTGATCAGGGATCGAGAGATGAGGGCCATAGAAAAGACATATGGAATTATAGGTTCGGGCTACCCTTCCGATCCAAGAACGGTTAAATTCATTCAGGAATCGCTGAAGAATGGAAAAGACCTGTCAGAGATCGTGAGGACAAAATGGAAAACCTATAAAACCCTCGTATCACGTTTCATGAACAGCAAACTTTTTTAAACTTCACGATCAACCACTTTGCTTTTTCGGACGGCATACCAATAGCCGCAAAGGTTCATAGATGTTTCAATAAAGGATTAAGATAATATAGAATAGCTTACTACACCTTTGTGACAGAAAACTACGGAAAAATGTCCGTTTCGGAAATGGCAGACGATTATAACGAGCGTGGGATTTCCTACTTTAATCTTAAGAAGTATGCAGAGGCAATAAAGGAATTTACCAAGGCTGTAAAACTGATAAGCAATGAACCTGATTTTTACTTCAACAGAGGATTGGCTTATTATTCAATGAAGATGTTTGATCAATCCATAAAAGACTACACAAAATCTATTGAACTTGACCCTGAAAATGCAGATTATTATAATGCGCTGGGAGCCACTTACGATGACGTCGGAAAGACCCGAGAGGCTGTGGAGAATATTTCGAAGGCTATCTCGATTGAAAATGATATTCCGGATTATTACTACAATAGAGGAAATGCTTACTGGAAGGCCGGAGAGTACACCGAGGCACTGGCTGACTTCGACAAAGCCATTTCGCTGAATTCCTCGGATCAAATATTTCTTTACAGAAAATTTGAACTGTTGATGAAGCTTGAAAAATTCGAGGATGCTTCATTGCTCATGGACAAAGCTATCTCACTTTCCCCTGGCAATTATCAGTACTATCTTGATAAATCACTTGCTCTGGAACAACTGGGAAAAATAAATGAGGCCATAACGATTTTAAGAGACGCAGAAGAGTTATCCCAAGACATATCCGCTACAAGAGAAAGAATAAAATATCTCGAAGGTAAATTGTCAAGCGATAAAAGTGAGAAGATGTGACGGACGAACTCGAATTAAGGGGATATCAAAACGATCTCATCAACTTCATAATAGAATCCCTAAAGAATTCGAATTCTGTTTCTATTGAATCTCCAACTGGATCCGGCAAGACAATAATTGCACTCACTGCAGCGATTAAAATTGCTAAAAGCACCGGGAAAAAAATCGTTTACCTGACCAGGACGAATTCCCAGCAAGAGCAAATAATATCGGAATTACGGAAGATTCCAGAGAAACTCAGAATGAAAGCGGTTCCTATGCAGGGTAGACAGAATCTCTGCCTTCTTTCGCGTGATCTTGAGACAGATGATAACTTTTCTCCGGAATCGCTCTCACGGTTTTGTAACGATAGAAAAAAGAAGGTGATGTCTGGTCTGAAGAGTGCATGCGAATATTTCAATGACAACGTATTCTCTGATCAAATCTCAAATGTCATTTTTACCACCATTCCAACGGCTGAAGAATTTCTGTCATATGGAATCAAGCACAACGTTTGTCCTTACGAAGCATTAAAATTCAATGCATCTAAGGCAGATATAGTAATATCACCTTACTCATATTTCTTGAATCCAGAAGTAGCGGAAAGGTTTCTTTCCAGATGGGGGGTATCAAGGGAGGATCTCATCATAATCCTCGATGAGGCACATAACCTTCCTGATATCGCCAGATCGGCATCATCGTTCAGCATAACTCTCAACATGATCAACCTTGCGGAAAAAGAAGCTCACGAGTTTGGAGATACCGAGCTTGTAAAAAGAATCAAACCAACAGACTTCTGTGAAATGCTCAGGAATGCCTTGCTTGATATGCAAAGGGACTTCTTGAACGAACGCGATGAGGCAAAGATCAAGTTCTCGGACCTTTCCGATTACGTAGCGATAGGCAACAAGATGAATCCAGATACATTCTGGTACCTTTCATCACTTTTTACCGATTTCGGAGAGAATATATTGGATCACAAGGAAAAAGACGGAAAAGTACCAAGATCACACGTATATACCCTGGGTTCACGGCTTCTCAATTGGAAATTGATGGAGGACGAAAAGTACATTGCCATTTTGTCCTTTAAGGACACCGTAAAAATAGAGGCTTTCTGTATTGAACCTACGGCAATCCTTGAACCCCTCATGAAATCAAAGACAATACACATGTCGGGCACCCTTGAACCATTTGAGGTTTATTCAAAGATTACCGGGTTCACAAATATGAGATCAATGGCGATAAGAAATGTCTTTCCTCTGAACAACAGGAGAGTTTTCTATTATGATTCGGTCTCTACGAAATATGAAGAACTGGATGCTCTTGAGACTCAAAAAATACACGACATCTTAGAGAATTTGATTAACGGATTAAAGAAGAAGACCATCGTTTTTTTCACCTCGTATAATGTCATGCAGAGAATAACCAGCATGAAATTCAATTTTGAATATATATCGGAATCAAGAGAAATGAGACAGGATGC
>JAJYVJ010000004.1 GCA_021792045.1 Thermoplasmata archaeon | reverse complement strand
TGCTCCGACCGGGATTTGGACCCGGGTCGCCGGCTTGAAAGGCCGGTATGCTTGGCCGGACTACACCATCGGAGCGCGGTAAACCCTAAGGGTTGCAAATTATATTTAACTTTCCGAACCTGGTGCATAATTCACATTACTGGATTAGATTAGATCACATTTCACATAAGATCATTGTTAATTTGAAAGACTGAACCTCAATATTGCGCAATATCCACCAAAACTCTGTAGTATTTTTCCCTGCTCTGTGGAATCGCTAACAATATGGATAGAACTGTTATATTTCTCTGCTGTTTCTATCAAGTCCTTGCTGTCAAGATTCCTAAATTTTGTTTCGCTTACTAGCAACGTATCAACTGCACCGGATTCTATTGCATTGAGTACTTGAGAGAATCCGTAAGTTGCAAGTCCGTCTGTTTTCAAGTGCTTCAGAAAATCATTAACTAAAGTAACATCCTTTCTCAACCTTATATCCTTTAGAATAGATTTTGATATATCTGACTGCAGAAATTCTATGACCGCCCCCTCGTCCGTTCGGTTTGAAGCGTAATTGAAAATTTTTATCTTTTTAATATTGAGTGTGCTGAAGAATTTCTCAAAATGTACTCTTTCGAATCCAGGTCCAAGTACTATAAGAATGGAGTTTTCTGGCACGACCCCATTTACCATTCCTGCCGTCTCTTTCAGGAATGATTCATCAGAATTCGTACTGTCGAAATCTTTACCTTGCTTGTGCGACTCAACACGACCGAGATTTTGCATTCCATAGCTACGCACCAGAAACAGAGTAGCACCTTCGTCATCGATCGGTAAAAAGTACAGCGTTTCTGAAAATTTTGTCTCAATCGCTTCCTTAAGCATTTTCTTCTGTTCTGGCGACCATTTTTTCTTAGCAAGCGTGAAGGTATCGTCTATGCCAAAGACCATCGACTGGTGTTTTCCAAGAAGATCTTCAGGGCCATTTACGACTACGCCAAGCATTCTGAGGTTATCTGTGAAATCCTGGAACTCTATCTTTTCCACTCGTATACCAACATTTACAGGTATCCTTTCAGTCTCCTTTTGCCTGGACATATCATCTTTCTTTTCAACTCGCCTGTATGTTGTAGCCTTGACATAATCTCCATCTGAGATAATGTTCTTTAGGTACCACAAGTCGTCGCTGGAATCGACCCTGATGAAAACCGAATCAGGATCCTGAGGATTTTCTATAATTTTCATGTTGCCTTTCCCATTATGTTCTCTATTGTTTTTCTTATGGAAATGTAATGTGTTCCTTTCCAGTAAACTTTACCACATCCACTGCATACATATACCTCCTCATATAGTGAACGAACATTTACCGGGATCTCACCATCAAAGTCTGATATAGATACTGTTAGCAGAGTCGAGTTACATAGCGGACAACGTGTGAAATATTTTGTTTCATCAGGTTTGAAGACTTGAATTACCTGTTTTATCTGTTCGTGAAATTCATCGGATTCTATTAACATAGAATTCTTGTAACGTTCATGTAAAACTTTGTCTCTTGTTAAAAGAAAGAGATTATCTCTGCGGCATAAGTTAATTACTTCATCATCTGAAACACCGTTAGAAATGTACTTTACTGAGTACCCCATCAAACGTAACCATTTAGCCATTTTACCAAGCATGCTGTCGGCCATAAATAGCTCAATTCCATTTTCTGACACAATCACCAGTCTAATAATTACTAGCGATTATTTAAACCGGAATTAAAGATAAAACGACCGCGGAAAAAATTTAAGCCTTATGTCAACTTAAGTCGGTTCATTTTTTCCTATTGAAGTAATAATAAAGCACGAACATCGCTATAACTATTGCCACAACTATGCCTATGTTCCTATACTCAGTTAAATTACTCTTGATATTAACTGTAGACCATGAAAACCCAGGGAAAGCGCCATGATCTAGAGCAACTATATTTGTAACAGTTTTCCCGTTATTCTTTGCCTGAGACATCATGTTCTTGGTCACGTTGAAAGCCTGTTTGTAATGAGCCACAGTTGGAGCTCCAATAGATGAGAGGCTTGAGATGAACTGGAGACCATAAGGGTTAAGTCCTGTATAACTAAGATCGAATACTATAAGGTACTGCGTACTGTTAGCGCTCCAGTTAAACGAAACGTATGAAGAATTATCTATGACATCAAAGAATAATTCAGCCCATAACGTCGTGTTGAGCGCGTAACTACTCCCATTCGTTGTGTAATAAGTCATTGTGGGTAAACTTGTTGGCGGAAGATTAAGTTTAGGAACGGCAGCAGAAGAGTTCCCCGTAATACCTATTGTTCCTAGTAGAACAACGGCAAGGATCATGATCGCGATTAATTTCAGCTTTTTCATTATTCTCTCCCTTATGTAAATCCGGTAATAAATATTTTCCAGTGTCTTATTCTATCAAACAATAAACAACTTAAGGTCAGATGGCGTAAGGATGTGATTATTTCTTCATCATAACGTATAGCTTTCCGTCAAGATCCTCTTTTATTGAAACTTCACCGGATCGTGCCATTTCTTTGATCGTCCTTCTGACCGCTGAAACACTCATTTTAGATTTTTTGGCCACATGTGTTATTTCGTTCCTGCTCTTTCCAGCGTTGGAACTTATAAGATTCTTAATGACCTCTGAATCATGGTTCAAGTAAAACCTATTCCTAGATATTATCGCAACTAAAACGATAGCAACAGCAAGTTCAGGCAAAAAACCGAAAACGAAAATTCTCGAGCTTGTTGAAACGGTCTGATTTTTGTACCTAATTGTGACAGATATCGTGTGATATCCGGGCAAGAGAAAGTAGTTGAAGGATTGTGTTCTTGATACTACATTGCCATCGATCTGCCATCTCACACTTGCATTTGCGGAACTCAAGTTATCAATTGAGACCTTAAAATAGGCAAATCCCATAAACATGAGCCAGTGCATTCGAATGTCATTGTTCGTAATTCTTAGAGGTGTTGAATTAGATTTGTTGAACAACGTTCCTTGGTATAGAATGGTGAAATTATTTCCTTGGGTCATTAGTCCATAGTCAAGATTTGAGCTTAGGTACAATGAACTTCCTCGCAAGATTGCTACATTTGTTGGATCCATAGTTCGGTTTCTCTGAATATAAAGTGTTCCGTTTCTGTCAAGCAATATGCTGTTGCCATAATCCCAGAACATTGTATAGTTAAAGTTGATCAATTCAGATGCCGGTGAATCTGAGTAACTGAAAAAATAGCGGAAAAGAGATTCGTTTTTGAATGATACAAACTTAAGAAAAATTGTACCGAACGCTGACGTATTCGAGGTTTCTATATTGGCGGCAGAACTCACTTCACCAAATTCTGTTTCAGTCCAATTTCCATCGGAAAGAACAGTAAGCCTACTAATATTATTTAAAAATTTGTTACTCCAGAGTACGGTAAAATTTTGATGATAAATGCCCGCATATATTATGTCACTCCCTAAAGTAATGGAATGAAGTTCAGTTACGGAATTATGAATGTTTTGAGCGATGATGACAGTACCATTGCTTGTCATCAATATGTAGAGATCGTTTAGTACGAAGAACCTTGTGTAATTTTCATTTTCGATAACGAACTTAGTTACCTTCGTGGAAAGATTTTCCAAATTTACATCCATCACTTCAAGACTGTTTCCGTTATGAAACAAATAGTAGGCATTGCATGATTCAGAATACTCTAGACTTCTCGTACTGTAGTTGCCGATATTAGCTATACTGCTTGTCGTAATATTCTGATAATTTAACGAGGAGATGGTATCATTTTGAACATTGACAAATATGATATCGCTTAAATTTTGATCGATGACTGGATTCGAATCCGCCAGACTTTCACTTCGACCAGAATAGTTGAGATCAATCTTCTTTGATTTGTAGGCTATTTGATTAGCCGAAATCGAAATTGGATAAACGGATCTTGACGGAGTGCCTAGGTATAGATTATAAAGGGTTATGTTAGAATAAACGCCCATAACGATTAGGCTGATCGTGTTATGTCTGAAAATAGAATTGTATGCCAAAGGGAACTGCATAAGGGACGAAGAGTTCCAGCCGTCGTTAATTGATAGAAATATACGACCTGGATCAGTGTTCGTATGGGAGATTTCTAGGGTATATACTTCGGAATACCTAGGTTCGCTCCAGACAACTCGATTCTTTCCTCCACCAACTACCGCTGTCCTATTATAGAGAGGACCAAATCGTAGAAGCGAACCATTAGTGGAATTATTACCTATTGCTATCACTTCTCCTGTCTCCATAAGATTTGCATCCGCGTTCCATGAAAAAGTCATCTTTAGAGAGAAATTTGCACTATGCGATATATTAATTTTTATTCCCGTATACCCGCTTCCATTTGAAGGGAGACCGTAAATCTGTAATCCGCGTTTCCCGTGACCATTCTGTACAGAAACATTTGAAAAAGACCCGCTTGTGAATCTTTCAAATGTGATCAATGAATTATTGCCCGGAAAACTGTTGATCGGGAGTCCTGTAAAGTTATAGTCATAGCTAAGCCCAATAGGAGAACCAACTGCACTTACATGGGCAAAAGAAGGAACGCCGATAATGACACACACAATTAATAAACTTAATGCAATTATTCGCATAAATTAACTAATTCACAATTACTTAGGTATTATAAATAAATTTTTCAAGCCAGAACTTCACAATTTATATTTATGCTGTGGACATACAACTGATATGATTAAAGTTGGTATAGTTGGATACGGGACCATAGGACGAAGGGTTGCAAGGGCGGTTTCCATACAGTCGGATATGCATATTTCGGGCATACTTAAAACTAAACCGGATTACCTGGCTGGAGAGGCAAGCCGTGATTTCAAGGTCTTTTGCAGTGATGAAAAAGCTTTGAATAACTTCAAAGAAGCAGGCATGCCATGCCACGGAACCCTGGATAACTTAATCGATGATTCCGACATTATTGTTGACGCTTCTCCAGAGGGCAACGGTAAAAAGGATTTGGAAGTATATAAGGCGTACAAGAAACCCGCCATATTTCAAGGTGGGGAGGAGCCATCTATAGCCGAGGCAAGTTTCAATGCTTATTCAAATTATAACGATTCTTATGGAAAAAAATACGTCCGAGTTGTATCATGCAACACAACTGGACTGGCCCGGACTTTATCTGTTGTGAGAAACAATTTTGGCATTGAGCACATAAGTGCAGTGCTTGTCCGGAGAGGGGCCGATCCAAACGATAGCAAGGGTGGCCCAATTAACGCACTCGAACCCAGCCTAAAATTCCCATCCCATCATGCTCCAGACCTTAAAACAGTCCTCGGGAACGTAGACGTAAATACTGTGGCAATTAAGGCGCCAACAACTCTTATGCATGTTCATACTGTTCAGGTCGAAATGAAGTACCCTGCCACAGCCGAACAGATCACTGATCTGCTAAAGGAAAAAAGGAGAATACTGCTTGTCTCTGGAAAGAACGGGGTTACCTCAACTGCTCAGATTATGGATCTAGCCCGTGAAATGGGTAGAGACCGCTCCGATCTGTATGAAATTGCTGTATGGAAAGAGAGCATAACAGTAAAGGAAAAGAGATTGAATTATATCCAAGCTATTCATCAGGAAAGTGACGTAGTTCCGGAAAACGTAGATGCAATCAGAGCCATGATGCAACTGGCGAATCAGGAAGAATCTATTGCCAAGACTGATGCATCAATGAATATCGGAAAAGGAGCGATCTAAATGCCAGAAGATGAAGAACAGCCAAAAAAGTATAAGATAGAGGATTTGCCAGGAGTAGGAGAAGCCACTGCAGAGAAGCTTAGAGAGAACGGTTACGATGATTTAATGACGCTTGCCGTTGCCTCCCCAAAGGATCTTTCAGATCTGGCTGGAGTGGCGGAGGGTAGCGCAGCAAAAATTATAGCCGCAGCTAGAAAATTTGCAGATGTTGGTAATTTTGAAACTGGGGAGGAGATTCTTGAAAGAAGGAAAAGTGTCCAGAAACTCACAACAGGAAGCAAGAATCTTGATGCGTTGCTTGGTGGGGGATTTGAAACCCAGGCAATCACAGAGTTTTTTGGTGAGTTCGGCTCAGGAAAGACCCAGATCATGCATCAGGCAGCAGTGAATGCCACGATGCCACACGAGGCTGGTGGTTTTGATTCCGATGTTCTCATGATAGATACTGAAAACACCTTCAGACCAGAAAGAATCATTCAGATGTCCAAAGCTAAAAACCTCGACCCGGATGCGGTACTAAAAAGAATACATGTGGCGAGGGCATATAACTCACACCATCAAATATTGCTTGGGGAAAGGGCAGCAGAGTTGGCAAAGGAGTTCCCCATTAGGCTTTTAATTGTAGATTCCCTTACGTCTCACTTTAGGTCTGAATACCTTGGAAGAGGTTCCCTTGCGGAGAGACAACAGCTGTTGAACCGGCATATGCACGATCTGCTAAGATTCTCAACAATTTACAATGCAGTTATCGCAGTTACGAACCAGGTTTCTGCCAGGCCTGATGTATTCTTTGGAGACCCGACCGCGCCTATAGGGGGAAATGTCGTTGGACATACTGCAACATTCAGGATATACCTCAGGAAGAGTAAGGGTGGAAAGAGAATCGCGAGACTGATAGATTCACCATATCTTCCCGAGGGCGAAACGGTGATACAGATATCAGAGGATGGCGTCACGGACGGCGTCTAATCTGACATTTTCCACATCATTTTTTCCATTATATTAGTGCCAGGTATGCATTCCACATTTGGAGAAACTGTCTTATCTTGTTTCTGAAGTACAATAATTCTTTACGTCCTCAAAAATAAACTTAACTACATCTGGAAAACTCAAAAAACAAAATCATGAACCTATCTCAGAAAGTTTCTCTTCAAATTCTTTCAGATTCTGTATTTTGTAGCTTGATGCTTTCCTGATACGATTCATTATCGCTAGCCCATACCCGTACTCTGGGAATGGGTGAATGACACCAATCCTTTCATTTCTCTTGTCCAGTTCTCTGAAAGCGATGAATAGTTTGGCAGCTACTGTCCTTAGATCTCCCATTGATCCCAGATCGAAAGTGTCGAGAAGGGAATTCTTGCAGTGCTCAGTCGATCCTATCATAAGGACTTCACCTTTCAGATCGCTATTCATGGATATCTCGTCAAATACATTCTCGTCTACAAGTATCAAGGTCTTAACAGGAGAATAATGTTTATATTTCATCCCTGGCGTTATTGCAACAGGACTCTCGTAAGTCCCTCTCGCTACTTCAGAGACAAATATCTTTCCAAATATCGGCTCTAGTTCCTCAACGGTCTTTGAACCAGCCCTAAGCAGTGTTGGAACTTCTCCTGAAAGATCGAGTATCGTCGATTCAAGACCAAATTTAGTGGGGCCAGAATCGTAAATAAGATCGACACGATCTTTAAGTTCATCTATTGCGTATTTCGAATCTGTTATACTTGCTCTGGTTGAAATATTTGCGCTGGGAGCTGCTATAGGCACACCAGACTTCTCAATTAGTTGAAGTGCCAGTGGATTATCGGGCATTCTCACGGCTACCCGTGGTGAATTTGCGGTAACAATATCCGGGATATTATCACTCTTCTGAAAGAGTAACGTGACCGGCCCAGGCCATACTTCTCCAAGTTTACTTTCAATCTCAGGATCGATGCCCACGGTTATCTTATGGAGCATTTCCAATGACGATACATGAACTATCAACGGATTGTCTGCTGGACGCTCTTTTGTGAGATAAATTTTCCGGCATGCATAAGCTGAAAGGGCATTGGCACCAAGCCCATATACAGTTTCTGTGGGAAAAACTACCAAACCGTTGTTGTTAATTATGTTTGCACCAAAAAGAACCGCGTTTGAATCTGGATGCATCTGATCAGTTTTTATTATGTACGCTACCGTGTTTGACGCCTTCTCTTGTAATACAGATCTGGGTAATGAGTGTTTCGAATCAACATCAGTGAGATTTCAGGCCACTTTATTAAAAAACCAACTAAATACCATATATTGTTTAGGTAGTAAATTCTCGAAACATTTACGATAGTTGGCCATATAGGTTAGATTGCAACAATTTCCGTTAGAGTGTAAAATGCTTTAAGGGAGCAGAGATCTGGAATAATGAATCCAGTAATTGTTCTAGCGCTCGTGGCAACGCTTCTTTCGATGCTTCATATGATCGCTCCTGATCACTGGATTCCGCTTACTGCGCTCTCCTTAAAGAAATCATTTAGTTCTAAGAGGGTAAGGGTTATCGCATTTTTGCTCGGATTCTTGCATGGCACCACATCCACAGCACTTGCCCTGTTGGTCGTTTTTTTCGGAGTATATGCCTTTGGAACAAAAGAGATTAGGATTGCCTCTGTCATAATAATAATTGTAGTTGCATTATATATTCTAATAAACAGCATAAGAGAATCACATGAAAAGAAAGGTTTTGAAAATACTTCCCTGCTTGTGAGCATTTTTCCTGATCCTGCGTTTCTCCCTATTCTTCTTGTTGCAGCGAGTTACGGTTATTTTTCTGTATCTTTAATAAGCATAGTCTTTGTAATCTCAAGCGCTGTATTTCTTCTTTTGATAGTTACGTTGGTAAATATTGGTTTAATCAAAGGCTTGTCAAAAGTTTCACCTGCAACCGTTGATCGCATTGTGGTTATCGCGCTACTCCTTACCGCTGTTTACATATACTTTTACGGATGAGCAGGAATGGTGAAAGAGCGTGGGATAATGCTGCAGAAATGCTATTGATTCCACTTTGCTTTCATTAACTGCTTGTGCATGATCATTTATCACAAATTTATAATAATAAAAAACTATAACTACCCATGGAAATAGAGAAATATCAGCTAGAACTTGATTTAAATTATAAGAATCTTGAATATGTGGGGCATGAAATTATAACGGTTTCTGGAAACAAGGAGAAGTTCTTTCTTAACTCTGTAGATCTATCTATTGACAGCATTGTTTCACACGGGAAGACCTTCAAGTTCAAGGAAAACAAAAAAAAGCAGACTATAGAGACTGATCTGATTCTTTCAGGTAAGACCGAGGTTGAAGTCAAATTTTCTGGAAAAATTTCAAAAGGGTTGGAAGGACTGTATGTTGCAGACTATAAGAACGGAAGGATGATAACAACCCAGTTTGAATCTACGGGCGCAAGACATGCATTCCCCTGCGTTGATGATCCATCTAAAAAGGCTGTATTTTCATTAACATTGACCGTCGACAATGAACTTGATGCGATTTCGAACATGCCAATAAAAAGCTCTGAGATAAACAAGGGAAGAAAAGTAGTTGTTTTTGAAGATACACCAAAAATGTCTACTTATTTACTGTATATCGGGATTGGTACATTTGATTCCATAGAGAAGCAATCTGGGCCATTGAAAATAATCCTTACCGCTCCGAAGGGCTTACTCAATTCTACAGATTTTCCAGCTGCTGAAGCAGCCGATATTATAGCAAAATATGAGGAGTATTACGGAATAAAATTCATGTTACCGAAGATGCATTTGATCTCGGTACCAGAATTCGCCGCAGGTGCAATGGAAAATTGGGGTGCAATAACCTTCAGGGAGACTGCACTTCTGGTGAACGACAGCACTACAACTGCAGGGAGACAGAGGGTCTCAGAAGTAGTTGCACATGAAATTGCCCACCAATGGTTCGGTGATCTGGTCACAATGGAATGGTGGGATGATCTTTGGCTTAACGAGAGTTTCGCGACCTTTATGGCCTTCAAGTTCGTTGATCAGCTTCACCAGAAATGGCTATTTACTGGGAAATTTCTTGTAGATGAAACAGCTGGAGCTTTGTATGGAGATGCTCTGGTCAATTCACATCCGATACAGGCACACGTAAAAAACCCTGACGACATATCACAGATTTTTGATGAGATAAGTTATGGAAAGGGAGCCAGTGTTCTGAGAATGATTGAGAATTATGTCTCTCCTGATAAATTCAGAGATGGCATAAGAAAATACCTGAAAGAGCACAGTTACGGGAATGCAAAAGGCGAGTACCTATGGAAAGCAATCCAGGATGTATCTGGTCTGCCGGTCTCAAAGATCATGGGCTCATGGATTAAGAAAGTTGGGTATCCTCTTGTAACTGCTGAACTTGTGGGAAAGGAAATAAAATTATCTCAAGAAAGATTTCTGCTGAACAAGAAAGTGAAGGAACAACCGAGAACTATTCCATTGACAGTGCTCCGGGAAAACGGAAAGGAGAATGCACTCTTCAGCAGAAGTGAAATGAGGATTAAGTCCGATGGATTCCTTAAATTGAACTATGAACAATCCGGGTTTTACAGGGTTGCATACAAGGGAAAGCTTTTAAGGGATGTCATAGGAAGAGCCAAAAATTTCGGCTATCTTGACAGGTGGGGTATAGTAAATGATACTTTTGCTCTTCTGGAAGCTGGAAAGATAAAACTTAAGGACTATCTCGACACGATAGAGAGATTTCTTGATGAAGACAACTATATTGTCAACACTGAGATCTGTCAACAACTCTCTCTGCTTAATTTTGTAGACGAGAAAAACAGAAAAGTAAAGAATCTGGCGCTCAAATTCTACAAGACACAGTTAAAGAGGTTGGGAGAAACCAAAAAAGAAGGAGAATCCGAGAACGACTCTATCCTGCGCGGGACGGTTTCTGCGAATCTCTCAATCTTAGACAAGGATTTCGCAAAGAAAATTTCCAAGGGCTTCAGCAAGTTCTTCAAATCAGATACAGATTTGAGAAGGGCCATAGCCATCGGTTATGCGCGCAACAGTAACGATCTTGATGCTTTCATTAAATTCCTGAAACAGTCAAAGACCGATGCTGACAGAACGACACTGATTGCCGGAATGTCATTCCTTGGCAGAAAAAGCTACTTCAACAAATTTGCCAGCATGGTAGGAAAAGGTGATATAAAGAAGCAGGATTCTATTTCTCTTTTCATAATGCTTTCCAGGAACAAAGTCATGAGGGGGAGCCTGCTGGACTCACTGGAAGACGTTGTAAACACGATGGAGGAATTTTTCAGCGGAACTGGTTATACTTACAGATTCCTTGAGGCAGTGATCCCATTCATTGGCCTGGATTATGAAAAGAAACTAAAGAATAGATTGCAGAAAATAAGAAAGCCGGCTTACTCCCATGGAATTGACAAAGGCCTTGAGACGCTCCAGATATACAACAGACTGAAAAAATTAATGTCGAAAGCCTAAACGGCTTTCAAATTTTAGAAAGCGCGGGAGATATTCACATTTTTTACTTTCACGTAAGGCATGTTGGTAGAAGAAACCTCCTGCCACCATTTTGCATTCTTTGTTTCGGACGATATCTCTTCTATGTTAGAGAGGATGTTCCGGAAGGAATCACTTATTCTTATGCCACTCAGGTCCCCCTTTATTGCCCCGTTCTGGACGAGAAATACACCGTCCCTAGGAACTGTTGAAAAAATGCCGTTCCTGTAATCCTGGAAGCGAGTGTACCAACAATTCTCAATGAGAAGGCCATTCTTCATACCTGAGATCATATCGGATAATTTTGTCCTGCCTGGAAGGATCTTTAACTGCCATGGCATTGGCGATATTATCCCCGCATTCCCGGTCGTCCTAGAACCTGAACGTGCAGCAGTTGAATAAGAATGAAAGAAAGTGTTCAATTGACCATCAGTGATTATACGGTTCTTTTTCGTTGCTGTCGCCTCATCATCGCAGGCTCTGAACCCATCACCGGTGGAATCCAGAGGATCATCGACGAGATTCACACCATCGCCGGCAACCTTACGGCCTATCTGGTCGCCGAAACTACTCATCCCCGTTTCAACAGAATAGTACGAGAGGGACTCTGCACAGCTGGAGATTATATTCCCTATGACATAAGGTGACATTATCACAGTGTATTTTCCAGGCTCTATGGATTCTTTCCTCCCTGTTACTCTCGCGGTTTCAGCAGATTCAGAACCCATCCTTTCGAAATCTGATTTTGAAACATTACTCTGAAGTCCCCAGTGGATCCCCTCCTGGCCGCTGAATCCATCCCTAAATGATCGTATATTCAGCTCAATACCTCCCGTGGTGTACTCGCATTTGTTGTACTTTGTGCTCGTCCTCACCTTTTCAAAAATATTATAAGCTGTTCCTGCCACTCGCTCGGCCCCGTTATCCAGAGCCGATTGGATCGCTGCCTGGGAGAACTCATGGAGATCGTGTTGAACCGCCCGGTGGTTCACATTGTAGGGATATTTCTGTTTCTCCGGGTTTATGCCCGCGAATGAACGATTCTCCGGGGATGAGTTTGCAGATTTCCAAAGTTTATCGATGGTAATATCCATCTCTGCGACATCCTTGAGTACTGTTGAGGCGATCTTTTTTCCTATGGCCACAAAAACATGAAAGTTCGCTTCATCCCACAAGTTTGTCAAATCAATAGAATTCTGAGAGAATCTTACCTGTTCGATACGGCTGTTTATTGATGTAACGGCATACTCAGTGAATCCCTTGTTTTCCAATTTATTTACTAAATTTTGAATTTCCGATTCATTCATTTTATATGCACCTTCCTGAGACGGATGTGTGGGCCACCCATCCATACTTCGACTCCTTGTTCCGGATCTCCCTTACCACACGTCCCGGCGGTGAATTCCAGATCTTTTCCGACAGCATCGACAGAACTGTAGAATTTTATAGTATTGGTTTCAATCGTTGGCCTTTTAACTCTGGAAGTGATCTTTCCATTCTCTATGTAAAACGCATCTTTACCAACATACTTTTCATTGAAACGAATATCATCAATGTTCCACTCGGTAAAAGACTTGATATATATGCCATGCTTTATTCCCTCAATGAGTTCTTCAAACGAATAATCTCCAGGCTCTATGTATGTCGTACTCATTCTTGCAAGTGGTTCCATGTCCCAAGAAGACGAACGCCCCCCTCCGTTAGAATCAGTATTCAGGAGGTAAGCGCTCTCTCTGTTTAGTATGAACTCATTCGTCATGCCGTTTTTATAAAGATACCTTTTACGTGAGGGAGTTCCCTCATCATCATACCTATAGAATCCATAACTCAGTGGGTACGTGGGATCATCTATTATGCTTACTTCGTCTGAACCTACCCTGTAAGGAAATTTCTTTCCAGTTAGGAACGACTCCCCTGCCTGTGCCCCTTCTCTTCCAATAATACGATCATATTCTGTTGGGTGGCCACATGATTCATGCGCTGTAATGCCTGATATTTCGGGTCCTACGATGATATCATAATCTCCTTCTTTTGTCTGTCTGGCATCTGCTGATTCCTTCAGCCCCTTCGCATCTTCTTCTATTCTTTTTGCTAAGTTTAATGAATCTATGTATTCGAAACCGGAGGAAGCACCGAATTGCTGTATCGATTGTTCAAAATTCCCACCGTTTACAAATCCCATAACATAGATGTAAGAAACGCGATATATCTTTCCGGATATATCAGATCCAATTGAGTTCCTATATCTCTGCTCAATGAGTTTATCTGCCATGCCATTGATTCGAACAGCAGTGCCATGCGACTCCATTTCTTTGTCGTTATCTTTCAGTATGGATATTTTGTCTTCGAGTGAAAAATCCTCAATCTTTTTCTTTTGCTGAACAATCCAGTTGTCCTTTATAGCGTTCCCCAAACTTATATTGTTCTTACCGTTTGCATTTGATTTTTTAAGTGCCAGATCGATAGATTCCTTTGCTGTGTCCCAATCTTCAGAATCACAGTAAGCTATCGCGATTGAGTTGTTCAAAACTCGGACAGCGTATCCCTTCTCTGAAGTAAAATCTATGCCTTCAAATGAACCATTTCTGTACGAAAGGCTATTTGAGGTAATTTTCATGTATCGCGCTTCCGAGTATCTGCATCTCTGGGATGTATAATCCAGAATACGATCAATGAGCTCCCCGGACGTTCATCTCACCTTGCTCTTTTTGATCCTGCTCTCATAGGTTTCAAAAATGCGGGAGATGCATTTACCAAAGTTCCAGTCATGGTCGTCCACGGACATATTGAAACTGCCTCCGAAAAGTTTAGTTCTGACAGAATATTTCACTCGGCCCCCATTTTCATACTTTGTCACGTGAACTGTAAATGTACCGTTTGAAATACCCGAAAGTCTCTGGATCTGAGAAATGAATTTCTCGGATTCAAAAAATATTGTGTCATACAGATCGTCGTCCCATGGGCCGAGACCTGAGACCTGCACAAGTATGCCAGATTTCTTTTTGCCAGTATCTATCGAGTTTATGATGTCTGAGACATCAATTACACCAACAGGTTTGCCGATGTCGTCTACAACAGGTATCAGATGCAGTTTGTTTTCAATGAGCAGTTTGGAGCATTCTCCAATCACCGCTTCCCTTGTGACGCTGCACGGTTCCTGCATATACGACCGTACTTCAATCTCGAGCTTTTGGGGCTGGCCGTAATCCCGGCGTCTCTTCTCCTCTGCCTGGAACATTGCCCTTGAATCGATGTCTTTGATCATCAGGATTCCAGAGAGCCGCCCTCTATCATCAACAACCGGAATTTCAGATTCATCAAGGCTCCTCATTTTCTCTATAGCCTCTGGAATCATGTCCGTTTCCTTAACTACAACTGGATCATCAGACATCAGGTCCGTAACAAGAATACTGCTCATGCCGCGAGTTGTATCTATGTTCTTCAAAATATCCGATCTTGAAAATATCCCGACGAGAACACCGCCTTTACGAACCACTGGTATTGCTGCCATCCCAGAATCTTTCAGGAGATCTATGGCTGTCTCGAACTTCTCGTTCTCATCAACCTTCGGTGTTTTCACCATAAATGCTTCTACCTTGGAGCTTGGCCTAATGCTTCTTCTCCTTAGCAACTCCCGATAGCTAAGCATTCCGGCATACTTGTTCCCTAAGACAACTGGGACTTGATGGATCCCAGTTTCCTTCATCTTATTCCATGCTTCCGACACCAGTGAAGATGCCTTAACTGTAACCAGGTTATTCTTTGTCATCACATCTTTTACTTTCATTCGATTACCTCACAATAATGTATTTTTGCTTCTCTTCGGATCTCTTTTACTCTTTCTGAAACGTCGTTTCCTTTCAGCGCGGAAACAATGAGTTCCCCAATCTCTTCAACTTCGTCTATGCCAAGTCTGGAGATTTCTGACGTCCCTATTCGCCCTTCACGGTCGACCACAATGTAATTTCTTTCTAATATATTACTAAATCCTTCAAAGTTGGTTCCGAGAGGTAGGAGGGAGGTTTCAGACAGTAAGATCTGGTGTGTTTCAGTGAACCACGGAGAAAATCTTGGTGTCAGCCCGGCATTTGAGAGGGATTTTGCCAGATCAAAAGAATTTTTTACGACCTTTCTGGCATAGTCTTTACCGTATTGCCTCATTTCTTCCATAGCAACACCAAGTGATGCAAGCCTGCTTGGATTATAGTTATCCATCGCCCTCCATGTTATGTTTCTCCTTACGGATTCCATGATCTCTTCATCATTCGTCAGTATTATTCCTCCCTGCGGGCCAAAAAAAGACTTATGTGTTGAACCGAACAGTACGTCAACGTAGTTCAACACATCTGGCTGAAAAGCTCCGCCGGCTATCAGACCCATAACATGTGAACCGTCATACGCAAGCTTGCAACCGTGATCGTGGCAAAGGTTCCTGAGGGATCTCAAATCATAATGCTTGACAAAGAACGATTGCCCTAAAACAACCAGGCGCGGCATAAGCGATTCAAGCAATCGTTCTAGATCGTCAAGAAGGATTTCTTGCTTGAACCCGTCATATGGAATGTTATAATTGCTGAATCCCATGATCTGCGGAAGATACTGATTCTGGTACCCCGTATATCCACCATTGGCTTCCGATATAGACATTATATTGCGCTTCCGATCTACAAGCGATAAGAGAACTACTTCCGCTGCAATGTGCCCCCCTAGTGGCCTAACCTCTGAATACTTTGACTTAAACACCTCACAGGCCAGCTTTTCTACCTCATCCAGAAGCTCTTCCATGTATTTTGCGCCTCCGTATGCGTTATAGCTTTCATGTTCAAGCGTCAAGGAATACCTTGAAGCCATATCTGACGACAGTGCTTTCCTTGCATTAGGACTCAGTATGTTTTCTGAGGCCTGAAGGTTGAGAGTTTCTGATCTATAAGAGTCATGCCTTCCAACAAGTTCCAAAATTCTGCTCATTAATTATCCATCCCTTCAAAATGTACGTTAAAGAGGTATTAATTGCTATCGTAACGGTTCGTGCAGTCATACAATTATTCTGTGATGACATAGTCATCTGCATCAGATTAGAATAAGAGAAAACGAAGAGGTTAAAGCCCTAAATGGCATATTCATTTGAATGAAACTGAAAATGCGAATACTTGCGGCATCGTACCGGGCAAGTGATGTTACCATAGAGCTCTTTGGAAGAACTGAAGATGGTTCTTCTGTTACCGCTCTCTACTTCGGGTTTAAACCTTACTTCGACATAGTCGAACCAGACGAAGCATGCATGAATTCATACCGTTCAGAGGGTGAGTACGATAGAGAAGAGGAAAAAGAACTATGGGTTGACGGAAAGATAAAAAGAGTAGAGAGAATTTATATCAAGTCCCCTTGGAAAGTTCCATCTTTAAGGGAAATCTGCCAGCCCAAGTTCAAAGTTCTTGCTGCGGACATACCTTTTCATCACAGATTCATATACGACATGGACCTTGGATCTTGCGTTGAGATTGAGGGCGAAATCGATCCCATGGACAAAACTAAATTTACTACCGATTATGTTGTTAGGATCAAGAATATTTCGAACGTTCCAGAATTCAACCCTCCTTTAAAAGTCCTAAGTTTTGACATAGAAAATGCCATAACACCCGAAGAGAAGAAAAAATATGGGCGAATTCTTGTAATTGGTTATTCAATATTTGATGGCAAGCAATGGGAGAAAGGAGCCATTAGGGGTAAGGAAAATGAAATCCTTGAGAATTTTGTTCACCTCATAAACGAAAAAGATCCGGATATACTAACTGGCTACAACAGCGATGGATACGATATTCCCGTAATTGAGGAACGCATGAACAGTTACGGAATCCCCTTCGCTATTGGAAGAGATTTTGAAGAACCGCGCAGAGTCCAGAATCAGTACTGGAGGCTCCATGGACGGATCATTCTCGACACGTGGTGGGCGGTAAAGAAGGTTCTAAAGCCAAAGCACGAGACACTGAACTATGTAGCAATGAAGATGCTTGGTGAGGGAAAGGACAATATCAATCGTTTGAAAATTGAGGAGGAGTGGAATAACAGGCCGGATGAGGTGACAGCTTACTGCATCAAGGATGCTGATCTGACATTGAAAATACTCCTTAAATTAAGGATTATAGACCGTAACCTCTTCATGAGTACTGTAACAAAGTTGCCATTGGACGATGTTACTAATGGCGGAACAAGCAATTATGTCGACTCGCTTCTAATTCGAAAAGCAGATACGGAAAGTATCGGCGTACCCATGACTAACCGCAGCCTGAAGGAAGCCCCAATTACCGGCGGTTACGTCCACAGCATTGGAGCTGGGATTTATGACAATGTCATAGTCCTTGACTTCAAGAGCATGTATCCCTCAATGATGATGAAGTACAACATCTGCTTTACAACTCTCGATCCAAAAGGTGAAATTGTTGCCCCCAACAATATAAGATTTTTGAGCAAGCAGCAAAAAGAAGGCCTCATTCCCGGACTTTTGCGGGATTTAATGGAAGAGAGAGACAAGATAAAGAAGAGGATGAAAGTGGTATCTGAGGAAGAAAGGGCTTACCTTGACGGCGTCCAGGGAGCGATAAAGATACTTATGAACACGTTTTACGGCGTTATGGCCTCATCGTTCTACAGATTCACTAACATAGAGATAGGAAGTGCCATTACGGCCTACGCCAGGAACACAATCACTTCACTAATTGAATCACTGGAACACGAAAATTACCGTGTTATATACGGTGATACAGATAGCATATTCATCGAATCGCAGAGCAAGAGCACAGAGGATGCTGTTAAGGTTGGGAATTCACTAAGTGATCGCCTCTCCAAGGAGCAGGGCGTGATTCTGGAATTTGAAAAGGTGATGGACCCGTTCTTTTCTCACGGAGCCAAGAAGAGATATGCAGGGCGCATAGTATATCCCGAGACCCAAAAAGGTGAGATCCTCATCCGTGGATACGAAGTGAGAAGGACCGATTCCTTCGATCTGCAGAGCGAAGCACTTTCAAAGGTTTTTGAATTCATTATGAGCAGAGACGTGGATGGGGCAATAAGTTATAGGAATGAATTGCTGAATCTCGTAAAAAAAGGAGACGAATCAATTGATATTTCGAAGCTTGTAATATCCAGGAGTGTTAAGAAGTTCGGTGAACACGGTGAATATAAGGACGAAAAATCTCTGGCCAATGTTAGAATTGCAAAGAAACTCATAGAGCGCGGAGAGACTTTTATTCCTGGAATGAAAGTCTCATGGATTGTCACAAACAGCAAAAAAACGCCCCAGGAAGTCGAACCATTTATAGATGGTGCCCCATTTACAGGTAGGCCAGATTGGGACTATTATGCGCGCCGGATCGAAGAAACGTTGAATAGGGTCTTAGAGGGCCTTGAAGAAGACTATGGAAAGGTTATTCCATTCAGTCAGTCAAAATTGATGGAATTTTCATCGGAAAGTGTGAAATCTATTAAAAATGAGGACAAAACGCCCAAGCAACAGTCAACGCTTTTTGAATTCTGAAATTTCGAAGAAAACTTTATCTGGTGGTATACTCAGAAACATCTACTACATTTTCCGGGGCCCCATCAATAAATTTTTTAATATTTTTGCATGCGTAGATAAATCGCCATGAACTTATGGATTCATCAACGTTTCCCGCGACATGAGGAGTCAAAATAGCATTTTCTGGAATTGGAAACGAAACATTAGGCTCGTTCCACCAGACATCCGTGAGATAATAGAAATCCGGGTTGTTCCGAAGATATTCAAGCATGTCATGCTCATTTACAACACCTGCTCTTGCCACATTTATTATCACTTTACCATGAAATTTATTCAGGAGGTTGCGAGAAACGATCCCTCTGGTTAAGTTTGACAATGGAATAGATATCAGCACGGTATCTGATTTTGAAAATAACTCTTCGACGCTATTGGCGAATTCATCCAGATTAGGATCTTCAACTGGATGCCTGGAGTGACCAATAACCTTCATACCAAATGCTTTTGCGATCCTTGCCGCGCTCCGACCGATGCCTCCAAAACCGAAAACACCAAGTGTAGACCCATATAGTGTACCAACGGTTTCGCGTTCAAATACCCCGTCTTGGGCTTTTCCAATGAATTTGCAGATTTTCTTTTCATGAGCCAGAAGCAGAGCAAACGCGTGCTCTGCAACAGGGTCAGAGTATGCGCCAGCATTGCTGCATACCGTAACGCCTTTGGGAAGTGTTGAAAAATCAAAATGATCGACACCAGCGCTTAACGTCTGGACAAGCTTGAGATTCGGAGTTGGCACGAAATGGTTGGTCACGATCTGAACTTCTGCATCATCCGGCTGATTTTGAGTGATTTTTGATCCGACTATGTCAGAACATTGCTTCAGAACGGATTCCTTGACTTCTGTTCCTGTTAGAATAGTTATTTTCACGATAGTGCAATTGAAGTTAGAAATAAAAATATTGCACAATTAAAGTGCCTAATGATACATATAGTCATGCTATTTAATGTCGTGAAATATTAAACTACAGCCAAGAAATATCATGTTACCTTTAATAAAAGGTGTTAGGTGAAAATATGCCAGAAAATTTGGATCCATTTGACATAGCCCTGCAGCAATTAAAAAAAGCTGCGGACGCGATGAAATTGGACAAGCAAGCACTAGAGTTACTAAGCCAACCCCAAGCAATTCTTCAGGTTAGTATACCTGTGAAGATGGACAACGGCGAAACAAAAGTTTTCACTGGGTTCCGTGTTAGATACAACACGGCCAGAGGACCGGCAAAAGGTGGGATAAGATTCCATCCGCAGGAGACCCTTTCAACAGTTAAGGCACTCTCTGCGTGGATGACTTGGAAAACAGCAATGTTGAATCTGCCACTTGGTGGTTCAAAAGGCGGTGTAATATGCGATACCAAGAAAATGAGCAAGGGCGAGTTGGAAAGGTTAAGCAGAGGCTACATTAGGGCAGTAGCTGACTTTATCGGCCCGGAGATAGACGTACCCGCACCAGATGTTTATACAACTCCGCAGATCATGGCGTGGATGATGGATGAGTACGAAAAGATTGTAAGACATTCTGCTCCTGGTGTTATTACAGGTAAGCCCCTTGAAAACTGGGGATCACTTGGAAGAGGGGATGCTACAGCACGTGGAGGCATGTACGTACTTCGGGAAGCAGCAAAATCGATAGGTCTTGATCTTTCGAAAGCAACAATCGCCGTTCAGGGATTCGGAAACGCGGGTGAATTTGCTGTGAAGCTTGCCAGAGAATTGTTCAAATCCAAGGTTGTGGCAGTCTCTGATACGAAAGGGGCAATCTATGTAGAGAACGGAGTTGATTATGATAAGCTCCTTGAACACAAGCAGAAAACCGGTTCGGTTGTGAACTTTCCGGGCTCAAAGAATATCACCAATGAGGAGTTGCTTGAATTAAAAGTGGATGTCCTTATACCCGCTGCAATAGAGGAACAACTCACGGCAGAGAACGCTGACAAAGTTAAGGCTAAGATAATTTTGGAGCTCGCAAATGGGCCCAGCACACCGCAGGCTGATGAAATATTTGAGAAAAAGAAGATCCTGGTATTACCAGATTTCCTGTCTAACGCTGGTGGTGTTACCGTGTCATACTTTGAATGGGTGCAGAACAATACGGGCGATTACTGGACCGAAGAAGATGTACACAAGAAACTGGACAGCAGGATGACAGAAGCTACAAAAGCTGTTCTCGACACAGCAAAGAAATACGGTGTATACACCAGAACTGCTGCATACATCGTTGCCGTTAAGAGAGTGGCAGATGCAGCTAAATCAAGAGGCTGGTACTAGACTTTTTAACCTCCTTTTTTATCTACCTCTCATGAGCGGGTGTAGTGTAGTGGTTATCACAGGGGCTTCCCAAGCCCTTAACCCGGGTTCAAATCCCGGCATCCGCACATTTTATTTTTAAATTAGAAAAATATTGCACTTTTGCTTTGAAATATAGAATAAACATTAGATCTGTGCAGACGACATTTCGGAATATTTTGTCTTTAATTTTCATTCAATTAACCGGGATAGTTTGGAATAAATTGCGGAATTGAGCAGACGCAACGTGATTTATCCTTGTGGGTGCGGGACTTGACTAACAGAGAAAGAGTTCTATAAAAAATTATTTTGTAAAGAGGAGTGATTAATGATTCTGAAGGTACTCTCTTACCTCAAGTGCCGCCTTTGCACCACTTCCAGCTGCTGTAACAGCCTGCCTGTACTTTTTATCTGCAGCATCCCCTGCAACAAAGACACCGGGAATATCTGTTTTCACTTCTTCCGCCGTAACTATGAAGCCTTTGCTGTCAAGTTCAAGCTGTCCTTTTAGAAAACTGGTGTTTGGAGTATGACCTATTGCAACGAATACACCATCTGTTTGCAGTTCGCTCGTATTGTTGGTCTCCACGTTTCGAATGACAACACCCCTGACTTTTGTATCGCCTTTCACTTCTTCCACAACGGAATTATAAACAACGCTTACTTTTTGGTTTGAGAGAATTCTTTCCTGCATGATCTTTGATGCCCGGAATTCATTTCTCCTGTGAACAATTGTTACAGATTTCACGAATTTTGTGAGGAATAATGAATCTTCCATCGCTGTGTCTCCACCACCAACAACTATCACAGACTTATTCTTGAAAAAAGGAGCGTCGCATGTTGCACAGCTGCTGACACCCTTGCCTATGAATGCACTTTCAGACGGAATCCCGAGCCATTTTGCAGAAGCCCCTGTCGCAACTATAACAGTCTTGGATTCATAGTTGCCGTAGGTCGTCTTAACCTTGAGCGGATTACTTTTAAAATCCACCGAGACGACGTCACCTTCGATAAATCTACCACCGAATTTCTCAGCTTGCTTTCTCATGAGTGCGATTAGGTCTGGGCCGAAAATTCCGTCTGGAAATGCCGGGTAATTTTCAACAGACGAGGTCAAAAGAAGTTGGCCCCCGGCGTTAGTGCCGCTTATTACTAAAGGAGAGAATTCCTCCCTTGACGTGTATATAGCAGATGTGAGTCCTGCAGGTCCAGATCCTATTATGATCACATTTTCAACCAATTAAGCCACTATTCCTGTCTAGATGGTAATGCCTCCGACAATAGTAAACGTTACCCATGCCCATAAGATCATTGCGTTGCCCAACCTATTCTGTAATGCTATCCTTCTGACCACTTTTTGATTTCGACCAGGTTTCTTTCGAAAGTATAATCGCTACCAACAGAGCCAGCGTTGCAACGAAGAGAACTAGAATCCAACTGTTGAATGTTCCGTAATGCGGGATAACCAGCTCTATGAAAAGCGGGGCGAATCCTCCTATCGCTCCTCCAAAATTGTAAATGAACCCGATGCCAGTTGTTCTGAATTTTTTGCTGATGCTCTCTGCAAGAAAACTCGGAAGAGTAGAAAATATGGCAGCCATGAGAAAGGACTGCACACTGTAGCTTATGTATAGGTCAGTAATGGAATGGAAAGACGTACCAAGGATTGTAAGAGGATAAATTGAAACAAGAAATATAGAAGAGTATATCAAAAGTGCAAGTCTTCGGCCTGGTATGTAGTTAGACAACAACCCACCTATCCATACCCCTGCAAGCGAGATCCCGTTCGCTACAAGGAGAATATATCCTACAGTTGTGATTGAAATGGAATTGCTCTCCATCACGGTTGGATAGAAACTTATTGTTCCGGAATTTACAAGTAACAATCCAGCGCAAATTATTATTCCTAATACAACATATTTCGGAGCATCCCTGAACATTGACACGACAGGCTCTTTCTGTATGGATTTTGTTTCTTTCATATCCTTAAACACAGGAGATTCCTTTGCACCGAGCCTTGAGACAAGTGCAATTATTCCTGGGATAAGTGTCGTGAAGAAAAGTATTCTCCATCCGATAGTTTCGAACGCGTTTCCGGGGTATTCAATTGTGAGTATTATGTATACCAATGTGACTATAAAATATCCTATTCCAAAGCCGCTCTGCACAAAAGAGCCGATGAAACCTCTCTTTTCTGCCGGAACACTCTCAGTTGCAAGGGCTGTTCCACCGCCGTATTCGGCACCAGCGAAAAGACCCACGAGAACCAAAAGGAAAAAGAGAAGAGCCGTTGCCAAGATTCCGTGACTTTTGTATGTTGGCAGAAAGCCAATTAGAAAACTGGAAAGTGAAAACCCCACCACGGTTACAGTAAGCATTGTCCTCCTGCCAAGCCTATCTCCAAGGAAATTGCCAAATATCAATGATCCGAAGATACGGGGGACAGATATCAGAGCTAAACCGAATAATGCACCGACAAGCCCGAAATCAGGCGGCATGAGAAGTCTTGATACAACGGTGACTGTTACAAGAGCATAAGCACTGGTAACATATCCATCCATAACCCATCCGGACCATGCAGCGACAACATTTTTCCAGTATACTCTCGATAAAGGTTGATTCTCCATCCCAAGCCTATATTATAGACGCATAAGCATTTTTTCGTTACTTAACCCCCCCCAGTGCTAATTTAAAGTAGATCTTGATGCGGATACCTAGTACTAAATCAAAAAAAATATTGAATGGCATGAGTTGATAGCAATCCGTTAAGAAGCGGGATTACGGTAATCTTTTTTTAAAAGAAGGACTTTTGCTCGAACATCACGCTGAAATGTGTAGCTTATGTGGCTACAATATATATAAATGTACTTTAATTTTTATGAACAGAAAAGTAAAAACATTAAAGGTGATTGTGATGGCTATAGTAATGATGTCGTTGCCCATCTCTGGGTTTAGTCATCATGGAACCCTGATTAAATGAGACCATCATTTAAGTTTCTTATTCTTTTCGCCTCGGATACAATACTTTTGCTTTTATTTTTGATCTACCAGTTTACAAGCATATTCGCTGTTGAAAAAAATTATCAAATACAGAATCTAACAAGTCAGAATGCGAGTGGAAGTGCAGGAATAAAGTTCTATATTGTTGTTTACACACATCCCCTTACTGTATTTTTCATTGTTGCATTCGTTTCCGTATATGTAGCTACGTTTGTATACGCGTATAAGCACATTAAAAAATAACTATGTGCTTCATGCCCATCTTTGTTGTCATTACCCCTTTGCGACAATGTTGTGAATCTGTTACGTGTTATTTATGCCTTTGAGTTCGATAAGAGTGCTGAAACGTTCCCTCGGTCTAGATCAATGTAAACCTTCAAAGAGATGGTCATAGAAGAGGTTATTTAATATCGTTCAGAATAAGGTCGCGTGAGCAACAGCAGTGAATTCAAAATCGTTGTGAATAATCTTGTTAAATCTTATAACAACAAGACAAACGCGGTCAATGGGCTTACGTTTTCTGTTTCTAAGGGAGAGATATATGGTCTTCTTGGAAGAAATGGTGCCGGAAAAACTACCACGATAAGGATTCTAACAACTTTGATTCCTCCGACCTCCGGAGAGGCTGAAGTATGTGGCATGAACGTCGTTCACAAGGCAACTAAAATAAGAAAACTCATTGGCGTTGTACAGCAGGGTGAAGCTTTCGACTTTACTACAGTCGAAGGTAACTTCAAGATTTACCAGCTTTTGTGGGAAATACCTAAGGAAGAAGCTTCTAACAGGATGGAATACCTCATGGAACTCTTTAAGATCGAACACCTGAGGAAGAAGAGAATGTTTGAACTTTCAGGTGGTGAGAAGAAGAGAGTACAGGTTGCGAGGGAATTCATGCATGATATGGAGGTGCTGTTTCTTGACGAACCTACAGTCGGCATGGATCCAATAATGAGAAGGGATGTCCTTAACTTTGTCAGAGATAAAGCCAAGGATGGTCTTACTGTTCTTTTTACAACACAGATACTTGAGGAAGCAGATTATCTATGTGACAGGATAGGGATAATGAATAATGGTGTGATCTCAGCAGAGGGTACATCGGCCTCCCTGAAAAACTCTTATGGCGATCTGAGGAAGGTCGAAATGAAGTTCAGTTTTGAGGTAAGCTCTGATTCAATAGAGAAATTGAAAAAAGAATTCTCAAAAATTTCTGATATTCAGGCATATTTAATCAACGAGAAGGAGTCTGAGTTTATAATCAAGAACATAGGTAAAACTCTACCTTTAATCCTCAGTTTGTTCGGATCGACAGGGGTTAGCATTGAAACAATTTCTACAAATAACCCGACTCTGGATGACGTATTTCTTCAGGTGGTGGCCAGATAATGATACCTTCCTCAATTAAGCTTACAATAAGAAATATCAGAGTAAACGTGGACCCGGGAACACTCGCCTTTCTTCTTGGTCTTCCAGTGTTATATTTCTTTGTACTTGGCCTAATGTTTCAGGGTATTGTTCCAGATTTCGAGTACGGAACGGTAAAGATCTCGTACGTTTCATTTCTAGCGCCTGGGATTATCGGAATGCAAACTCTCACTGCTGGGAACATTGGAGGGAGCCTCCTGTGGGCAGACAGAAGATGGGGCATGTTTGAACAGTTGATGGTTGGACCATTCAGAAGATCTGACTACCTTCTTGGAGTTGTCTTTGTATCAATAGTGTTCTCACTTGGAGGGAGCCTTATAATGCTTGGATTCGCGTTCTCTGCAAATGCAACATTCATTCTTTCAACGCTTTCAATTCCTTACATAATAGTTGCACTAATAATGGGAACTGTGTTTTTCACCTCTCTATTTCTCATAATAGCAGTTGTAGCAAAATCCATGCAGGCTTACAATACAATCACTATAGTCTTGTTCTTCTTCCTTGATTTTGCCAGCACGGCATTCTATCCAATAACACCATCAACACCAATCTGGCTGAGAGCTATTTCATCTGTGAACCCCGTCAGCCTAGTCTGCAACATAGTCAGAGATTCTATGGTGTCTGGAATAAGCTCATCAACCATGACATCAACACTGGAAATGACAGGAATCATGGCACTGTTCTTTGTACTAGCAATGATCATGTACAGAAGGGTAAGGGTTGGAGCCTAGGATCAGAATATATCCACGCCAATATTCTTTAAGCAGGCATTTGTGAATAATACTGAAGGCGCTCTGTTAGAAGCCCATATTGAAAGTGTGTTTAGGGCGTTAAGATTGGTGATCGTAAATCAGCAAACCAGCCTAGATTAATACCATGTTGGAATTCCGTAATGATGTTCCATACAACGAAAAACGGCCATAAGATCTGGTACGAACTTGGCGGCAATGGCCCTGGAATTGTTCTACTTCATGGACTTGGCGGATCTTTAGACTCGATGAAGCGTATCGCATATGACCTTGGTGATGATTACACAAAAATTCTTGTAGATCTTCCCTGCCATGGGAAAAGCGACAATTTCTCACTTTCTCTTAGAGAGTTATCTTATGAGATTGTTGCAATCATGCAAGAAAACGATTTTCGTGAGTTTTCTGGAGTTGGTGTAAGCCTTGGAGCAATTGTACTGGAAGAGACTTTATTCGACTGTGGAGAGTCACTCAAAAATGCTGCCCTAATTTCACCTAGCTCTGGATTCGACAATGAGATAGTCCACATGATTATGAAATGGGCAACCGTTCCCGGTCAAACAGCTAAAGATGTATTTTCCCCAGAATTTTTGGGGAAGCATAAAAGAGAGATAGAAGAGTATGAAAATGAAAATCCCTTCTTGCCAGAAAGACTTGCACCTCTGCTCTCCGAAATAATTGAGTTTACAACTACAGACAGGGTTTCAGATAATTTTGTTCTATTGTTGATAGGAAAATATGATCAATTGTTTGGAAAGAGGATGCTGGAAGACCTCAGGAATTCCTTTCCTAACTCAGAATACAGTATTCTAGATTCAGGACATGCAATCCACAGAGAAAAGCCGGATCTGGCCTCAAAATTGATACTTGAATTTTTTAAAAATTACATAAACAGGAATAAGTGAGTTGAGAGGACATAGGGCATATGTCAAAGATCATCTAGAATAACGGAAAATTACTGATTCCCGTAACGGAGATTATGGTTTTCTTTATTTTCTGCAGAGCTCAATAAAATTTTGGAATATTTCCTTTCCGTACTGAGTATTTTCTACCTCCGGATGGAATTGTATTCCGAATATTGGCTTCTTAATATGCTCAAAGGCCTCTATCTTGCATGTACCGGACGAAGCGAGGATCTCGAATTCCTTTGGAATTTCTTTTACCTCGTCATTGTGATTTTCCCATGCGGTGATCTTTTCTGGCAGTCCCTTTAGAATTCTAGCGGTTTCTTCTATCACTATCTCTGCTTTTCCAAATTCCGGATTTCTTGCAGGGCCTACTTTTCCTCCGTAATGCAAGGCTATAAACTGCGCTCCGACACATATTCCTAAAATTGGGTACGTGTGATCGTCAATGATTTTACCAATATTCCCTAACTTGTCGAGCTCGTCCTGTATACTTGGAGCCCCACCAGAAAGCACCAAGCCATCAAGATTATCTGCTTTTGAAGATGGAGAATCGTTTGGGATTATCTCACACTCTATTCCGAGATCTCTCAGGACTCTGTATTCTCTGTGTGTCCACTGACCGCCATTGTCGACAACGTTGATTCTCATCTTTGTGAGTCCGGGCTATTCTATTCCTTGGATTCCAAGAGATTTGCTTATCTCCTTGTAACGGTTCCTTATTGTTACTTCGGTCACTCCGGAAACTCTGGCGATTTCTTTTTGCGTCCTCGGCTTTCCTACCATAACGGAAGCAATATAGATGGAAGCCGCAGCAACACCCGTTGGACCCTTTCCGGAGGAAATACCCATCTCTATAGACTTTCTAACTATATCCTCACTCACAATAATTGCCTGTTTATCCAGGTCGAGCTTACTGCAGAACTGTGCAACATAAGAATACGGTGTTGTAGGTTTCAGGTTCAAACTCAACTCTTTGGCAAGATGTCTATAAGCTTTACCAATCTTCTTCTTGTTAACCTCAGAAGCCTTTGATATTTCGTCGAGCGTCCTAGGAAGGTTGACCATTCTGCAAGCAGCATATATGGACGCACATACAATGCTCTCAATACTTCTGCCACGAATAAGATTCTTCTCAACTGCTTTCCTATAAATAAGTGCAGCGGTTTCTTTAATGTCTTTTGGAGTACCAAGTTTTGCACCATTATCATTCAACATTTGTAATGCAAGGGAGAGATTCCTTTCAGCTGCATTGCTTACCCTAATCCTCTGGTGCCACTTTCTTACACGATATATCTGCGCTCTGTTCTTATGCGGTATTCTTTTTCCGTAATAGTCTTTATTTGACCAGGATATTTCCGTTGCCAAGCCTTTATCATGACTCAGGAAAGTCATTGGAGAACCTGTCCTGGCTCTCCTGTCATCCTGCTCGGAGTCAAAGGCACGCCATTCTGGCCCCTGGTCAATAAATGAATCCTCCAGAACCATACCACAGTCATTACAGATTAGCTCTCCTCTCTCATAATCCCTTACGAGATGCTCAGAACCGCATTCTGTGCACCTCTTTGTTGTTTCCTGTCCTTCAACTGTCATTTATACACCTAACAAAAGAATTGTTAAAACGACATTCTTTCATGTATTAAACCTTTTCTACCTATAATATATATAAATATGAGTGCACAAAAATCGATATTGTCCAATAAGGGATAACCTTTATCTGTAAGCAGATCGAAGCGGAAAATAATTAAAATTTTACGCAACATTTTTACTTTTGTTGGCTTGAATAGGGTATTCTGGATATGAGGAGTAATTAAATAATGCCTGAAAAACTTTTTAAGAGTTTTACGAATGCTTTAAATAGTTGAATTTACTATTCAGTTTATGCAGGATGATCACGTGGAAGTTGTTCATGTCATGAAAAGACAAATCGTTATCCATATTAAGGAGTGCATCAAGATAAAAGCTAAAGTGTTCGACGGTGGCAAAAAACCGATCGGCATCGTCACAAGAATATTTGGTCCAATTTCAAATCCTTACGCCTTGATCAACTTCAATGAAGAAATAAGTGATTATAGCAACCTGAGCGTGAGATGTTAGGTGATAAAAATGGAAAATGAGCAAAAAAAGAAAAACATAGAGGAAATAGAAAAGTGTCCAGAGTGTGGATCCACGCAACTAGTAAGAGATTACGAGCGTGGCGAATTAATTTGCAAAAATTGCGGTCTTGTTATTGACGAGAGTTATATAGATCAGGGCCCGGAGTGGAGGGCGTTCGATTCTGAACAAACTGAAAGCCGCGCCCGAACCGGATCGCCAATGACATACACAATACATGATAAAGGGCTTTCAACAGATATATCATGGAAAAACAAGGATTCCTTCGGGAAATCTATACCTACACGAAACAGGGCACAACTGTACAGACTGAGAAAGTGGCAGAAAAGGATTAAGGTTTCAAATGCTGCAGAGAGAAACCTGTCACAAGCTCTTCAGGAACTTGAAAGAATGTCTTCAAATCTGAGTATTCCCCAGGATGTAAGAGAAACAGCGGCCGTAATATACAGAAAGGCAGTAAAACAGAACATGATCAGGGGTAGAAGTATTGAAGGTGTTGTTGCTGGCTCAATTTACGCAGCATGCAGAATCACTAACGTGCCAAGAACACTAGATGAGATCGCTAGCGTTACCAGGGTTAAGAAGAAAGAGATAGGTAGAACCTACAGAATAATGAGCAGATACCTCAAGCTCAACATAATGCCATCAAAGCCAGAAGACTACGTTAACAGGTTCTGCAGCAAGTTGAAGTTATCCATGGAAGCCAGGAAAAAAGCTACGGAGATTCTTAAGATGGCCGAAGACAATGATCTTACCTCAGGCAAAGGCCCAACTGGTGTAGCGGCTGCGGCAATATACATAGCTGCACTAATGTCACAAGAAAGACGAACACAGAGATCGGTGGCCGATGTAGCCGGTGTTACTGAAGTAACGATTAGGAACAGATATAAGGAGATAACAGAAAAGCTATCCTTAAACATTGAGGAAGTTGAGTGAATTGTCACTTGAGTTATAACCAGATAACTCAATCTTTTTTTCTTATGCTATCGAAAACCTCATAATTCCTGAGAATATCATCAACAACATTATACAAGGAAGTTACTTTAAGCCTTATTATTTTTATCAACAATCTATTTTCTACTATATCCATAGACATCGTATCAGGGTTATCAGGTTGAAGTGTTTTGTACAGATTTTCTGCATCACCCTTTGTACATTCGATTTCGAGTTCAATGTCTATTTCTGGAACCGTTTATATCATTTTATGTATATTTCAATTGATAATCAACTTTTTCTATTACAATCATACCATGGCAAAAAATCATGGCCCAATCAAAACAGAAACAAATTAAATGTAAGAGTGCTAACGGGGTAAGCGGAGGTTGCCGAGCCAGGTTAAAGGCGACAGACTCAAGATCTGTTTCCGTAGGGATCCGCCGGTTCGAATCCGGCCCTCCGCATTTTGTATTTCTGAATACGTTGATAATAATCATCTGGGGTGGGCTCATTTTTACTGTAAATTCATTACGCCATCACGCATTACGTAAGAGGGAAGCACAAGGGTATTTTCTGGGATAGAATTAATAAATAATTTTTTTACATTTTCAATCACTGCAATTCTCGCTGCAGTTATTTACTTAGGTGATTACTTTGCTCTTTTTATATTCCTTTTCTTCATCGAAGTTATAGATGGTATCGTCATCTATAAAATCCTCAGAGAAGTAGAAATTCGTGAAAATAATGAGAAAAATACACAAGCAAGAGGCTAATTGCACTTGGTGTGACAATTAGTATTTTTGTTCCCCGAATCAAATCATGCGCACGTCGATATATTTATTTTATTTGATACATTGGTTTTAGGATTATAATTTCATAAGAGACATTTTATCGATTCCGTTTAAATATTTACGCCCGATTTTTTCAGTTTTAAGCTGGTTTATCCATAATCCGTATGATTCTGTGGTACTTTTTCACATGTCCAAGGAAGAGTCTAGTTGGTGTCTGACATAGACATGACCGTTTAATTTATATCTTAATAAATGTTTACTCTGTACTATGATGACAGAAGTGACTGAACTATTTGGCCTGCCTGTTTATACGGACAAAGGTATTTTAGTGGGGGATGTTTCCGATTTGATATTGGATCTGGAGCAACAAAACATTTATGGCCTTTATGTCGAATCTCCAAATCCTCAGCTCGTTGAAGGTGGGTCCGCAATAAGTATACCATACAGGTGGATAAGGGCGGTTGGGGAAATAGTTATATTAAGAAAATTCCCAAGTTTTCTCAAAGCACCAGAATAAGCACGGTTTCTTATTTCCAATCCGTGCCCACTATAGCTGGACATCTTTTTAAGCTTAGATGGCATATTCTGTTATGACGAAATATCAATGCAAATGTTCAGATCTGGGCTATAAATGCTCTTATGTTCTTGAAGAGGGAAGAGCAGAGGACATACTTCCGATGTTCAAAATTCATTTGAGGTATGCGCACAATGTTTGGGATTTTACTGATGAGATGGCCGAAAAAGTTAAAAATGCCACTAAGGAAATATCATAGTTTATGCCAGCGTTTTCGAGAATACCAACTGTGCTAAAGCCACAAGAAATAATAGACAAAGCTTTACTCAAGTCCTCTAAGGTCTCAGAGCCCTATTTCCCTGACTTTATTAAAAAAATCAGGAGCGAAGTTATAGACAAGATATCAACGGTGGAAAGTGTTTCTACTATATATCTCAGAAAGCTTATCAACAAATTTCCCAGCCTGAACAGCCTTTATCCGTTCTACAGGGGGATGATAGGACTGATGGTTGACCTCGATCAATATCGGATCAGCCTAGGCCACGTTCAGTGGGCATCGGATAAGATTGTTGAACTTGCAAACCTTAAGATTAAAAGCTCAAAGAAAGGAAGAACCGTACAGGAGCTCAACAAGAATCTTAAGGAATTCTACGGAAGATTTGCTTCCATAATTAAGGACTTAGACAAAGATCTCACATTCCTGGCAGAATGCCGGGCTAAAATCAAAGAAATACCAGACATTAAAATGGATTACCCGACATTCATAATAGCCGGATTGCCAAATGTCGGTAAAACGTCCCTCCTTTCTAAACTAACGGGAAGCTCACCGATAATAGCGCCTTACCCTTTCACAACCCAGAGCCTGTTCATAGGATACACGAATATTGGAAACCGGGGGGTACAGATCATTGATACGCCAGGAATTCTTGACAGGCCAATGAAATCTAGAAATGAGATGGAGAGGAAATCCATATTGTGCCTTCAGGATCTGGAGGGCATACTCATCTTTCTATTTGATCACTCTGGCTCATCGGGATACAGCAGCCAAGAACAGGAAAATGTTTACAACGAAATAAAAAGTAACTTTAAGATCCCAGTAATCCGAGCACAGAGCAAATCCGACATTATACAGGAAAAGAAAGAAGATATTCAAATATCATGTTTAACCGGAGAAGGCCTCGAAAAATTGAAGGAGATTATGCTTGAAAAGATAAACAGTGATTCAAGATGGATCTAGATAATGAGATCAGGAAACACGCTTTAAAAAACGCATACCAGCATAATGGAAAAGCGGAAGCAGGGGCGGTGATCGGCAAGATACTTGCTGAGAATCCTGAACTCAGAAAGGACACAAAAGATGTCGCTTCGAAGGTCTCTGAAATAGTCAGAGAGATCAATTCATTTTCATTAGACCAGATCAAGACGATCATTCAGGATCGTTATCCGGAATTCCTTGTAAAAGAAAAGAGAATACAGGAACACCGCCTTCCAGATCTTAAAAATGTTCATGGAAAGGTGGTCATGCGAATGGCCCCCTCCCCTTCTGGACCACTTCACATAGGTCATTCCAGAATGGCAATTCTAAACGATGAGTACGTGAAGCGCTACGGTGGCTCGCTCATATTGAGAATAGAAGACACAAATCCGGAAAACATCGACCCCATCGCGTATGATCAGATACCCAAGGATCTCGAGTGGCTTG
>JAJYVJ010000084.1 GCA_021792045.1 Thermoplasmata archaeon | reverse complement strand
TCCGTTTGCGATTTTTCTATTTTTCCACTCTCTTGTTTCAGAGGCAAAAGTTATCTTTCCATCTTCGGTTATTATGACGTTGCCGCTCCTAAACATCTCAAAAATTATTTGTTCCCCTGAGTGTAGAATGATCATCAGGACCCTATCAAAATTTATTTGCTCAAATCTAACCACTCTCTTCTCGGAGACCTTTTTCCGAAGTAGCATTATGAGTGAAGATGGGGATTCAGGCCTTTCTAGATCATGAATCATAAAGCCCATAATAGGAGACAAAAAAAGATAGAATTTTTTGTGATCGCGCCCATAAATCTGAAAAAGAAAATCGTTTTTACCTGTCTGATAAACCTTCTTTATTATCCCCTCCTCTATTTTCTTCCTGTATAGTTCGACAAACGCATAGAGATCTATTGAAGATGGTCTTGGGTTCATTTTTCAATCAGTAATTAAGCGGACCTTATTTTATATTCGCCACAATGTACAGATCAACCTATGATTCGATTTTCGTTCGTAATCTCGTAAGGATACTGAAAACTTGATCATTCACAATGCAAATTAGATATTAACTGTATTAAGGGTTGCTCAAGATAAATGTGGTTAGTTATACCCAACTTAATTATGTTTCATAATGTTTAAATATATTAGTGCAATACTAACTTAAGGCGAGTTGTTGTGGAATTAACTCATAGAGAAAGAGATTGTCTTGTATTCATAGGTAACGATATAAAGGGAGGTTTCCCTGATCGATTAATTGACCTTTCTAAAAAACTCAAGGTCAAGCCTCCGACTACAATACAGCTTCTTGATAAGCTTGAATCAAAAGGACTAATTTCAAGGAAAGGAGGTATGGTAATATTAACAGATAACGGGAAGAAAATTTACCACGATGTTACCGAAAGTCACAGAATCATAGAGGTTATGCTTTATAGTTATGGCATTCCGAAAGGTGAATGTTGCGAGGTCGCCTCTGAGATTGATTACGTGTTTAAGCACGACCTGATTGAACGCCTTTCTTCCAACCTTGGAAACCCAAAGCTTTGCCCGCATGGCAATCCTGTAAACGAGGAATTGTAAATGGATATCAATCTA
Source organism: Thermoplasmata archaeon (assembly GCA_021792045.1). The sequence goes on along the minus strand of JAJYVJ010000084.1, from coordinate 6,078 downwards.
TGGAATCCTCAGTACGAGGGTCTTTATGCAGCTTTCTTAGTTTCTTATTTGCTTGGTATAGTCCATGGTATTACGCCGGATGAACATACATGGCCGATCACCTTTTCATATGCAGTAGGAAGTTATTCCGTGAAGGGGGGTGCAAAGGCTGGTTTAATATTTTCAAGTGGATTCACTTTGGAAAGGGCTTTAATGTCGGAAATCGCAGCTATTGCTCTAACAGGATTCATGTTTTATCCATATTTCAACAGTTTAATTTATGTTGTAGTTGGAACAGTAATGGCTATTTCTGGTCTATACGTATCAAAAAAGCTACGCTATCCCCATATCCATGTGATAGAGCATGCTTTTTACAGCCTTTTTGGGATACACAAACATAGAGCTATTGAGGAAGAAGAAGAGTTTGAACATGTGAAGAACCCGATTTTAAGGAAAGACAACGGGATCTATAAGCCTATCCCGATGAGACTTGCATTTGTCCATGGTCTAATTGCAGGATTTGGTTTTGGTGCTTTTGCTCTTATAATATATTTTGTTCTTGCGCCTTCCATGCCAATATATATTGGTTTTATGCCAGGTCTTCTTTTTGGCCTCGGAACAATGACAATGCAGGTTTTAGCTGGAACAATTTTTGGTCTATGGCTTTCGAAGGCAAAGAAACTATCTCTGCAGGGAATACAGACTGTGGCACGTGGCATGAGTTCTTATGTCTTAACCTATGGTGGTTCAGCATTTGTAATTGCTGGAATTGTGACAATTATTTTTCCGGTACTATGGAACTATGGTATAGACACCGGCCTTAAGGTTCATAATCTGGATGTTCTCGGACTGCCATTTTTCATCGTGGTTTTTAGTGTAGCAGTAATAGGCATTATAGCGTACGAAATTAACATGCATAAAGCCATTGAACTGGAAAAGGAGGAAAAGACGACGGGAGCCGATAGAGATATTTCCAGCAAAGCGTCATAACTTGGTCCTTAATTGCCATTGTGTGGACTTGACAATAAATTCTCTATCCCAAGAAACCCGCAGAGTCAAAGTTACGTTAAAGTTGAGAGAATAGTGAACATGGTTGAAAATAACTTCGATAACAAAAAGAAAGGCAAGATATTCTGGTTTATTTCTGAAAAGATCGGTACGATTCAGTTCCTTGAGAGAAAATTTGCACTAGATAATTTTGAGATTGAAATTATAGATAACTATACGCATTACCCAGATTTACTAAATAGTCTGATTCCAGGATTAAGATCGCCAGATAATGTCCAAGAACTACCCATAGCTATCATCGCCGAAGGTACGATGGTAAAACTGGTCATAGATATTCTTTCTTCTCGAGGCACAACGACGCAAAAACTAATTCTTATTGATCCAAAGGACGATGGAACGGTTAAAGCAAAGTTACACGGAATCGATGTTCCGACAATGATTATTTCCGGTGTGCCTATGCATAAATTATATGTGCTTGAACATTTGAGTTTTCACGACTTAATAGCCGGTTCAGTTATTAAGTATATTAGACCTGTAAAGAATTCCAGTCTAGAGAATCCCACAAAAGTTTTTAATTACATTGTGGGCTTCATAGATGATGACTTACGATGAATTTGTTACAGACATACAACTCAGGTATGGTGATATAGACACACTTGGGCATGTCAACAACGCGGCTTATTTGACATACTATGAACTCGCAAGAGTAAACTTTCTTAAAAATTTTTATAAAACAAAGCCCGTTGAAATAGGCATAGTCATAGCGAGAGCGGAAATTGACTTTTTGAAACCAATACTCTTTGAAGATAAGATACGCGTAGAGACGGACATTGCAAAGGTGGGAAAAACAAGCATAACGTTTTCTCATAAGATATACTCCCATGATGATACAGTTTATTCAACTGCTACCATAGTGGGAGTCTTTGTAGATCAGAACGGCAAGCCAAAGAATGTTCCAGAAGAGATAGTAAAATTTGTAAGCTCCAGACTGAAATAACTGAAGACACGCCTGGTGGGTTTTCTTTTTTTTATTATTGATCTGGAAAAAATCTCCTTGAGTCAGCTATTGCTGAAAGTTATGCTTGTTGCAGTGGAGCGATTACTAATGGCTGCAATATCTGTAAATGAAAGAGATGGCCCATAAGGATTTTAAAGATCAAACAGGTGTCGTTACGTAACCCAACCATCCAAGATCAAGTGGAAGAAAAACAAGTAGAAGATAGAATGAAAGGTGCAGCGCAGTGGTTAAATATATGTTTTTCCGTAAGTAATATATTGCACCATAAATGATGGCCATGGCAAAATTATCAAGGATAAATAGGGGAGCATAAAGACCTGGATATCCATTGGGATAAAATATTACAAAACTGGCGTAGAACAGGGTGTACATTAGTGCCTGACAAATTATAGCTTTTCCGTCGGAGGTATAATTTTTCAAAAACTCTATTACGATGAATCTAAAATTTAACTCCTCAAGAATCACCGGGTAGTACAGGAATGAAAACACAGATGAAACACCAATGTGCTGGACATCATACACGTATAACCAGATAGATAGCACTGCAACAAATATGATTAAGTCCTTCGTTGCAAGTAATGATTTTACTTTTTTTCTTAATTCTGGTATTGCCCAAATCAAGATGACTATTATAACCGGGGCAGTAAAAATATAGATATGAAAAATAAGTGTGTGATTTATATGAGAATCTTGACTAAAATAGAAGAGAGCGAAAAATACAAATTCTAAAATGGCAAATAACAAAGCAAACTTCTTCTTAGGATGATCGATATTTGTTCTGTCCATTTCATTCATTTTCTTCAAAACCCATTTCGCCTGAAGGCATCATTGACCGTGGTCTGTACCGATATCAACTATGACATTAGAGGTTGTTCTTTCTCTTTTCTCCACAACGTACGTATTCAATACTGTTACTGTTGATATCCACATTATCGGAAGGAAGACCAGCCAAACTGAGATGCTGAAGAAGAATTGCTCTATCAAACCAAACACTGGCCAGACCGTGTAAGATGTGACTACTGAGAAAAAGAATATGACCATAGCGAAAAGTGTGAACATCATCGGGATGTATTCAATAATGACCTTCCTGAATCCATTGTTGGAAAAGACGTAAGCAATACCGAAGACTACGCCAGAAAGGAATGAGCTGATATTCATTAGTGCAAATATACCAGGATACATCACAGCCTTAGTAACTAAATACGGAATAAACCAAACAAACATGGCTACCGTGCCTACGGCGAGAAGGGATATGGTTAGAAAATTCCAATCCCTCCCTTTCACGGTCAGTAACTCAAGCAGCAAGATCGTGAAGAACGTACCTCCTAAGAGCATTAGAAAGTTTATCGAACCATAAAAATAAAGCGTGTTTTGAAGGCCATAATATATACCTATAATCTCGACCACCGGTATCGCAAGAAGAAAAATAGATGCGGCTAAAATGAAGATGCCCCTTCTCTTAATTGGCCATAATGATTGAAGAATACGGGAAGATCTGGAAGGCAGGAATCGCCTTCTTAAAAGGAAATTGGTTATGCCTGCCAAAACAACACTTTCCAGTATTAATGGAAGGGCGAGGAAACTTAGGAGAAGAGTCACGATGGAGGGGAAGGCAGCAACAAGGGATTCGCATTGGCAACTGACAACGGAAACCGCCTGTGTGAGATGGCCACCAAGAACTGATTTGGCATGCTTTCCAACGTATCGAAATATCAGAACATAATTCTCGACTAGAAGCGCAGATAGAAGGGAAAACAGTAGAAGGGTCTGCGGACTAATGGTTACTACGAAATATTTGGAAAAAAATACGAGTCCGTTCTGAAACATGAATGTAACGCCACCTGGAAGAACATCGTCATAAACCGAGCCAACTAGAATACCAATATTTTCAGGCACAAAATTCTCTCTTAAAAGTGTTGCAAGAAACATCATTATTAGGAATACTATTGATGATGCAAGAAATTTCTTGGCCGGTACACCCTTGATTCCAAAACGCAAGAAAAACCCATAGAAACTTATCAATACAGCTATAAGAAATATAAAGAAAAGGTTCAGGATCGGAAAAACGAAAAATGCTACGAGCAAGTAGAATAAAGTAATGAACATCTTCAGATACATTGCAATTGTCTCATTTTTAACCACAGGCCACAGCGCCTCTAAAAATAACAGTACTATGACGCCTATTAACACAGGTAACGTTACATCAGTGTCTATCAGAATCTGCCCTTCAGATATGCCCAAAGCAAGGGCTATAAAGAAGAAAACGAAGGAACCCGCAGAAAGCACATAACTTTTGATAAGTGAATTCATCGTACTATACTTACCAGGGATATAGAAATCAAGAGTATTAATAGATAGAAGTTTGTAAAACCAAATGATTTTTTAAAGAAGTTTACACTCACGGGAGAAATCAGCGGTTTTACTGCAGTATATACTATAACGCCTCCCATCACTACAGCGAATCCATAATAGAGAATCCCTACATTAATTGAACGAACGGCAAGTGGAATTAGGCTATACACGACCAGAACTATGCTACTCAGAAGAACATAGAATTCGCTTTTGGTTCTGGATACAACTGCAGGAAGCATAGGAACATTAGCTTTCTTATACTCCTCAGCATGGGATGTTGCAAGATTCCAGAAATGTGTGGGTGTCCAGAGAAATACCAGGAAAGCGATAAAGTACGCCGTTATCGATAACGAATCCGACAACGTAGACCAACCTGCTAAGGCAGGGAAACTTCCCGCTATTCCACCCAAAACTATGTTCCAGGACGTTCTTCTCTTTAAAACAATAGTATAAAGAACCACATATGCCAGGAAACCGCTGAATATCAAAAGAGCAGTTAGCAAATTTATGAAAATATAGCTTATTATAAAAGAAGCACCAACCATTAAGGCAGCAAGAACAGAAAACTGCTTCAAATTAGAATCATTGATAAGCTTCCACCTGTATGCGGTCCTTTCCATCTTTGTGTCTATATCTCTGTCATAAATATTATTAAATAATCCGGCAGACATCGATGCCAATGTGCCCGAAACGAGCAGTGGCGCCACCAATACCAACTTTGTAGAAAATAGAGGATTTGAAAAAAAAGCGGCAACGGCCACAAGGTCAACGAGAAGTGTAATCTCTACTTTAAATAATTTAAAGAAATCTTTTGTGTCCACCTGTATCACTTTCTTTCTCATCCGACAACAACAATGATTCCAAACATTGTAGTAGGATGGACAGTGCACCAATACGTATAAATTCCACCCTTCAAAAAGGGATATGTCGCATGAACCGTCTGACCGGTATTGAGACCTGTAAGCAGATTCGTTCCAATAATTGTATAACTGGGGCTCTTCTCCCACGTCAATGGAGACGTTGCAATTGTTGAATTTATTTTATCGAATAATGCAACAGAATAAGCACCGTCATAAGCAATAGTGAGTGTATGTGGGGCATTATCCTCTTCCGTTACATTCCAGTATACCATTGTTGTAACATTGTAATAAAGAGTGGGATTGATTTTACCATGGTCATAATTCCATCCATTTGCATCAGCCCATAAATTGGTATAAGCTGTATGATTGGTCTTTGCATGCGGTGGAGGTGTCAAAGATGAGGATGCCGCTATATGCGACACCCCCACATATCCAAACGATAAAGCTACTACAACTATAACTATCACGGTAAAACCTACACCCGCATTTTTAAACGTCATTATGCACCCGAACCTCCATCTTCTTTGGCTGCAATTGGACCGAGATCACTTGATTCAATTGGGTCATTTGTCTCGGTCCTATACTCCAGAATATTTGTTGGATCAACGGTGGGAACTGTAGACCAACTCTTGGCAATATTATACAGGAATATAAGCTGGCCTATACCAATAATGATGCCACCCAAAATAGCGCTGTCCTGATATGGTTGGAATTGTGGGAAATATCCTGCCACAGCTCTCGGCATACCTATAAAACCTCCAACTTCCCATGAAACAGACATAAGAAAAGACCCAACGGCTGTAAAATAGAAATGCCATCTGGCCAAGCGTGTATCGTAAGTCCTACCGTGAGAGAACGTTG
>JAJYVJ010000083.1 GCA_021792045.1 Thermoplasmata archaeon | reverse complement strand
CCATCGAAGGGGAAATTAAATAAACCTCAGGAATATAGAGGTTAAAGCCTTGATAGCTCAGTAGGGAGAGCGCCAGACTGAAGATCTGGAGGTCGCTGGTTCAATCCCGGCTCAAGGCATATTCTTAAGAGTTCAGTGCTGTTCTTCGAAGACAAATAAATTAAGAGATTTTGTCAATATTTATAACTGCCATGGAACAATATTGCGATTTATCCTTTCGAAGCTTTGGAAACCTCCGTCACTAATTTGACATCTATGTATTGTTCATTTCTTCTATCATGTGTTTTGTGAAAGCTCCCACCGAAATGACTTTCATACAATCCTTCAGTGTTTTCCCCCACAATAGTTTAATCTATTGAGCTGGTTAAATCCATCCCACGTATAACTGACAAAATGCCCGGAAGCAACCTTATTGGTCTTATGTTTGCGAAGAGATCCAGATTGAACTTAGACCGAGAATTGTGTCAAGAGCAGGTTCTGTTCCGTCGTTATTCCTGATTCTGAGGTCTCCCATTGGTGCCTTGAGAATTCCTCTGAATTTTTCTGCTCCCCACAGTATTTTTTCCTTTGTTCATTTTCAATTATGCAATGTCCCTGCTCAATTTCGTAAGATTTGGCGCCTAAATTCTAGTCATAATTATCTCTAAGAACCTCAAGCATCTTGATGGTACTGCCCCTAATCTTCGGTACGAATCCACGACCCTGAAGAACCATAATGTCTATGATTACATATTGAATTTTCACTATTTCAATTTGCGTGAGTCCTGTAAAATTAACACTTCTTCACGCACTCAAATAAAGCTGGTAGATTGCATCCAAGCAACGCAAGTAGCACCGAACAGATACTTTTGGTTTCAAAGTTCATCCTGAATTTCTCTGCTTTCCACTACGAACGGTGTTTCCATAAAAAACAGATATCGATTCAGGAATGATTTGCCACAAGAGATAGGTAAAAGAAACATTTTTACAAAGATGCATACGATAATACTGAATCAGCCAAATATAATCTGCATAATTTTCCGTTCAGCATTTCTCATATGATAGAGAATTGTAGGTTTCGACAGGTTATAGTCCTGTTTCAGGAGATCTAGGTCGTACAATCTAGGCCATTCGAAGTACCCGCGCTTGTATGCGGATTTAAGGAGATCCCTCTCTGCGTTTGTAAGATCCAGGGAACCGAGGATTCCCCATTTTTTGGTTACGTCGAGGATTAGTTTTTCCCCTCCAACCTTATCAAAGAAGAAGTCATCTAAACTATTTCCAGACCCAAGCGAGTTTTCCAATGCAGATGGAGATTTATCGGACAGCGACATGAAGTTGAGTACCTCAAGATCCCCCCTTGCTACAACTGGAAATGATGGCACCGCTCCGCTATCAACGATTGCCTTGATTAGGCCATGGCCGCGCTTTATTCCCTGTAGCAAGACTATTCCATTTTCGGAGTGGATTTTGTATGACACAAAATCTTTTGAAAGAAGTTGTTCCACTTCTTCCTTACTCTTGGAGTTTACTATGGAAAAAACGTAATTTTTGCCTTCGCCAATAGGAGAAGCATAAAGAGATATCACTGTCTCTCCAACTGCTTCAGAAACGTCCGCAAGGCTGCATTTGCTCCTTACGCTGAAACTGCCATAAATCATTAAATTATATATTTACATAACCACTTATTAATGTTTCCTATAATCTGTAGCCTGTTTTAGCTTTATTTTATCCGGCAAAAGCTGTGAAATGATGACACGGGTTTGCACACATGACAATCGGTTCAAAATGCAAACTCACTCATTCTTAGGAATGGTTGGATAATCTATTGCCCTTATACTTTTCAATTTTTCCAACTCTCGTTCCGAGTATCCCAGATCTTTGAGTATTTCACCAGTATTCTGACCTATTTTAGGAGGATTGCCAGAATTTCCACTGCCTCCTGGAATTACAGGTACCCTGATTTCTTCCCCAAGATAAACTTCGTTAACTAGATTATGCCCCGCCTGTTCATCTGAAAGCAGATCCCATGGTTTCTTCAACTCAGAAAATGCTATGTTGTTTGACTGCAGAATGCTTATCAGATCCTCTTTCTTCATTTTCGAGATTCGATCCGCGATCAGAGAAAGAAGTTCCTGCCTTCTTGCAAAGCGTCCCTCATTTTTTTCCAGTTCTGGTTTTCCGCATAGACCCAGGTTCATCTCCCTGCAGAAGACCTTCCACTGAGCATCTGTGGTAACTGCAATGAACACCTGATTACCCTCAGATGTGTTGAAAAAATCGTATATTGCCCATGCAAATCCTTCCTCATTGATCGGCTTCAATGCTCTGTGAATGATCTGGTATGTTGCTATGTGCTGTCCCATAAAGAACATGGCGGTCTCGAATAGTCCAATGTCGATGAACTTCCCTGTACCGGTTTTGTCTCGTTCCATCAACGCGTTCAGCGCCTGGATAACGCCGAACATCGCCGCACCCATATCGATCATGGACCCGCCAACTCTCATTGGTTTGTTTGTAAGTCCAGTCATATATGCCACACCGCTGTGTATCTCAATCGGAAAATCAAGTGACTTTCTTTTTTCCATTGGCCCTGCACCATAACCTTTTATCGAGAGATAGATGATCCTCTCGTTCACAGATGAAATGTCTCTGTAGGAGAGTTGCATTCTTTCCATCGCTCCATACCCGAGATTATCTATTATAATATCCGACTTCATGACAAGCCTGAGAAATACCTCTCTTCCTTCAGGTTTTGCAAGGTCCAGAGCCAGGCTTTTTTTATTCCTGTTGAAGAAAGGGAAAGCACCTGCGCTGGATTCTGTCAATCTGCGAGCTATATCTCCCTCTCCTGGCTTCTCAATCTTTATAACGTCATATCCAAGTTCTGAAAAAATAAGGCCAGCAGACGGACCTGCAACTATATGACCTATCTCAATTACTTTTGCCAACGATCTCCCCTGCTATTTTTATAATTTCTCCCACACGGACACACCTCCCCTCATCTGCTGATCTGTCCTTTACCGCGTTCAGTATTTTCTTTATGTCCTGATCATTAATCTCCATCCCCGATGATTCAAGTACCCGCCTTATCATGGATTTCCCAGCATACACGTTGAAACTCATCCTCTCTGCTGAGAAAACGCTGGAAAATGCCACATGCGTACCAGCAGTGTTAGTAGATACGTTTTCACCGACCAGAGGGAAATTTTGCATAAAGAAACTTTCTCCCATCTTATTCAGTATCACATCAAGTATCTTCCTGTATGCTCCCCTAACAGCGTTTTCCTCGATGCCCGTGGATATCCCGTCTGATTTAAGTATAGCAGATAACGATGCAAGATCAGTTATGCCGTTCCGTTCGCCGATTCCATATACTGTTGCATCTACGTGATCTGCCCCCCCTTCAAGTGCAGCATAGGCGTTTGCAAGAGCAGCACCCCTATCATTGTGACAATGTGCTTCTATCTCCACGCCAATTGTTTTTTTTGCCTCATAGAACAATGTCCTCATCCTTTTGGGCGACCCTACCCCGGTTGTATCCGGAAGCTGCACAATGTCCGCACCAGCCTGAGAAACCAGCCTAGCGATCTTGATAACATCCTTAATGTCATTCTTCATTACATCTACCACAGCTACTTCCACAATCCGCCCCTTGGTGGATGCATACCTAACAGCATCGAGAGTTTCTTCAAGCCTCTCCATTCTGAAAGGTAGATGTAGGGAAATGTTAGAACCGGTTTCTGCAATGCTATCCACGTCTTCCCTGATTGCTCTTCCAAGTGCAAAGATTTCAGGGAAAATATGATCAGAAACGATTCTCTCTGTTGCCCTTGCTTCAGATGGATGTGCAGGAGGATATGCGACCAGTGCACGTTTTATACCACAATCACTGATGATCCTTGCGATTTTTACCTTTTCATCTACAGTGAATGCCATCCCCGGAGCTTGCATTCCCTCACGAAGGGTATCATCGGTTATCATGATCTCCAATCCACGTTAAATATTATAATTATTGATCTAACCGGTTAGGAGGCAAATTCCTTTGAAAGAAAATATTACAATTTGAAAAATGTCTGGATAAGCTTATAAGTCCGGTATACTCAGAATTTCCGATAGTTGGGTAAATACTGTACCCTGCAACTTTAACTCGCGCTCCAGGATGCTTAGTGAATATCAGCAAACCAAAAATGGTTCATATCCAGTATATAAAAGAACGATACCTTACAGCCTTAAGAAGGTGATTCCAATGATCTAGCTACAATCTGATTGTATTGAATACGTGAAACAGTGGAATGGACGTGAATAGGACTCAGCGGTCTGGCTCATACTCAGGAATCTATCTTTGATTAGCTTCAATATCGAGGAAAATTATGTGTTTTGTATAAAAAATCAATAGAAGTGGCGATACAAAAGGAAAATAAAAAATAAAAAAAGTATTAGGTGTTTATACAGCTATCTCTTCAACGTACTTCTGTGTTGAATTTGGGAGCAGGAGCAGTATTACAGTCACTATAACAATGAATACCCATACCGTTGAGAATATCCCAACTGCATTCTTTGATCCTATATATGCCGCAATGAAAAGTATAATGATCGTCGTCGATATCCTGCTAATTGAGTAGACAAATCCAGCTGCAGTTGTTCTCACCCTCGTCGGGAAAATTTCAGCATTATACTGATGATAGAAGTTCGAGAAGTTCCACAGCATGAAAGCTGTTATAAATCCGAATATGACGGCTTCTGTCAAGCCACTGCCCACTGCAAACATAGTTCCAAAGATGCCACCTAGTACAGCGAACAGTATTATTCCAAATCTCCTTTCGATCTTGTCTATTATGAATATGTTTGCTATACTTCCGACTAAGAAGCCTGTGTATATAATTGCGGCAGCCCCTAGGACATCGTAAGATGGAAGGGTAACCTTACTGAAGAGCAGCCCTGGGGCAAATGTCACAAAACCGTAAAAAATGCCAGACTGGAAAAACATGAAGATAGCCATCAGAGCGGTTGTCTTTCTGACGTCCTTAGCGAAGATATCTTTGTAGGCAGAGACCTTCACTGGGGCTTCTATCTTATCCGTAACAGGAGGCAACTCCTTCAAACCGGTCTCTTTCTTCACCTCTGCCTCTATGTTGTCCATCTCTTTCATGGCTTCGTTCAGTTTGCCGTGAGTAGCCAGCCACCTTGGGGATTCCTTAAGACGGAACCTGATTAACCATACCAAAATTCCGGTTGCCCCCATGAACCACAGAGGTATCCTGAATGAATAGTAACCCACAGCTGCCACATAACCTGGCTGACCTAATGTTCCTATCCCACCAATAGCCGGACCGATACTGTGGGTTAAGGCCGTTATGTACACAATAATTGGTGCCGCCGTTACCGCTATGGTGTAAATGAGTGCCAGCCACGCTCCTCTCTTCTTACTAACAAACATTTCTGTTCCGTAGCTATCGACCAGTGGAAACTCTCCGCCAACACCGATACCCCCGATCATGACAAATATCCCTACCATCTGCCACGAGTTCATGAAACCTGCAATCAACATACCAATTCCAAAAACCAACTGGTTGGTAAGAAATACTGCCCTTCGCCCCCTAGTATCGGCAATTCTGCCGAAAAGAATCGAACCGATGAATTCCCCCGCAAAAAAGAATGCTGGAATTCCATAGGCAGACAGATCTCCAGTTATTCCGTAGGCGACCGCTACCAGCGTGAGTATAGCCCCATTTCCAAGAAGCATAAGGCTCTCAGCCCACTCTCCGCTTGCAAGCATCAAGGCAAACTTGATGTGAAACTTGCTGTAAGGCAGTCTCTCAAGCCTGCCCGCTATGTTCTGTTGGTCATTTGTGCTTTCCGCCATAGAATTAATACACGAACTACGTATTTTAATGTGATTCTAACCAGTTAGAATCCTCCCTTTGTTAATTAAAGTCCAATTTCGGTGGATATTTATCATTGGTTAAATATACTCAATTCAAGTAAAAATTCTTGATCTCTACATCGAAGTGCGTTCCTTGACTGGCAATAACGTCACATTTCGCTCAAACTGTACTTTATCAGGATGTTTGTCAAAAGAGCTGTCCTTACTGGAATAGAGGACATTAAGACAAATTCAGAGTCTGAGTGAGCTCCTGAACCGACTGCACCAAGGCCGTCAATTACAGGAATTCTATATTGGGAGATTATGTTCCCGTCGCTGCCTCCTCCCACAGACACGTCCTCGATCCTGATATCGAGATCAGCGCCGATCCTTTTTACTACTTCCATCGCAGCAAGAGTAAGATCGTTTTTGACCATTGGTAAGCGATTAAGCCCTCCAGTTATTGCTATCTTTGCTTCATTATTCTGTGTTTTCAATGAATTTATGCACCCATCTATTCTCTTTGCCTCATCCAGGCTGGTTACCCTAACATCAACGGCTATGGTTGCCTTATCCGGAACAACGTTTGTTGCAGTTCCGCCCGAAATTACGCCCACATTGATAGTGGTTCCTCTTGCAATATCCTGGAATTCTGATAGTTTTTCGACTATGTGTGAAATTTCCAGTATTGCGCTTATACCGTCTTCCGGGTGTAATCCTGCATGAGCTGCCCTGCCCGTTACCGTGATTACATATGTGCCCACACCTTTCCTGCCGGTCTTCAGCTTTCCATTTTCACTTGGCTCAAGTACGATTCCGAGGGTAGCATTTTTACCAGATTCCTCGATCAGTTTCCTGGATTGAAGACTCCCTGTTTCTTCATCAGGAGTAATAAGAAATAATATCCGTTGATTTGCGTGGCTGCGTTCAAGGAGAAATTTGATTGCCCATACGCCTTGTACCAGACCTGTTTTCATGTCAAAGACGCCTGGCCCTTCGATCCTGTCGTCCGAAACCCTGAACGGCCTTCTCTCCAATGTGCCCTCTGGAAATACAGTATCGTAGTGACTTAGAACCAGGATAGCTTTACGTGTGTTTGGACCAATGAAGAAGCTGATTGCTCCAGTTCCATCGTTCAGTTTTACGATGTCGGGGTGCAGCCCGGTTCTCTTTCTGATAATTTCACAGATTGTATTTAAACAGGCATTGAGGAGTCCTATGTTACCTGAAGGGCTCTCGCATTCCACAAGATACTTGAGATCCTGGATCATCAGGGGCAGGTTTTTGGTGAAATATTCCACTGCACGTGATCCGGTTTCACCATTCACATACAACACCCTTTTCTATCGTATACTTCTCCATTACGACTTCATCGGGAAT
>JAJYVJ010000082.1 GCA_021792045.1 Thermoplasmata archaeon | reverse complement strand
TCCTATCATATGACCACTGCATAGGAGTCCTTACACCATTTCTGTCTCCGAGGTATATGTTATCGCCCATGCCTATTTCATCTCCGTAATATATTATGGGAGTTCCAGGAAGTGAGAATATCAGGGCGTTGACAAGCTCTATAGTGCTTCTATCGTTATCGAGTAAAGGTGCCAGACGCCTCCTTATACCGATATTGAGCTTCATCTTTGGTATTTTTACGTATTCTTTATACATGATATCCCGTTCCTCGTCCGTTACCATTTCAAGTGTAAGTTCGTCATGATTCCTCAGAAATATGCACCAGTCACAATTCTCCGGTATGTCCTTAGTCTGTTCAATTATGTCTATAATTGGAAAACTATCCCGCTTTGCAAGGGAAACGAATATGCGAGGCATTAAAGGAAAATTGAAAGCCATGTGGAATTCATCGCCATTCCCAAAGTACTTTTTGGTTTCTGTTGGCCACTCGTTTGCCTCAGCGAGGAGTATTGTTCCGGGGAATTCCTCGTCCATCATTTTCCGCAGCTCTTTAAAAAAGTTATGAGTCTCGGGAAGATTCTCGCAGTTCGTCCCTTCTCTCTTAAAGAGGAATGGTACCGCGTCTGCTCTGAATCCATCCAGTCCGATGTTTAACCAGAATCTTACAACGTTTTTTATCTCCTCCCGAACCTCTGGATTATCATAATTAAGATCTGGTTGATGAGAGTAGAATCTGTGAAAGTAATACTGCTGTGTAACTGGTTCATAAGCCCAGTTGGATCTTTCTGAATCTACAAAAATTATCCTAGCTTCACTAAATTTTGTGGGATCATCTGTCCATATGAACCAATTCCGTCTTTTTGAATTACGCGAGGATTTGGATTCCTGAAACCATTCGTGCTGGTCCGAAACATGATTCAACACCAGATCTGTAATAACTCTTATACCAAGAGAATGCGCCCGCTCTATGAAATTCTTGAAATCGTCTAAAGTACCATATTCCGGCTGTATAGAATAGTAATCGGAGATATCATACCCGTCATCCCTTAACGGAGATTTGTAAAAAGGCAATAGCCATATGGCGTCAATTCCCAGATCTTTGAGATAGTCCAGTTTCATGGAGAGCCCTCTGAAATCCCCTGTACCATCGTTTGTGGAATCATAATACCCTTTTACGTGCAGTTCATAGAAAACTGCATCCCTGTACCATAATTTCTCACTGTTAAGCATCTTGCGTTATCACCTTCATAATATGGGCCTGCCTGATTCCCGGTATTAGGCGAACATAGTTGGAATCGCTATTCCATGTGTATTCACTCCCATCAAGTAAATCAATAACTTCATACGTTCTCATATTCATCCCTATTTCCCCCAGCGGGAGATGTATGACATCGCTGTGGGTCTCGTCAGGATTTAGATTTACAGAGATTATCAACACATTTTTAAGATCATGGGTATAACGAACATAAGAGAGAATATTGTGATTGTCATTTTTGCAGAATCTTAAATTTCCAAAGTTTTGAAGTGCTTCGTTTTCCCTTCGGATTAAGTTTAATCTGCCTATGATGTCCCGAATATTGCCAGAAGCATTCCAGTCCCTCTTTCTTATCTCATACTTTTCTGAGTTCAAATATTCTTCGGAATCGCCCATCGGCTGATTTTCGCACAATTCGAATCCACTATAAATCCCCCACAACGGAGAAAGCGTCGATGCCAAAACTGACCTAATGATGAAGGCGTTGCGATTCTTTCCGGCAAGCGACCGGGGCAGTATATCCGGTGTGTTTGTAAATAACATAGGTCTGAAGAACTGTTTGATCTCATCAGAATAAAGTTCATTAAAATAGTCACGGATCTCATAGTCATAATTTCTCCATGTGAAATATGTATATGACATAGAGAATCCTATTTTACCAAGCCAGTACATTACGGGTTTTCTGGTAAAAGCCTCTGAGAGAAATAGTGTTTCTGGGTACTCTTCCTTAATCTCGGTTATGAGATAATTCCAAAAATCGAATGGTTTTGTATGCGGATTATCGACTCTGAAGATTCTAATACCTTTTTCTATCCAGAAAATTACTACACTTTTTAGTTCTCTATAGAGGTTGTTCTTGTCGGGTGTTCCAAAATCTATGGGATAAATGTCAAAATACTTCTTTGGAGGGTTCTCAGCATATTTGATCTTCCCATCTGGCCCATGCGCGAACCAGTCCGGATGTTTCTTGACATAGGGATGATCGGGTGAACACTGAAAAGCCATATCCATGGCGATCTCTATATCTCTTGCCTTTGCCTCAGAGATAAGATGCTCGAAATCCTTAATGCCCCCAAGTTCGCTATTAATGTCCATGTGCCCACCTTCGGAACTCCCAATTGCCCATGGACTCCCTACATCTCCTTTGTTAGCGTACCGGGCACCATTCTTTCCACGCCTGTTCGTTACACCAATAGGATGGATAGGGGTAAGATAGAGGACATCAAATCCCATTTTCTTTATGTCATCGAGTCTTGATTCCACATCCTTGAATGTTCCGGAAACGCTGTTGGATTTCCCTTGGGATCTTGGAAATAGTTCATACCACGCAGAAAATGTTGCCTTTTTTCTGTCGCAAAATACCTTGAGGATTTTATATGTGGAGAGATCCTTCTTTTCCTGGTATTTCAATGCAACTGCTCGCAAAGCCGTGTCGTTGAGTATACTTAGAATCTCATAAACACTCATATTCTTAGTACCATCGATAATATGCGAGAGAAATTGTCTTTCATTATTCTCACTTTGTTTCCGAGCTGATTCCAGGATAGAAAAAATTCTCGAAATATCAGCTTCTACGGGTTCTCCTGCCTTATACCAAGATTCTGCATCCTTAAGTAATGTGGAGTACGAGTCCAAATACGCTTCTATCGTGTATTCATACATCCCGATACGTTCGAGTGTGAATGATCCATGCCATCTGTCATTTCCGATAGAACCCATTGGAACTACGGCCCATTCACTCTCCCCCTTTTTCCTGTACTTCAAAAATGAAGCTATTGTTTCATGTCCACCCTTGTACACGTCAGCGTACACATCAAATTTATCTCCTAACGTTCCTTTAGAGTAGAATGATCCACAGTTTATTTCGGGATACACATTCTCAATTGCTATGTTATTTGTCATTTTTACACCTGAAATATAAAGCCGCAAGAGGCGGCAGCGTTATCTCGATTGAGAAATTTCTATTATGGAATGGACGTGGGGATGAATGAACCTCGCCATTATGAATGCCTGCTCCACCATACTGTGTAAGATCTGAGTTGAATAACTCTTCATAGTATGAGTCGTGATTCACTCCTACACAATAATTTTCTCTCATGACTGGCGTCATGTTGAATATACAAAGTATCTCCCCCTCTGGAGATTTTCTCAAAAAACTAATAACTGTATTTTCCCTGTCATTAAAATCGACCCATTCGAATCCGAGATAACTATCATCGTAATGAAAAGCAGGAAATTCCGTATATAATCTATTCAGATCACCTACCAATTTGAACAGGCCCTGCCTCTGCTTTTCCTTAAACTCATCCCATCGGAGCTCTGAGAGGACATTCCACTCAACAGATTGAGCAAATTCATTTCCCATGAATAGCAGTTTCTTCCCCGGATACGAGAACATGTAAGACAGAAAGAGCCTCACATTAGAAAGATTGTTTCCTGGCATTTTTCCAAAGAGAGATTTTTTCCCATACACCACTTCATCATGGGATATTGGCAGTACGTATTTCTCTGCAAAGGCGTAGGATATTGAAAAAGTGAGAGCATTTATCCTCTCTTTTCTAAACAGGGGATCTGTTGAAAAGAAGTCAAGTGTATCGTGCATCCAACCCATGTTCCATTTATAGTCAAAACCAAGTCCCCCAAATTCTACAGGAGAAGTTACACTTCCATATGAACTGGATTCTTCAGCTATCGTGATATTCTTTGAAAAATATGTGTGGAGCTGTTTATTGAGCTCTTGCAAAAACGACACAGCTTCTAAATTAATATTTCCTCCGTACTTATTTGGAATCCACTCTTTTCGACTGAAGTCAAGGTACAGCATTGAAGTTACAGCATCAACTCTTATCCCATCAATATGATAAATGTCTGACCAGAAGAGCGCGCTTGAAATAAGGAAATTTCTGACTTCATTCTTTCCAAAGTCAAATACGTTAGTTCCCCAATCTGGCGTTCTTCCCTTACGGGGGTCTGAATAATCATAAAGATGAGTACCATCGTACATGGAGAGACCAAATTCATCGTCTGGGAAATGAGCAGGGACCCAGTCGAGGATTACGCCTATGCCGTTTTCATGAAGTTTATTGACCAAATACATGAAATCATCTGGAGTCCCGTACCTTGCTGTTGGTGCAAAATAGTTTAATGTTTGATATCCCCAGGAAATATCAAGCGGATGCTCCATAACCGGCAACAATTCCACAAAGTTGAAACCTGATTCTTTCAGGTGCACGACCAGGAGATCGGCGATCTCTCGATAATTCATGAAACTATCGTTCTTGCGCCGCCAAGATCCCAAATGAATCTCGTAAATTGATATTGGTCTATGAAAAGTGTTGGTAGGTTTACCTTCGATCCATTCGCCGTCGGTCCATGTAAAATTATGATTTATGACTATGGATGCAGTTCTAGGCCTGGGTTCAGTGAAAAACGCATACGGATCAGTACGTACATTAACCTTTCCTGATGAGGTTTTTATAGCGAACTTATAATATTCATTCTCGCCTATATCAGGTACAAAGAGCTCCCAGATGCCAGAAGATTTTACGTTTGTCATGGGGTTCATTCCAACAGTCCAGTGATTGAAGTTACCGATAACGGAAACCGCGATCGCATTCGGTGCCCACACTACGAATCTCACACCAGATACTCCATTTTTGGCTACAAGATGTGCCCCGAATGTACTGTAGCATTTAAAGAGCTTCCCCTCTTTATAAAGAAATATGTCGTACTCTGTCAATGATGTGTCAAAATTATACGGATCGTGAATTTCATGTGTATATTTGCTTGAATCCTTATAAAGAATCTTATAGTCGCCATAATTTTTTGAAGTTTCTAATGTGAAAATTCCGTTTCCCAAGTTTTTCATGAGCTGTTTTTCTACCCCAGCTTTTATCCATGCACTATTGGCAATAGGGATGTAAGCACGAATCGAATACCCCCCATCCTGCGGATGCAAGCCTAGGGTTTTAAGTGGAGACGGGTTAACGAAATTTACAATGTCTTGCAGTTGTGATTCAAGCATTATATTACTCTAATACCTAATGATAAATAAATAATACTGCAATCATATAACTTTGGCTTAGCTTGAATTATTTGATAAACGTAATCCTGATTGTCGCGAGTGTCCTGATTTCGGTCCTAACCTTTATAAATAATCCAGGCAGATTCCTTGTTGCATATTTACTGGCATTGGTATTCTCCATTGGAATCACAATATTGACTGGAAATGCAGAACCCGTATTATCCATTGTATTGATGATAGTCATAATAAAATATATGTATACTAAGATATCACTATATTTTGGTATTGCTATGCTTTCGTACCTGCTGGCTATTTTTATCTTAACGAAAGATCACCAAATATGGCCCTTTCTAGATCTTTCTATAGGTCTTGGAATCATGCTAGGTCTAGTTTCTGACAAAGAAAGCATGGGGTGGGTGATGAAGAACACTGCCAGCAAGGGAAGAAACCGTTCGAGAGAAATAACCAGAGATCTTGTACAAGTAGGGGGCGGTATCGCCTTGATAATTCTTCTATTGCTTTTTGGACCAGGAAAGACCAGAATAGCATATACTGTTGCCCTCGTTGTACTTCTGATAATAGGCGCTTATGTCTCAATGAACAGAGAGAAAGCGTTCTCTTCCAAGATCTACGGACTCGAAAGAAATGGTGTGCCTCTGGGAATAGGTGCAATATGGTTTGGCTGCGGAATAATGCTAGCCTACGCCATCATAAATTCCATTAATATTATCATTCTAATACTCATTGCCGTTACTATTTGTGATCCGCTTGCGACGATTATTGGTATGCGAATAAAATCACCAAGAATATTCTATAACAAAAAGAAATCTATTGCTGGAACTATTTCGTTCCTTGTCATTGCAGGATTTTTCGGGTTTGTTTTGCTAAACTGGTCCGGATTATTTTTGGGAGTTCTTGGGGCGTTTATTGAGAGTTTACCATACGAAGCGTTTGATGACAATTTCATGATACCCGTCGTGCTGAGTATCGTTTCCTTTTTCATTTTTTAGTCTGAAAATAGGAAATCTCTACGCCATATTCTGTGTCCTTAAATCCAAGGTTATAGTAAAGAAATCTTGCAGGATTATTTGACGAGACCCACAGAATGACAGAGTCGAAGTTCATTTCCTTCAGTTTCGCCAAAGACTTGGACATAATTTGTTTCCCTAGTCCTTTTCTTCGATTATTTTTGTCAACAAACACATCGGCTATAAGAGCACATTTGTTTGAATCAACCGTATTATCCGCCTCAACGCTTATTATCCCCGCGATGATCTTTTCGCCATCCTTTAGAACAAAGCTCGCTTCTGGGATTAATTTCCCTATTCCTCCTTCCAGAATACTGGCAGTGAGCGATATCCGCTCATTCCTTGTAGAGGCAAAAAGAAGAATGTCCTTTTCATCCTTGTAGGCGTCAAATTGTGCATCGGAGTATGAAGCAGGTGTAACAGAAAATATTCCGTTGAATTCGTGTGAAAAATTTTCTGCGCTCGTTGGAAAGTAGTCGCCCAGAGCAAGTTTAAGCCGGATTCTTTCCATCTTGTAGAATCCATGCTCCAGCAAAAGATCTGAAACAGTTTCGTTACAGTTATAAATGTCTCCTATTACTACAGATTTGTTCTCTTTTCTTGCTTCGCTTTCTATCCAAGTTAAAAGGTTCTCTGCCCTTTTAGGGTCAGCGTAACTAACATCTTCAAAGCCTAATATTGCATAAAGTCTGTCATTAAAACCAGAATAGTCAATCATAAATGAATAACAAATCACACGATTTCCATTCGCAATAACTCTTGACTTAATCTTATTCTCGTTTAGAAGGGATATTATTTGGGTGTATGCCTGCCTAATATTGTTCTCTGGATATTTTTCCTGTAATTTGTTGATCTGTTTCTCGAGTATACTATTCCAATCCAGTTTTACATTATTTAATTCCATGATTCATGATACCTGTCAAAATTAATTATTTTCTGCTAATTTAATGCTTAACAAGAGCTCAATTTTGATCCATA
>JAJYVJ010000081.1:5550-7303 GCA_021792045.1 Thermoplasmata archaeon | reverse complement strand
TTGTCCCTGATCTGACCGTGATGGAAAATGACCTTATCAATAGCAAGTTTGGGAATATCGTCCATAATCGTGCGACGAAGTGCGTTCGCAATCGACGGATTAATCTCACTGACGGAGAACCTCATAAAACGATCCGAAGACTCAATAATTTTCAGAGACATGGGATTATACCCTCCTACCTCTTTTCCCGCCCTTTTTCTTTGTTCCATCATGTGGAACAGGAGTTACCTCCTCTATCCTGATTATCTTGAAACCCGCCCTTGAAAGAGCCCTAATAGACGCTTGCGCACCAGGTCCTGGTATTCTGGATTTGCTTCCACCCGGAGCTCTCACCTTTATTATTATGTCAGAAATCTCCTTTTCCCTCAATTTCTGCGAGATGAGATCTGCTGCCTTCATTGCAGCATATGGGCTGGATTCGTCCCTGTCATTCTTTACTACCATTCCGCCAGAGGCTTTCGCTATAGTTTCTGCACCAGTCATATCAGTTACAATGATAATTGTGTTATTTTGGGAAGCAAAAATATGTGCAACACCTGTCTTGTTCACTTCGCATCAGCCTCCGGATTCTGAGGTTCCTCTTCACTTGCGTGTTCCTCTGGTTCTTCAGTAGATTCTTGAACTCCCTGAGAATCTGATATTGCCTTCCTGATAGGATGGATCTCGTCAGTGAAAGGGGAATCTGGTGCATATGATATACTACCCTCATCCGATCTTTGCACAAGCATGCTGGGGATCGTCACTCTTCTGCCGTTCACCAGTATGTGACCGTGAGTAACCATCTGTCTTGCTTGTTTTGTTGATATGGAAAGATTTTTTTGGAACACGACAGATTGTAATCTGCGAGAAAGGATATTATCGATAGTTAAGGACAGAACGTCATCCAGAGTAGCACTTTCCGGAAGAAGTGCATATCGGTTCAATCTTTTTATCATTAACTGAAACTGCTTCAATGCATTAGGATCGTTTGTCCTCAATCTGGCCTGAAGTGTTCTGGCCTGACTCCTGAATGACTTTAGGGTTGCCATCTCTGTCCACAGTTCACGCTTATTTTTTAGGCCGTATTTTGACAGTAAAATCTTCTCCTCGTCGATTCTTATCTTCTCCCACGGATGCCTCGGCGTGGAATATTTCTTATGTGGAAATTTTGGATCTCCCATTTGTAATCACTGTCCCTCCTTCTTTCTCTGAACACCGACAGAAAGACCTTTTCTACCATTTGATTTTGTCCTCTGCCCTCTTACCTTTTTTCCCTTTTCGTGCCTTATTCCCTTATATGATTTTATTTTCTTCATATAGTTAATATCATCAGTAATCTGCGTTTCAAGATCGGTGGATATTAAGTTCTGTGTGGCACCGGTAATTTCATCGTACCTGTGATTGACCATCCATTCTGGGACACCTTCATACTGCTTTGATTCTACGTATTTCTTCAGTCTATCAATCTGATCATCATCAAGATCCCCTAGTCTCTTCGATCCGTCTAATTTAAGATTGTTGGAAACTACCTCAGAAAGGCGATCCCCTATACCTCTTATGTCAGCAAGCGCCAGTCTTACTGACCTTTCACCATTTAAATCCTTGTTTCCGATTCTAACGATGTAATGAAAGTTTTCATCATCCTTATTTTTCTTCTTGTCTACCATTAATACCTATCCATTTTAAGAGTGCTACCGTTATTGCTTCTTATATTAAGAAATTTCATTTTTGCCTCCTTTTATGTTAATACGGCATATTAACTTATTCACTATCG
>JAJYVJ010000081.1:0-5450 GCA_021792045.1 Thermoplasmata archaeon | reverse complement strand
ACCCAGCTAGCACCGACATCCGGATCAGCCAGCATTAACGGCTTTGATATACTGAAGAATACCAGGGAGATAAGAAGATCTGTGGTAAGTATTCCCCAGGAGGCATCGCTTGTTGGTATAATGACTGCATATGAGCAGGTGAAATTGTACCTCGTGGCACGGGGGTTTTCCTTCAAAGAGGCAGGAGATCAGGCTAATAAGGCACTTGATGAACTTGATCTTCGGGAGTTCAAGAACAGCCCGGCAGACACGCTTTCTGGAGGAATGAAGAGAAAGGTCTTTGTGGCAATGGCACTGGCCTCAAATGCAGATGTCGTTTTTCTAGATGAACCCACAACAGGACTGGATCCAATATCAAGGCTTGAAGTATGGTCTGCGATAGGAAAGATAGGGTCCGAGGTAATCCTAACAACGCATTACATGGAGGAAGCGCAGCAGCTATCTGAAGATCTCATTCTAATGGATCATGGCAACGTAATAGAGCACGGCAAGCCCACGGAGCTTCTCAGAAAATTTGATGGTATGCTCAGGGCCGAAACACACGAAGAACGCAATGACTGTATCAAGGTCGGTGGTACATTCATAAGGTACATTAAGAGAGATGACGCAGAAAAGTACATTAGCAGGGGATTCACGATAAAACAGATAAACCTTGATGATCTTTTCATAAGCATGGGGGTGTTCCTTGAATCTTAAATATGTTGGGCTTATGGCATGGTACTACGGCCTTAAGGCAATCCCGCGTGGACCGTCATATATAATAGCAGCGTTAATGACGCCTCTTTCGCTCCTGTTTATAGTATTCATAATAACGAAAGGAGAACTCGTGAAGTTTGCTATTGTTGGGGGATTCGTGATAACCGTGGCATCTGTTGCGCTGTCAAGCGCCGGAGATGCTGCGTTCATGAGACTGCAATTGAGAATGCAGGATCTTTATGTTCCAACTAGGGTCTCTCCTTCGGACTATATGCTGGCACTTACTCTAAGCTATCTGATGTTTTCGATACCTGGAATCGCTCTTTATTCGATCCTTGGCGTTATATTCCATGTATTCAATACCATAGCGATATTTGTTCTCATTGCTGTCCTCGTACTTCTTGTCATTGCAACATCATCGATCTCCTTCATAATATCAGGGATGATAAAACATGTAAGAAATGTGTGGGGTATCGCAGCCATACTGTCAGTGGCAATGACTGTTCTGCCACCAACGTTCTATCCATATAACTACATACCTAGATATGCCCTCTACGTACTCTCGATCTCCCCAGTGACCCCTGCTGCGGTGATAGCCCAATCAATTTTCCATCTGTCTCCGATGCTGTTAATCGAGGTACCAGTACTTATCCTTGAGACTGCAGTTCTCTTCGTGCTCGCGAGATTTCTTACAAGATGGCGAGAAAATTAAAATAAAACCGTTGCAGATTAGCGCACTTTTCCATAAGTCGAAACAAGGTCAATGAGTTTTTTCTGAAGTTCAGCGTCAATTACTCCTTCATTGTGTTTTCGATCGATAAATTCCTTGGCTTCTTTTACACCTTTTTTGGATGCTATGGCATATATTGACCCCATAATTGAACCTTTCACACTGTCAGAAAGAGGCTCGACAAGTTTCCCCAAAAGGTAATTGAATTCCTCACTCTTTCTCATGTTCAGTTTTCTTACCGGTTTATTGTAGCCTTCCTTTCGCTTTTCGTAAAAACTCGCACCTCTCCCGCGCCTCGCTTTATAATTATTGTTTACCAAACCATTTACATATACAATGAAATTATTTATTACTTCTTATCGCTCGACCATTACCAACAAGTTGTTCACTTTAATGCCTGTAGATGACTCACGAAACTTGCTAACCTTCTCCTGGGGGTTCACTCAAAGATTTCTCCATTCCATATAGATAATTTTTGAGTCTCTGGAATACGTAACTATTTACTAGTCTGACCGTACATTCATGTTTATTTCACAAATCTCGCAACCTTCCAGATAGTGGATAAGTGGTCCATTCCAGGACCGTAGGACTTTACCCTTGTGTTGCCAATGAGATCCAAAATTGTGCCCAGGGCCCTGGCACGCTCCTGGATGTAGTAGAGCGCTGATCCTGGTCTCCTTGAATCAGCAATTATGTGCATGTTTATGACAGTTCCGGGATGGGAATGAAGCAGCGCCGTACTCAGATAGTAAATCGATTCAAAATGCCCCATAATTATGATATCTGCAATGATGTCAGAGAAAGCCAGCCTGCAATCACGATTGAATGGAATGACACTACGAGATAGGCCATTAGTTTTAATGTTACGCTCAAGATATGCGAAAGATATGGGGTTAATTTCTGCCACATAGACTTTCAAGTCCGGATTTTTCTTTGCCAGAGGAAGTGAAAAATATCCAATCCCAGCAAACATGTCAAGGACTATGCCATGCACAAGATTTTCCGGAACAGACGCTCCACGAATATTTACATTCCCTGGAGAAAACATTGTCTTACTTGGGTCAAGAGTAAAAAGCACACCATTTTCCTTGTGTACGGTGATTCCACCTTTACCAAAAATGAGAGATAATCTGGGTAGACGCATCGGGTCATCCGATATACCGTGATCCACATAGATTGAGTCCACATTGAGAACCTTTGCTATCAACGACAAATTTCTCTTCCGCTTGGAACGCATATAAGATTCCTTTATGATCAGTGACCTGCCTATCCTGACCCATCTGAACTTCTTTGGACTGATGAATGTTTCATTGAAAGCTCTGAGAAAACTGTTTTTACTGATCGGATTGTTCTTTTTGTAATGAAAATTTCTGAAACCAGAAAACGGAATTTGATCATCTAAGAGTGGAATGAGAATAAATTTCTCCTTTCGAATGATCTCCAACTCAGAGTTCAATCTTTTTTCACCATTTAGCCTTTTAATGGCTCTGGGTGCGTCTGCCTTCGAAACCTTGAGGTAGGGACTTCTTACTCTTCTACTTTTACTCGCCAAAGTCTTACACTCCGCAATACATTAGAAATTTGTATCATCGCCTGGACGCGAGACATGTGCCTAAGCGAAGATCGAAGTGAATGATATGGAAAAATATAAACTTGAGACAGAAAGATAGCGGGGAATGGATTTGAACCATTGATCTACGGGTTATGAGCCCGTCGGGATTTCCTAACTACCCTACCCCGCTCTCCAGAGGGTATACTAAAAAGTGATATAATATTGTCGTGAACAAATCATCCAAAACTTTCCTCGATCCTCTGCAACCTGAGTTGCCTGGCATTCTTCTCCAGAAATGTGTAAACTGTTCTGTGCCTGCTTCCGTTAATCAACATATTTACTGCTTTCAAAGAGGCTTCAAGTGAGATATAATCCCCGATCAACGATACTGTATCGCCGTAGACCGATATCTTGCATGATGTGAGCTCCTCAATGATGCGCCTTGTGCTTCCTTTCGTTCCGATTATCCTACCCTTAATATCCTCAATACGTCTTGAGCCAGGCTTTGCGAAATCCCTCAGAGGTATAACTATGAGCTCCTCGTTCTCGGAAAATAACATAAGGGCATTCGCTGGACTGAACCCACGGGCTATGGCCTGAACGACGCTTATGCTCTTGGATGATTTAAGGGGGTCCCCTACCTGATAGATCTCAATGTCGCCCCCATTCGAATCCACATCAAGTTGAACTTCGCCCATTGATTCTATCTTCCTTTTGATCTTCCCTTTCTGGCCGACTAGGACACCGATCCTGTCCTTCGGGATTTTTATTGATGAAAGGTAAGTCCTTTCATTTGTTTTCAAAATTCCACCTTCCTCAAGCCTACTCTACTATGAACTCCTTTGTTCTCGCATTGCCAGTGACACTCTTGTATAGTTCGTCCACACTTGTCTTAATTCCCTTTTTCATAAAAAAGTTTACCATGTTACGTATGTCTCTCTGAAGAAAATATTCTGCCCATGGGTGTTCTATCGAGACCGCCTGCCCAAGATCTATGAAATAGAATTTTCTGCGAAAACACAGTATATTGTATTCGCTCAGGTCTGCATGCACAATGTGAGCCTTTTGATTCATCACCGCCATAGACGCAACGATTTGCTCAAATGCCGCATTAAAATCACCCGAATATTCCTTTAACATTGGAGCAGGGGAAACTCTCGATCCGATATATGACATAAGCGCAAGGTTCCTGTAATACATTATAGGTCTGGGTGTCGGAATCTTATATTTCCTCAGTTCTTCCATGTTCACTATCTCTTTTTTTGCCCATATGAAGACGATGTTCGATCTCTTTATTTGTTCCTTGGAAAACCTCCGATCTCCTTCTATGTATCTCCATACAGATCCGAATCTTAACGTTGAGAGTTTATAGACTTTTAGCGCGAATGGCTTCCCCTTGGCATATACCTTGAATACAACCGATTCCTTTCCAGAGGAAATTGGAAAATCCAGGTATTCGATCGTCCGGTCGCTCATCAATTTATATATTGCTTTTATTGTCCTGCGATCAAAAACAAGATCCGCAGTCTTCCTATCCATATCGATGTGATGAAGATATTCATTTGATTTTAGAAGCTGCTCAAGCGCACTTTCATCATTCATAATTATTTGAAAACGTTTATAATATCAGGCAATACATTGCTCCGACTTAGATAATTTGCCTGAGTTTGAGTGTACCTATAAACCACGTCCGCTTTCTCTGTCTGGAATTGCCACGGCTTAACAATGACAAGATCACCTTCACGGATCCACATCCTCTTCTTCATCTTCCCTGGAATTCTTGTGTTACGCGTAAAACCATCCTCACAGAGTACGTTAACGTGAGAGGCCCCAGCCAATTTTTCAACGACTCCGAACATTTCACCTTTTCTCTTGTTCGGCAGTATGACTCTTATTGCGTTTTCGCCCTCACCAATGCCGATATCTTCGCTTTCATTTCTTTGATCATTATTCATTGCTACCATTCTTAATTACCAACTAAAATATAAAATTAATAGAAATTATGCACCCATTATTGCTTGATGCTGAGACTCTTTACGTTGAAGTATCGGGAAAGCGCTTCCTTGAAGAGCTTTATGTTCCTACCTTCCTTACCAATCACTTTTCCGACCTCTGTCTGCTCCACGGAGACGACAACCTCGGTCTGTTCCATTTTCCAGGAGATATAGATCTCCTTCACCTTGAATCTGTAATAAAGATTTTTAACCATGCTCAGAAGATCTCTTGATACCTCTGCAACGAGAATATGCTTGTTTATCTTCTCTTTCAGTTCGGACATGACATTCGGGTTCCGTTTGAACATTTCACCCATCTTGTGTTCCCCCACCAGGAAGAGAACCATATCGTCATTTTCAAGACATTCCTTGACATCGATCTTACCCAGTTTTTCAAAAAGGGCGATATACCCCATTAGTCTGTTGTCAATTGTTATTTCCTTCATAAGAATTTACCATAACCGATTTATTTCTGAGA
>JAJYVJ010000080.1 GCA_021792045.1 Thermoplasmata archaeon | reverse complement strand
TTCCGCCGGCCACTGCTTCCAGACAGCCACGTCGCCCGCATCCGCAGATTGGCCCATTGGACATAATAACCATATGGCCAAACTCGCCAGCCATTCCGTGAGCTCCTCTGTAAAGCTGTCCGTTAACAAATGCACCTCCCCCAATTCCCGTGCTTATCGTCATGTATACGAAATTGTCCATCTTCTTGGCAGATCCGAATAGTTTCTCTGCAATAGTGGCCGCAGTTGCATCATTTTCGAGGTATGCCTTAGTCCCGAATTCATCTTCAAGCATCTTTGTAATGTTGAAATTTCTTAGACCGAGAATGTTTGGAGATGACATAACTACCCCCCTCTTTTGGTCCACAAGACCGGCAAAAATTACACCAATGCTATCTGGCTGCTTTACGCCACTGCGTTCCATTACCTCCCAGCCCATATTTATTAGATCATCTCGAAGTTTTTTTGGTCCTAGGTGCCTAACCGTAGGTTTCCTTACTACAGACCGTATTCTTCCATTTTCATCTCCCAACACAGCGGATACCTTGGTTCCACCAACATCATACCCTAAAATGAATCTTGGCATAGGAGACTTAATACCATATAGTTATAAATTAAATGCGCATGTTTCACTAAAGGATTAAGCGTGCTAGACTAACTCGGTTATAACCAATTGATATATTTTGATGCGACTACTTTCAATGTTCTGTTGCATTTTTGCCATAATTTATGCTGGAAAGTTTCGAATCGAATAATGATTCTGGATGAAACTGATCAACAAAAGAAAGCAAAATAAATTTCTCACCATATCGGTTTGTTTTACGATTAATGAGCACTTTAGTATATCGGTCTCAAAGGTCTTTCATTGATCCTTGTTTGATTCGTTCTTCGTGGGCTCAGTACTTATTTGCTTTACGATCAATACCAAGCCATCGCGCGCCATAACTGTTACTTTCTGCCCCTTATCAATGGATGAGTTGTCCTGAGTCTTTGCCTCCCACCGAACTCCATCTATTGATACCCATCCTTTTGGAGAAAGTGATTCCTTTACATTTGCCGTGCGTCCTATTAATGTTTCTGCGCCTGTAAATTTTCTTGATCTAAACGTAACAGCAATTCTTCTGATCATAAATCCAAAGAATACTGTTATAACGCCAATCGCAATGGCAGCGATATAGCTATCAACACCGTATGGAGCGGGCGAATATCCAACATTACTTGACAGATACGGAGAAGCCAGAAGGAATGTACCGATCAGCGCGGTTACTACCCCCGCCACAAGTGAAATCCCATGACCTGTTTTTGCCTCAATGATGATCAAAACAGCACCCACCAGTAGGAGTATTATCCCAACAAGAGAGGCCCCAATGATCTCGGCGCCGAGAAGTCCAAGAGCAATAAGGATTATACCGATAGCGGACAATATAGCAGTTCCATGAAACAGATCCGCTAGAATTGCGATTGCACCTATAAGGATGAATATGCCGTCTACCGTGCTGTTACTCAAAAAGCTAAGGAAGTTATCATAGAAATTAGGATTGCCCGTTACTACAGGATAAGATGACAAATGAAGTGATGTGATCAGGACTGTAAGGTTTGAAGAATAACCGTTTACAAGGTGGATTGACACAGCTTGTGTTTCGGTGTAAGCTGTATTGTTGAACACCATATTCTCCGCCGCAGTTGCATTCCTGTTATGCGCTATTGCCATACTCCCCATCAAAGCAGCCATCGCATCGGTTGTATGCTTTTCTTCGAGTGCGGTACCACCCTCAACAATCGGCGTTGAAGGACCGATATAAGAGCCGGAGCCCATGTATATCCCATTTGTAGCCATCGCAACATAGGAACCGGCTGACGCCCCCATTCCGTCTGCGGGTATGTATGTATAAACGTTAATACCTCTTGCTTCGGTACTGTTTATTGCGTTTACCATCTGAAGCATATTCTCAAGAATTCCGCCAGGAGTGTTCATGTTGATAATCACAGCTTCGGTTGTACTTGGGGTTAAGGATGAAAGAGAACTCGCTATAAAATTTCCTGAACCTGGATCAATTTCTTCATCCAGATTCAAGACAACAACTACCTTCTGACTGCTCGCATGAGAAACACCGGCCAAGGCTACAAGTGTTACCGCAAACAAAACAAAGAGGAGAATCTTGTAAATCTTCACGTATAATTATTATATATTGATTATTTAGTCTTTCGATCATCTATTATTTTAATTAATACAATGGGATTAACCATAAATGTCTAGAAACTACATTTATGAACTATCTGGTTTAGAGGACGGAAAACGAGTTGATATAGCGGGATGGGTTCAGGATATCAGGAAATTAAAGAACGTTGCCTTTTTGATGGTGAGAGACAATACTGGCATAATTCAGTCAACACTCAAGCTGGACAATGAATCAACAAGGCAGATGATCAATGAACTTACCAGGGAGTCCGTAATAAAGCTTACTGGTATACTGAATAAACATTCCCCTGCAAAAGGAGGGATGGAGGTACAGACAATTGATCTTTCCTTACTTAATCGTTCATTAACTCCTCTTCCCTTGGGAATAGCAGATCCAGTTGAAGCAGACTTTGACACCAGGTTTAATAATAGATTCCTTGATCTTCGTAAGCCGGAAAGACTGCAAATATTCCATGTTGAAAGCGAACTATTATGGGGTATAAGAAAGTTCTTGAATTCTGAACACTTTGTTGAGGTTCACACACCTAAAATCGTAGCTGCTGCAACGGAAGGTGGAGCCGATCTCTTCGGCGTGAAGTATTTTGAAAAAAGTGCTTATCTTAACCAGAGTCCACAGTTATACAAAGAAATGCTTATGTCAGCAGGATTTGACCGCGTGTTTGAAGTTGGACCAGCCTTTAGAGCAGAGGAACATAATACGCCCCGACATCTGAATGAGTTCACCTCTATTGACATTGAGATGAGTTTTTCCGATCACAATGACGCTATGAGCGTGTTAGAAAGATCTGTCAAAGCAGGCATAGAATCTGTTGCCCTAAGCAATGCTTTTCGCGATCTCACTTCAATACAAATCGAAATTCCGGAAATTCCATTTCCTAGAATCTCTTATCAGAAGTGTATTGATTATCTACACAAAAATGGTGTTGAAATGGAATTTGGCGGAGATTTTAGTCCAGAACAACTCAAAATTGTAGGAGAACAGTTCAAGTCGTTTTATTTTATTACTGAATGGCCATCTCAGGTAAGGGCGTTTTATACCATGCCAAAGGAAGATAATCATCTTGTGACAAATTCGTTTGATCTGCAATACAGGGATAAAGAAATCACATCAGGAGCGCAACGTATTCACGAAGTAGATTTATTAGAAAAAAGGTTAAAGGAAAAAGGTTTAAATCCAGCAGATTTTGAATTTCACCTGAAAGCTTTCAGATATGGTATGCCACCACACGCAGGGTGGGGATTAGGTCTGGAGCGTCTCACGATGATTCTGCTAGATCTACAAAATATCAGAGAAGTTAGTTTATTTCCTAGAGACAGAACGAGAATCGTTCCTTGATTTTTTCTTTTCTCCTTTTGGTTCCCCAAAGGCAACTTCGTCCATTTCTTCTGCACTAGCTATTTCCGGGTCATCTTCATCAAATTTTTTGTGTGCCATAAATGACCAAGAATATATTCTAAAACAAGTATTTAAATTTTTTGTTCATTGATTATGGATGTTATTAGTAATTATAAGGGAACGGAAATCCTGACGAAAGATTCACTTCCCAATACTCCGTATACCCCAGAATTAGGCATCAGGTATATTCAACTCGGAACAATTACAGTAAGATCTAACGGTTTATATTCACCATAGACTTATGCTAACCATATCGCCCAGAAAAAGAAATTTCATTCTTATTTTCTCAAAAATTTGGAATTAAAGAACCAGAAAAATTCACTGATTCTTTTTTTGGTTACTTTTTGTGGATTTAGAACTTTTCGAGGACTTAGAACCAGATGTTGATTTTTTAGATGCGGGTTGATTATCGCTTTTCTCACCTTTAGCAGCACTTTCCCCAGAGCCTGTATTCGTGTTGCCGGTTTTTTCCTCAGTGTTGCTCACAGTTTTCTGCTCTTCAGTCTGCGGTGGTGTTTGTTGTGGTGCCTCTGGTGGTTTTTGCTCTTCCTTCTCGGAAGACGGCTTTCCTTTAGGCTTAGCTATTCCCCCCATAACTGTCAATATTATTCCGATTATCAAAATAATCAAGCCCACCAGAACGAATATTCCCAGAATAGTTGCTGAAGTCGAACCAAATATGGGCGAAACAGTATAGTGATACCCAGACGGCAACGAAGTTGGCGTAGAGCTATTATTTTCTGCATAAACTACATAATAAAGACCTGGAGTAACAGAATAGCTCTTCAAATCCAGAATGCCAACGTTCATAGATGCAGTAGGTTTCATCGCACTTGACAGAGCTGATGAATAACTAAAAACCCCCCCTATCATTGAGTTATTTACAAGGTACATACCTGCCCCAGCCACAAGAACGGAAGAATTTGAAGTTATGTTAATCTGCGATGTGGCCATTGTTCCAGCTGAATAACCAGACAAATTTGTTGAGCCAGTACTACCCACGGCATAACCTAATCCGAATAAAATAACACCAACTACCAACAGTACGACGCCAATAACAAAAATCTTCTTGTTCATTTGCTCCCCTATAATAGGATATCAGAACTGTAATATAAATATTTTGCCCGTCTGAATATGCTTTTTTTTGACTTAATAACCAAGAAAATACAACTTTGAACTCGATTTGATTATTGCAAAATAACATCCTATTTTTTTACCATTTATCAGATCCGTATCAGGTCGCAAAAGTCATGAATAAGAAGATCAATAGACCTGCGATGTGGATAAATTGTGTAGTTCTTGCGTATTGCCAGAAAGAACTGTATAAAGGTGGAATTATTCTCTGATGGAACACGCACAAAGATCTCTATGCAACGTTTGATTCGAAGGGAATTCTCCGCCAGATTTTGATTGCTCCAGTTTCATATCCTTAGCATATGAACGGACTAAAGGCCTACCCCGATTGATTGTATACTTGAATGCCATGTAATTGAAACATTAATATGACAGAGACTCGACTTTCAAGATTTAAAATTACGCGGAACTCGATAATGAGTTTATGCAAAACTGCCCATATCGTTAGGGATGAAGGTGACATAAATGGAGAAGAACAAACCTCTGGCCGCTTGTAACAAATAGTTATTCAGAGAAGATTCCCTGCTATCAGTTGGTTATCACAAAACAGGTGATTCCTTGTAGCATAGATAAGATTCACAATTATCTTTAAATATATAATCTGTTTTATTCTCGCTTGCATGAAAAAATCTTGTTTGTAATCCTACCCTTAAATATATTAAATAAATGTCCCATTAATGGATACAGTAGTTAAAAAGATAATAAAACATTCAAATGATATATTGGATCATCCGCTAAGTGGTGAGTTGTTGGACGAACTCAAGAAAAGGGTTGCAGATTCTCTTGTTGTATCATTCGGAGCCATGAGATCTGAACCTGTGGTTTTAGAAAAGAAAGCATTGCTACCTGCAAACGGAAAGCATAACGCACACATTTATTTTTCAAATGAAAAGGCTTCAGTTGACACTGCTGCTTTCATAAACGGAACCATGACACGTTATCTAGATTTTAATGATACTTACCTTTCAAAGGAAGCCCTTCACCCATCTGATAACATACCCCCTATGCTTTCCATAGGAGATGCTTTTGGACTTTCGGTCATGCAAATATTGAAGGGTGTCAATATGGCCTATGACGTGGTATGTTCTTTGTCCGATGTTGTCTCCATTCGTGACAGAGGTTGGGATCACGTAACTTATGATTCAATTTCTTCTGCCAGTGGTCTCGGACTCATCCTTAATCTCGATGAAACGAAGTTCGAAAATCTGCTTGGTCTCGCTATAAACAACAACATAAGCCTCAGACAGACCAGGGCAGGAGAACTTAGCATGTGGAAAGGGTGTACAGCAGCCAATGCAAGCAGGAACAGTGTTTTTGCCGCTGTTCTTGCACAGGAGGGATTAAGCGGGCCATCCCCCATATTTGAGGGTGAATTTGGATTCTTCAAACAGGTCTCAGGAGCATTTGATCTTGATATAACATATGGAAAGGTGCTCAAAACAATGATCAAGAATTACCCAGTAGAATACCACGCTATGAGCGCTGCCGAAGCTGCTGAGTCTTTGCATAAACGGCTAAGAGGCGTCATTCAAGGTGTAACTGTCGAGACATTCGAGGTGGCAAACAAAATTATTATAAAGGACCCTGAGAAACGGAGGCCAAGGACCAGGGAAACCGCAGACCACAGCATGCCATTCATTATAGCCTACACACTTCTTCACGGTGCACCCACCCCAGATACATTCCAGGAGAGTTATTTTGAAGAGAAAAGTTTGCTTGATTTGATCGACAGAACTGATTTTAATGTAACAGAGAAGTACAACGAGATGTATCCAGAGTATCTTCCGGTAAAGATAACAGTTAAGACCGATCGAATGGAAGAAACCGAGGAAGTCATAGTACCAAAAGGGCATTTCAGGAATCCATATTCATGGGACGACCTGAAAAGGAAAGCACAGTCTTTAATGGGCGAAGAACGTGCTAAGGAAATTATTGACTTTTGCAAGAGCATGGAGAAGAGACAAATTGATGATCTGTTTGAACTCCTTTCACAGGAAGTAAGCAACAAAAACTAGTCACTAGGCCTTAAATATGTACAAGGAAACCATAATCTATGATGCTGGGATAGTAGAACAGTGATTCCTTATGTCGATTTTGAGAGATAATGTAAACGAAGGACCTTCGGCGTTAAGAAAGATCCTAAAAGACAACTTTGCAGTAGCACCTGGAGTTATTGACGGGATAGCTGCTCTTCAGGCTCAAAGAGCAGGATTTAACTCACTTTATTTATCTGGTTCCGGAGTTGCAGGGTCAATGGGACTACCAGATCTTTCAGTAACTACGCTTACGGAAGTGGCGGATAGTGTTAGAAGAATCGTTCAAGTTTCCAAACTCCCACTTATAGTCGATGCGGACACTGGATTTGGTGAAGCAATAAACGTTACACGAACTGTGAGAGTGCTCGAAAGCGCGGGGGCCTCTGCTGTCCATATCGAGGATCAGGTGCTTCCGAAGAAATGCGGTCATCTTGCAGGAAAGGTTCTTGTCGATCCAGGTGAAATGATTCTTAAAATTAGAGCTGCTGTTGATGCAAGAAAAAATGATGATTTTGTTATCATAGCCCGGACGGATGCGAGATCTGTTACCGGTCTGAACGATGCGATAGAAAGAGCG
>JAJYVJ010000079.1 GCA_021792045.1 Thermoplasmata archaeon | reverse complement strand
GAGGAGATAGATTCCTTTTATTCCTTCCCCAAGGAACCTGGGAATGTTGAGTACTGTTCTGGAGCTGCATGTTTCGTTGCACGAAAGCTGGACCCTGACTTGTTTAATATGTCTGAAAAAAGCGAGACAAAGACGTACTGTCTGGGAAAATGTTATTTAGCACCTGTATCCTCAAATAAAACTGGCAAACCAAGAATAGAAATACGATCAAAAGAGGCAATAGTCCTGGACAATGCCGTGCATGGAACCGTTCTTGATCTAGATGCATACATTACAAAGGGAGGATTCTCGGCACTAAAAAAGGCTCTTTTAATGAAACCAGAAGATGTTATTAGTGAGGTGGAACGTTCGTCCTTAAGGGGCAGGGGAGGAGCAGGATTCCCTACGGGAAAGAAATGGAGATCCGTTTTAAATGAAACGGTTGAGCAAAAGTACATAGTCGTTAATGCTGATGAAGGAGATCCTGGAGCATACATTGACAAAACTATTATGGAATATGATCCGTTTAAGCTTCTTGAAGGAGCCATGATCGCCGGATATTCTGTAGGCTCCAATAAATGTTATATCTATATACGAAGAGAGTACCCAGATTCGATATCAACTATAACAAAAGCGATAGGAGATTTGAGAGCTAAGAATCTTCTGGGTAAAAATATCCTGAAATCAAGATTCTCATTTGAAATAGAAGTTATTCGGGGCAAAGGCAGTTATGTTTGCGGTGAGGAAACTGCGATGCTTAGATCTATCGAGGGAAAACGTCCCGAAGTCTCTCTCAGGCCTCCATATCCAACAGAGAAGGGTCTTTTTGGTAAACCTACCATTGTTGACAATGTTGAAACTCTTGTGAATATTCCATGGATTATTTTGCATGGAGCAGATGAATTTGCTGGAATCGGATTTTCGAAAAGCAGGGGAACGAAAGTGGTATCCCTGAATTCCCTCTTTGTGAATCCAGGGCTTTATGAAGTAGATATGGGCGTAACTATAGATGAAATCGTGAGGAACATTGGTGGTGGCTTAAGATCAGGAACAATAAGAGGCGTAATTGTAGGAGGTCCTTTGACAGGCATAGTTCCACCAAATAAGTTTGAAACTAGAATTGGTTATGAAGAAATGCGTTCCATCGGCGCGGAACTGGGACATGGCGGGATAATAGCATTCGATGAAAATACCTCCATAAAGGAATTGGTAGAAAATGTTTCATCCTTTGTTGCTTACGAATCATGCGGTAAATGCACGCCTTGCCGTCTGGGTAGCAGGGAGATTCAGCGAATATTCTCTTCAAATGATAAAGGCAGAGGTGATTACACCGAGGAGGACTTTTCGCAGTTAGTCACAGCACTCAGGGAAACAAGCCTTTGCGGACTAGGGAGCGGTTTAGGGGAATTTCTTGAAAGCGCCATAACAAATTATAAGGAGGATATCGACTCATGTTTCATGTAAAAATTGACGGAATAGATGCAGAATTTAGCGACCAAAAGTCTGTGTTAAACGCGGCAAAGGCGGTTGGTATTGACATACCCTCCCTTTGCCACGACGATAGACTTGAAGAGTATGGAGGCTGCAGACTCTGTATAGTCCACATAAATAAGAACAGCCATCCGAGCACTTCCTGTAATACAAAAATACAAGATGGCATGATTATAGAAACAGACACCCCTGATTTGAATGAAGAAAGGAAAACCCTTTTGAAGCTCTTTCTTAAAAGGGAAGGGATGGATGTTAAACAACTTGATACGCGGAAGGACTTTTATAAACTTCTGAAGCGCTTTCAATTGGCTCCCTCAGAATCAAAACATAACGAAATGCACCTTCAAACTACAGGAAAGTACCACCCATTCATCAATGTAGATATGACGAAATGCATAGATTGTTACAGGTGCGTCAGGATCTGTGCTGAGGTGCAGGGACAATTCGTTTGGCAAAAATGGAACAGGGGAGACAGGGTAACTATACTCGCTGATGGTGGTGAGAATCTCATTGACAGTTCATGCGTTAGTTGCGGGGCATGCTCTGACACCTGTCCCACAGGGGCAATAGAAGATATCTCAGTGATTGAAACTGGATATCCTGAGCAATTTACGCGTAGCGTCTGTCCCTATTGCGGAACTGGTTGTGAAATAAATATAGGAACATCAGGTGACAGAATAGTTGAGATACTTCCTGTCATGGATTCACCGGTTAACAAGGGACATCTCTGCGTGAAGGGGAGATATTCATTTTCATTTGTCGACTCCCAGGACAGAATAACGGAACCTATGATCAAAAAGGATGGACAATGGATAAAGGTAGGATGGGACGAAGCCATAGCTTTTACCGCTCAGAACCTGAAAGATATTTCCAGTAAATATGGCCCTGATTCTGTTGGAGTTCTTGGGTCGGCTAGAGCTACCAATGAGGAAAATTATATGGCTCAAAAATTTGCGAGGGTTGTAATAGGAACCAACAATGTCGATAGTTGTGCAAGAGTGTGCCACGCCCCGACTGCAGCTGGAATGGGGCTTGTCCTAGGCACTGGGGCCGCAACTAATTCTTTTGATGATATAGAGAAAGCTCGTACTCTTATGCTGTTTGGAACTAACACTACCGAGAATCATCCTGTTGTGGGTGCCAGGATAAAACAGCAGAGGTTGAGAGGCTCGAATCTCATTGTTGTAGACCCTAGGAAAACAGAACTCGCAAAACTAGCCACATACCATTTGCAGATAAGACCCGGCACAAATATACCATTGATAAATGCATTTGCTAATGTGATAATAAACGAGAATTTAGTTGACAGGGAATTTATAGATGAAAGAGTTGATGATTATGATAATTTTAAGAAATTAGCTGATGACTGGCCTCCAGAGAGAGCAGCAGATATATGCGGAGTGGAACCTGAGATCATCAGAAAAGCAGCGAGACTCTACGCAAAGGAAAAACCATCAATGATGTTTCACGGCCTCGGGATAACTGAACATCTGCAAGGCACAGATGGTGTAATCGACCTTGTAAATCTTGCCCTGCTTACTGGTAATATAGGAAAAGCAGGAAGCGGTGTGAATCCGTTGCGTGGGCAGAACAATGTTCAGGGTTCTGCGCATATGGGCTGTGAACCATCAAAATTAACAGGTTATGTTCCGGTTGAGCAGGGAAGAAACAAATTTGAGCAGGTATGGAAGAGTAAGATCCCAAAAAATAAGGGCCTCGATGAAATTCAGATGCTTGATGCAGCTACCGCCGGTACTTTCCACGGTTTGTGGATCATGGGATGGGACGTTTACCTTACAAATCCAGATATGAAATTCACCGAAAAAGCGTTCAATGCAATGGATTTCATAATTATCCAAGATTTTTTCCTTAACGAAACTGCCAAGAAGTTCGGATCTATTTTTCTCCCTGCCGTATCCTCTTACGAAAAAGACGGTACATTTATGAATTCAGAAAGAAGGGTACAGCGTGTCAGAAAAGCAATAAATCCTCGTGGGAATTCAAAACCAGACTGGGAAATCATCCAACTCGTTGCACAGAAAATGGGTTTCACGAGAGGATTCGATTTTGATTCACCAGAGGAAATCTGGAACGAGATTAGAGATCTTTGGAGCGGGGGACATGGCATTGCATATGAACGCATTGAGAATGGTGGACTTCAATGGCCTTGTAGCTCAACGGACGATCCAGGAACTAAGATTCTTCATGTGGAGCAATTTACTAAAGGAAAAAGAACGTCACTTGTTGGAATCGATTATATTCCATCAACTGAGTCAACCGATCAGAACTTCCCTATACTTCTTTCAACTGGCAGATCACTCTTTCAATTCAACGCATCTACCATGACAGACAGATCAGGGAACAGAAATCTACGCGACACGGATTACTTATATATTTCCAAAGAAGATGCCGTTAACTTTAATTTGCATGCGGGAGATTATGCTGACGTAGAAAGCAAATTTGGAAAAGCAAAACTCAAGATTTCATTGGATTACTCTCTGGTTAAAGGTGTGGCTTTTGCCACATTCAACGATCCAGAAACTAGGTTGAATGACGTTACAAGCTCAAACAGAGATTATAAACAAAATACGCCAGAGTACAAGGTAACCGCGATTAGAGTCAAGAAACACATCTGAAAATATTTTCCCGTCTAATTTTTAATATTTATCCTTCTAACACCAATCCTTTTGACATTCCAACTGGAGTTTAGCATGAGAAATTGTAGCATTGTTATGTGCAGACATAGGTTTTTTCTGCTTCAGATCTAAAAATCCATAATTTTCACGTAGTGAACAATATCCATTTCGAGTTCAGATAATGCATGTTGAATACCAGGTATATTCTTCACAACACTTTTTTTGGATATTCCATTTCCAGTTTCTGTTACGAATCCAGATCAGTGATAAAATGACAATCTCCGGCTGCATTGACCAGGAATTCGCCGTAATTTCCCTGAAAGATCAACCAAAAGCAGAAAATTGATAAGTTGCCAAAAATTGTGTAAAATCAATTTAATCAGGTTTGATCAGTGCATTGAAAAAGATTGTATTAACAAAAGCTCACGATTGTTTTGCTAATACTAAGCCATAAGCAACCTGATCCTGCTCCCCACTTTCGCTGCCAACGAAAATGTGCCTTGTTTGAGTGTATTCCAATATACCTTCAAGACCCAGTTCTCTACCAACTCCACTGTTCTTGAAACCGCCTCTCGGTGCTGCAGCAGAAAGAAGATGATATTCGTTTATCCATACAGTTCCAGATTCTATAGAAGACGCAACACGCATTGCTTTACTATGATCTTTTGTCCAGACGCCGGCAGCAAGACCATAGGAACTCCTGTTAGCTATTTCCATTGCCTCGTTCTCGTTTTTGAATTCTATCGCCGAGAGGACTGGCCCAAAAATTTCTTCGTTGCCTATCTTCATATCCATATTCACGTTATCAAGTATTGTTGGCGGATAATAGAAACCCAGTGATGGTACTAATCCGTCTATGTTCTTAGAATAATAGAGATTTGATCCTTCTTGCAGACCCTCGGTAACAAGCTTCTCTATTTTCAACTTTTGTGAACGGGTTGTTATTGCACTTACGTCTGTCTCCATTTCCATCGGATTACCGGCCTTCATTTCATCAAGCTTCTTTCTTAGTGTAACGAGAAATTTTTCTTTTATTGAAGACTGCACCAAAAGTCTGCTACCAGATTCACATAACTGTCCGGAATTCAGGTAAATGCCAAAAATCACGCCCATAGAAGCTCTTTCTAAATCCGCATCCTCGAAAACTATGTTTGGAGATTTCCCACCCAACTCAAGTGTCAGCTTCTTCACGCCAGCCACAGAACTTATATGCCTTCCAGTCTCTGTTGAACCAGTAAAACTGAGCATTCTGATTTTTTCACTCTTTGCCAACTCTTCTCCGGCGGTTTCACCTTTACCACAGACAACATTCAAAACCCCGGGAGGAAAACCAACTGAAAGAGCATCTTTGGCCATCTCAATGGTTGTGATAGGCGTAGAACTTGATGGTTTTATAACAAGCGTATTTCCAGCAAGAAGAGCAGGTGCAGCCTTCCAAACTGCCATGAGAAAGGGAACATTCCACGGAGTTATAGCACCGACCACACCCATGGGAACATTCTGAATAATCCCATGAGTATCGGGAAATTCTGGATGTTCGATCTTCCGTTCCAATGAAAATTCAGTTTCGTTTGCAAAATAGGAAATATGTTCTATTCCAAGAGGTATGTCCATGAGAGTACTCTGCCTTAGCGTCTTTCCAGTAGAAAGACTCTCAAGCATAGCATATTCATTGCTTCTTTCCTGGATTCTATCCGAAAGCTTCTGGAGGAGAATTTTACGATCATGGAGAGATGTTTTTGACCATATACCATAGAATGCATCCTGCGCAGCATCTATTACTTCACGTATCTTCTTTACCCCTCCATCGACAACAGTGGCAATAGTATCACCGGTTGCCGGGCTTTTTAGTACATATTCCGATCCTTCGTGATCCTCAGTCCCATTCACTATATTTCCGTACGATTCTACAGACATCAGACAACACTCCTTGCGATATTTCTTAGATCTTCAGACGTGGAATCTTTCGCATTTGTGAGCATTCCAGTAGATTCAGAGGCCAGTGAAACAATCTCTTCTATACTAGCCATATATGCACCTGGATCTATTCCTGCTTCCCTAATATTCCTGGCTTCACCAATAGATCCAAGGAATCTGAAAATAGTTTCAGATAGATTCTCGGATCTATATTCGTCTGGGAATAGTGAATTCAACTTGTCATAACGACTTTTGACCGCATCATAGTTAAAAGAAATAACACGTGGAAGGTATAGCCCAACAGCCTTCCCATGTGCAATCTTGAATTCTGCGCCCAATGCATGACCAAGAGCGTGGGCAAGGCCTATCTGGGAATTTGAAAAGCTAATTCCCGCCATGGAAGCACCTATATGAACGTTGTTTCGGGCATCTATATTCCCAGGATTTTTGAGCACTATCGGAAGATTAGGAATTATCAATTCGAGTGCCTTCTCCGCCATGGCATCAGAGAAAACGTTACGCCACTGACTACCATAGGCTTCAATGGCATGGGTTACAGCATCGGTAGCTGTATTGATCGTCTGTTCCCTTGGTAAATCAATGACTAACGACGGATCAAGAATAGCGTAATCTGCAAGTATCTCCGGAGAAGCTATCTCATTTTTCCTCTTTTCCACATCGTCAGTAAAGACAGCGGCCCAAGAACATTCGGAACCTGTGCCGCTCGTTGTAGGAACCTCAACTAGTCTGCTTTTCTTATGTAATTTTAGATCGTTTATCGGTGTAATGTCAAATGGAGAAAGGCCAGGAATCTCGTTCATTGCAAAGAGTATTTTCGCTGCATCCATCGATGATCCGCCTCCGACCCCAATAACGCAATCCGGATCGAACTTTGCAAGAAGCTCCGTTCCTTTTACAATATCCGAAAGTTTTGGTTCAGTTCCTATTTTATCAAAGATTCGTACCTCGACGCCACGCCCAAGTACATCCATGACTTTTGATAGAATTGATGTTTTAGAAAGAAATTGATCTGTAACTATTAGTGTTTTTTTAGTGTCAAGCGTGCTCAAGAAACTAAGCGCATCTTCTCCATATACGATCTTTGGTGATCTAAAAAACCACATCAAATCACCTAAAATTCTGTCTTGACATCTGAGGCAGTGTTGACCATTTCTTTAGCAGCTTTCGTGTAGCGCATTATCTTCATCATTGAGCCTTCAAGTTTAAATTTACCAGTAAGTATACCTTGGATAGGATCTATTTCTTTCTTTATAAGACGCTGCCAGTTTCCATAACTTCCTATATACCTGAACTGTGCATTTGGGACTTCTTCACCGGG
>JAJYVJ010000078.1 GCA_021792045.1 Thermoplasmata archaeon | reverse complement strand
CTCGACACCCGTTTTGCCTAGTGCTGTTGTCAAGGCCGCAGAAATGTGCATCTCAATTGGAATCGTTTCGTCTGGACTTGAAAAGACGCTTTTAAGGCATTTTGTTGATGGAGTGAGTTTCGCAGATCTTTCTGTTATGCCGGACCTTCAGGCAGTGAGTCATAATGAGCTGGAGAAGATCATAAAAGACCTAATCTTGAATGAAAATGACGTCACAATGGCGAATCTTATCCCTAGGATAAAAGCGAGAGAGAACCGAATATTTGATCCTAAAGATGCTGTCAATATTTTTAAGATGCTATCTCAGAAATAATTATGCTCATTATGATGTTGTGAATGGTTGCCTTAAGCACTGATGCTGCTCTCAGGGCAAAATTGATCAAAGCATTAATATCATATAAACCGAATTCGAAGATGACTTGCTTGACGTGCTGTAATAGGGGCAGTATACGTCTCTCCACAACTCGAGACATGTTGTTAAGATAACTGCGATCGTTATGGAGTTTGGCTCTGGGAAAAAAAGATCTGATATAATAAATGGCATGCGTTGATCGATTAGGAACCCGCGTCTAATTGGTGATAAATAATACTTAAATAGATTCCAACTATACTGAAAAGATGTTGGACGGCTACATCCCTTTACTCATCGTCCTTGTACTTCTGATTGCAGGGATGATCGGTCTTTTCAGTGTTTTACCGTCTCTTAGCGAAGGGCGGTATAAGAGAACCAAAGGCGTTTCGTTAAAAGTTGATGACATAGTTTCTTCGATGGTCAGGGAAAAAGGTCCAGAGGTTAAGGATGGGGCGTATCTGGAGACTTATGAATCTGGTGAGGTGGCACGCGG
Source organism: Thermoplasmata archaeon (assembly GCA_021792045.1). The sequence goes on along the minus strand of JAJYVJ010000078.1, from coordinate 6,574 downwards.
AGATATTGGGAAGTTTGTTACTGTGCAATATTTCGTAATAATACTCCTGTTTGTTGTTTTTGATATCGATATCGTACTGCTTTTTCCGTGGGCAATGGATTTCAAAGCCCTAGGCATTTTGCCATTTATTGAAACGCTGGTTTTCCTTGCTATGCCATTATTTATCGTTCTCTATGCATTTAAGGAAGGTTACATGAGGTGGATGAAATGAAGACGGGAGAAACGGGAATCCTCACCACCACACTTGAGAAAGCGCTCGAGTGGGGTCGAAGTAATTCTCTCTGGCCGCTTACTTTCGGATTGGCTTGTTGCGCAATAGAAATGATGGCCATTCAAGCTTCTGATCTGGATATCTCGAGATTTGGTAGTGAAATATTCAGGAATTCGCCGAGACAGTCCGACCTTATGATTGTATCAGGAACCGTAACAAAAAAGATGGCTCCGCGTGTTAGACGGTTGTATGATGAAATGCCTTATCCTAAATATGTTATCGCTCAGGGAGTTTGTGTTATACAGGGTGGCCCATATAATCAGGGGTACTCTGTTGTTCTTGGAGTCGACAAGGTAATACCAGTCGATGTTTATGTTCCTGGATGCCCTCCGACTCCTGAAGCGCTCACCCATGGCCTCATACTGCTACAAAAGAAGATAAGGCACGAGACGGACAGGTGATTTCATGGTGGAAGTAATTGAAGAATCAATTGGTAAGGATGGGCGAAAAGTGATCAAGGTTGCAAAAGAGAATTTAATAGCCCTCATGAAAGATTTGAAATCGCAGGGATATGACCATCTTTCTTTGATTACAGGAATTGATCGTAAGGACAAGCTTGAAGTTGTGTATCATCTACATAACATGAAGGAAGACAAGTATCTCGTGATAAAAACCGAGACGCTCGACGAACGTGTTCCAAGTCTTACTTCATTGTACAGCAGTGCCGACTGGGATGAGCGGGAACAGTATGATCTCATGGGTATCGTCTTTGAAGGCCACCCTAACCTCAAGAGACTCTTTCTGCCAGAATCATGGGTCGGGCATCCATTGAGAAAGAATTACGATCTTTCAAAAGTTCAGTATATCAACATGGACGAGAACGGTGACGACTATGCAACTTTTGATCCAGGGGATGGCTGGTAATGCTTAAAGAGGATAGCGAATCTACAAACGGAAATAAGTGGGTTGAACTCAACATGGGCCCACAGCATCCGTCCATGCATGGTGTCCTTAGACTTAAGGTGAAGCTAGATGGAGAAATAGTGAAGGAATGCGAACCAATTATTGGCTACCTTCACAGGAATGCCGAAAAGTTGTGTGAACTTGATTATTATTGTGATGCTACTGTTTATTTTGATCGAATGGACTATGTGGGGGCAATGAACATGGAGGTTGGATATCTTGAGGCAGCTGAGAAATTGCTAGATATACCACCTCCTGAAAGAGCACAGTGGATCCGACTGATAATGGCCGAACTGAACAGGATTGCCGCGCATCTTGTCTGGACAGGTGCATTTGGTCTGGATCTTGGTATGCTTACACCTTTCTTCTATTGCTTCGCAGAGAGGGAAAAAATACAGCGTATATTTGTAGATATAAGCGGATCAAGGCAGCAGCTCAATTACATGAGCATCGGTGGCGTATACCAGGACATAAATGAAAAAATTATCTATGATATTGAACAATTTATAGATCAATTTCCCAAGAAACTTGAGGACATAAACAAGACTTTCATCAAAAACGATATCTTCCTTTCAAGAAATAAGGGAATGGGGATACTGGAGCCTGAGGTTGCCCTTGATTATGGTGTTACTGGCCCACTGTTAAGGGCTTCCGGGATTGACTACGATATAAGGAAGAAGGAACCATATCTTATGTATGATAAGGTCAACTTCGACGTTCCGGTATCATATAAGAAAGATAACCTCGCAAGATATCTCGTAAGAATAGAGGAGATGAGACAATCAATAAAGATACTGAAGCAGGCAATAAAGAAAATACCCGATGGCCCGTACTTCAATCCTAAAGCAAAGAAACCTTTGATGATAAGGCTAAGAGGGGATGGCGACGTATATGCAAGGACCGAATCTTCCAAAGGGGAATTTGGCGTATATCTAGTTGGAGACGGTGGTGTGAAACCTTACCGCGTGCGTGTTAGGAGTCCGACCTTCAAGAATCTCAGTGTTACACCTGTGCTGGCAAAGGATCAAATGATTGCCGATCTGATAGCCATTCTGGGAACTTTTGACCTTGTTTTTGGAGAGATTGACAGATGAATATCCTATTAAGACTGGCGCTCTTTTTTGCAGGCGCGGGTCATTATGGTTCTTACTTTTTGGCCTATATATTCGAGACCATATTTTTCATGGTATTTGTAGCCGTTGTCCTCATATTTACTATATACTTGTTTAGAAAGTACATGGCACGCCTGCAACTTAGGTATGGTCCAAACAGAGTTGGCAAATTCGGATCTTTGCAGCTTATTGCCGATGCCCTTAAGCTAATGGGGAAGGAGAGTATTTTGCCAAGTGGGCGGGATGATTTTGCATTCAGGGTAGCTCCCCTTATAGTATTCATAGGATTATTTGTTGGTTTTGCCATCATACCCTATGGTAGCTTTTACTGGATAGGTTCTCTGACGATAACGCACTCTAATGTCAGCTTGCTCTTAATCTTCGGGGCACTGGCTATTATGCCAATTGGAGAGATAGTGGCGGGTGCGAGTTCAAAGAATAAGTATGCCGTTCTTGGTGCTCTAAGAGGTGTCGCAAAGGATATTTCTTTCGAGATTCCAATGATGCTTTCCGTCATTGCGCTCGTTATGATGGCATCAGCCAGAACTGCTAACGGCCTGAATCTAGAGGATTTAACCAGTGTCCAGTTTATACCTTACGGAATCCCAGAAGTCATCGGATTATTCGTTTTCTTCATTGCTATGATCGCCAGAGCGGCCTATTCTCCATTTGATCTCGGCGAGAGTGACAGTGAGCTTGTATCCGGATATAGTACAGAATACAGCGGTATGAGGTTTGGTATGTTTTATATGGGCCTATTTGGCAGCATATTTCTCGGATCAATGCTTGTATCAGTATTATACCTGGGCGGTTATAACGGGCCTTTCTCAAGTTATGCAGGTTTCATTTATCTGCTTATAAAAACCTTTATCCTGGTGCTTGTAGCATTTCTTGTCTGGCTTTCAATTCCAAGGATCAGGATCGATAAGTTCGTTAACATGGGTTGGAAATACCTATTGCCCATTGCTGTAATAAATCTAATCATTAGCGGTGTGCTAACACTGGGGTTGGGAATATGATCGAAGTTAAGGAACCTAAGAAAGAGATCCCTGTCATAGGGACATTAAAGGCTATGTTTATCGTTTTCAAGCATCTTTTTCAGAAACCAATAACAACTCAGTACCCTGAGCAGAAAAGGATAATAGAAGATCGATTCAAATTCAGAATTTTCCTTTCGCTCGACGACTGTGTTGGCTGTACTCTCTGTGAGCAGGTATGCCCGAACAAGAGTATCGCCATGACCAGTCTGAACAGAGCAAATCCCAGAAACAAGAGAAAGATATACCCCGATGTGAATTTTGGAACATGCACGATTTGCAGGAACTGCGAAGAGATCTGCCCTACCGACGCAATTTATCTCACTCACGTATTTGAAACCTCACGCACCAGGAACAGTTTCACTTACTCCCCAGAAGAGCTCTCACTCCCAGAAGATGAGGTAATCAAATGATTTATACAATAATATACGCCCTTTTTGCTATTATATTGATTCCGCTAGCCCTAAAATCTGTTTCAGAGAAGAATCTACTTCATTCGGTAATATATTTATTCGTTTTTCTCGTAGTTCTTTCGGGACTTTTCATATTTCTTGGTGCGTCAATTGTAGGTGCTGTCGAAGTGTTAGTATTTGTTGGTGCTGTAACTGCACTGACAGTATTTACGCTAATGTTGACGGGAGGTAAGGAATATGAATAAACGAATTGCAGCACTAGCCTCTATAATATTCCTTTTGGTATTTGGCTTTGAGGTCATAAGCATAAAGGGCTCGTTCATACCGTCATCGCAGGACCTTAATGCGGTCGGCAAGCTTCTGTTCAATGAATACGTGGTGCCATTTGAATTACTATCTCTTATTATGGTGGCAGGTGTAATCGGAATGTTTTACATTGCAGGGAGGGAAGATTAATGTATATACTTGTTGCCAGCATGCTTTCTCTGATACTTTTCATTGTCGGGCTCTATGGCGTTATGACTTCAAATATAGGTATAAAGATGTTGATCTCCATAGAAATACTGATAAACTCGGCAATCCTGAATCTGGTTATTATCGCGATTTATTATGCCTCTGTACAGCCAATTGTGATGGCTCTTATGGGCATAGGTATAGGCGCAGTTGAATCTGTTATTGGATTAAGCTTGCTCTCTGCTACTTTCAGACGTTTTGGGAAGATCGCTATCTCTCTTCTCAAGGAGATAAGGTGGTAAAGCGATGTCTGCAGCAATATACTGGTATGGCTGGTTAATAGTCATCTCTCCTCTTGTTGGTTTCCTTGCGAGTTATATCGCAGGGCGCAAGTACAGAATAACAGCAGGAATAATTGCGTCTACTGCGATAGGTCTCTCTCTTGTGTTCTCGATTCTTACGCTCTTAAAGATAAATTCCTCAGGGCAACCAATATATAACCATTTTAAATGGTTTTTTAATATTGATGCAGGAATATACATCGATCATTTAGCAATAATAATGGCTTTGATGGTATCGTTTGTATCTCTAATGATACATCTTTTTGCCATATACTACATGAAAGACGATCCTAACAAGCATACGTATTTTGCTGAAACCTCGCTGTTCACTGCTGGAATGCTTGGGCTTATCGTAGCATCTAACCTGGTTTTATTCTTTTTATTCTGGGAACTCGTCGGTCTCTGTTCTTATCTCCTCATAGGATTCTGGTTCTTCAAACCAAATGCTACTGCTGCAGCCAAAAAGGCCTTTATTGTTACACGTGTAGGCGATCTCCTATTTCTGGTTGGAATTGCTATTCTTTATGCATCACTCTCCGCACACATATCAGTCCTTGGAGCAAACAGCCCTCTTAGCATACCGTATCTGATCACAAATGCAAAAGTTATCGCAACAGCCATCGGTCCCACAACGCTGGGCATAGTTTCAGTACTATTCCTTGCTGGTGCTGCCGGTAAATCTGCTCAGTTCCCGTTGCACGTGTGGATTCCAGATGCAATGGAAGGGCCAACTACTGTGTCTGCACTGATACATGCCGCAACGATGGTCACCGCTGGCGTATATCTAGTTGCAAGGGTGTTCCCAATATTTCAAGCATCATCTTCCTTTGCTCTTTATTCGGTCGCTATTCTCGGTTCATTTACGGCCATATATGCTGGGATACTCGGGCTTGTTATGAACGACATAAAGAGGGTTTTAGCCTATTCAACAATAAGCCAGATAGGATACATGATGGCAGCTATCGGATTGGCTGGAATCATAGGCTATTCTGGAGTTACCTACGGTATATTCCAGTTGGTAACTCATGCATTCTTCAAAGCTTTGCTATTCGTTTCGACCGGAGCTATACTCATTGCTTTACTTGAGTTAAGGGATATAAAGAAGATGGGAGGGCTGTGGAAAAGGATGCCTATGACTGTTACCCTGCTTTTAATTGGCGCAGCAGCCCTTATAGCCTTTCCTGGCACATCTGGATATTTCTCGAAGGATACGATCATATCTGCTTCGTACGTTTATTACCTTCAAGGTGGGAACATTGCTTCTCTACTTCCATGGCTGTTCCTTCTTATAGGCTCACTTCTTACAACTCTTTATACATTCCGTATGTTCTTCCTCGTTGCCATGGGTAAACCAAGGTCGGATCTCGCAGAGCATGCCAAGGATCCAAAGATTCTTCCTTTAATTCCATTGTTTTTCCTGGCAGCAGGGGCCCTGTTTTTGGGGATCGTCCAACCTCAATTTTATGGATTCTTGTATCCAAATTACGTAATGCCCTCTCTGCCTTATTACATACAATATCTTCCAGAAGTGCTTATGGTCATAGGACTTATAGTTACCTATTTCCTCTACGGCACTGACCTTTGGAAAAAACTCCACTTTGACAAGAGCCCTTGGTACAAGATTGTCAAAAATAAATTCTATCTCGACACTCTTTTCACGAATGTAATTGCCGAGAGGGTCATAGCCCCAGTATCTGCCGGATTTGGTGCATTTGAGAGCGCTTACAATAAAGCTATTGATTCCATCGGAACCGGAACCATAGGGCTAGGGAGTCGCATGAGGAAGTTGCAAAACGGTATTGTCGAGAATTACTTTGTTATCATATTGATCGGCATGTCGATCATATTGCTTATAATGATACTTGGAGGGGTGCTTTAAGGTGATTATACTTTTATTGTTTTCGTTGATGGTAATCGCTGCAATTGCATCTTTCTTCTTCAAGAAGCACACCTTTGAGTATGCTCTTGGCGTTTCAGCTGCAGTACTTGTAGTAATAGTATTTTACAGTGTGCTCAGATTTCATTCTGGATACACTGGAGGGTA
>JAJYVJ010000077.1 GCA_021792045.1 Thermoplasmata archaeon | reverse complement strand
GTTACTAATTGTTAACATAGGCCACTTGGTGTTTGCCCAGACATATGCGTTGTTCCCTTTCCGTGTTGTTGTACTTTATCTCTGAAGCTTTACCAGTCTGAAAGTGCCATATCCGTAAAGCACTTTTGTGTAACTAGGGATAGTAAAATCCAAGTTGTTGATATCTATGTAGAGGCTGTTGATACCATTAAGTTTTTCTGCACCAGAAACGACAATTAAATTTTCAAAACCTGTTCTTTTTATCACTCTTGCTGATAACTGCTTGTTGCCTCTTCCAATAAGAAACCCCTGACCTCCAAGCGGAGAAATAATTATTTTTGTGGGATTAATTTCAGATTCGTAAATTTCTTTCTCGGAGAGATCTCTGGCCACGATCTCCCGATCCTTTATGAGATCGAAGCCGAATGCAGTTCCATTATTGCTGAACAACTTTTTTATTTCAAGGCATGTCGAACCAGGGCCAATGATATAATTGACACCTGGCCTCATTATTTCTTGTATATATTCGACTATGTCCATAATAGTGCTATCTGGATATTCTCCTTTGCAAGTCCTAATGATCATGGGGGAAGAGGGTATTTTTAACTGACCATACGAAGAGAGAGCTAAATCTCCTGCAGAGTACTTGTTTTCATCAACATATATTACGTCTCCATTAACGATTACCGCTTCATCTCCCGAAAGAAGCGATCTCAACACAGAAGCGGCATCTTCCGCAGATATAGAGAACACTGAGCTAAACATTTTGGTTCCAGCTGGAACACCAAGGACTGGTATATCCACGTTCGCATCAACAAGATCCTTTGCTGTGCCATCCCCCCCAAAAAATACTAAGATATCTACGGAATAAGCTCTTAGCGCGCGGACGAAGTTTCGTGTGTCAGCGCTTGACGTGATCTCAGGAGCATCATAGATAACGCGAAAAACATCCGATGATTTCTTATAAAATGCTCTCTCACCCATATTTCCGCTGGCAGTGTAATAGGTTACATTTGTTTCAGGTATCAGGTCAAGAAATTTCTCGGCCATTTGCAAAGACAAAGATTCACGGCAATCCTTTGTAGAGAGAGAATCAGATCCTTTCATGTTAAAAAACTGCCCGCACCCGGCAATGGGATTTACTAGGAACCCAACATTCTTGTTACTCATGGAATCACTTGTATCTCTTCGTAGGTCCCACTGAAGGTAGAGTTAAATGCAACAATATACCAATAGTCTGGTTTAGTCAGTGGTTCCACCCGAAATTCATAACTGCTTGTAGCATTGATAACTAGGTTGAGTGTGAGAACTTGAAAACCAGAACTTACATACGCCGATGTACTACTTTTGTTTGACGGGAAAAATAGAAATGATAGATTTTGCCCACCTACACTCATTATCCTTATAGTTGAATTAGCCTTTGAACTACTGTAGCTTGTAACTATAAAAGACTTTTCTTTGTACACAGGAATATTGATAATTCTTGAAGCAATGTTAGGAAATTCAACAGCGGATGTAACGTTAATCCGCAGGACCCTTACATTAGTAGAACTTTGAGCGGAGCCAGATTTTACAGTAATCGTGTAGTTGGAAAACCCGTAAGATAGATTTTTACCAGTAAATATTGTAATCTGATAGAACGACTGTTTTCCAGGCAGTACAGAGTCTGATATGCCAGAGACATCATACTTTATAGTCGGAGTAACACCAAACGATGGAAATACGGTCACTGCACCAGTATTATTGAGGCTCATGGTAAAATTTACCTCCTGTTGACTGCTATTATAAATTAAAACATCTGGATTGGGGACAGATATATGAAACGTATTATATGGAACGTGTAAGGGTAGCGGGGCTATTCCAATAACAAGTACAATGAACGCTATTACTGTCAAAGATTTTCCACTCATTGATACATGACTCAAATTATTCAATGGTTGGGGCCCTTTTGCGCCAAACAAAAGCGCAAAAACCGCCAAAACGAGAACTGGTGGATACAGGATGGCGAAGCCAACTATGACTACAACAGAGACATACGATAAGATATAAGAATTTTTTCCGAAGATTCCCGATGAAATTAAGCCCCCATCAAGGAATCCAAGAGGTAAAGCGTTATACGCCGTTATTATCAGACCAACAAAACCTGCAAAACCTATAGGGGTGAGAGAACCCGATATCGGGAGACCGCCAAAGAGAAATATTTGCGAGATTAGTGAGCTACCTATGCTACTTGTTGAGTGCGAAATAGAGTAAAAGTGCAGGGAACTAATGGTAAAAAGTGCCCCAAATATATAGAAAAATATGGAAATAAGCAGCCCAAAAATGAGGGAATAAGCACCTGTCTCGATCATAACTTTTCTGTTTTTAAATGAGTCACTTCTCGAATTAAGAGAACCCATTGCCCCCATTCCAAGAGGATTCGGAATGAGCACAGGGAATTGATATCTCATACCATTCTTATGAAGTGCGACAAACCTTCCAATCTCCCTACTTCCAAGAATCGTTATGATGGGTATTGTGTAAAAAATGAGCGAGTATCCTAGGATCGTTGGAAAATTTGATCCACCAATGAACGCAGAAGTGTAAGTGTATCCTACATAGATTATACTAAGAATTGTAGCTACTACAAGTGCTATCTTGACTGTAGAATCTGATTTTCTATTTGGGGGCTTATCCAAAATAACTATAGAATCTGGATTTCCCTTGACTGTGAATGCTACGAATCCCATTCTTTCAACTGCATCGGACAGATTATCGAATACGTTGTCCGGGTAAGAATCGAGGTGATCTATATTGATAGTTAGTGTTTTTCCGTCATAAGTTTTGTCCACGCACTTATACTTAGAACATACTAACTTCTCAATTTGTTCGGATTCTGTTTTATCCATTGATTATGAGACCTCAATCAATCTCGATCGAAAACGTTCCTTATTAATATTTCATTAACCAATTCTCGACTCTTAACAATGGAAGTGTTGCTCGAACCTGACATTTCTCCACCGATACGTGATCCCAAAATATTTGCCATTTCGTTACAATCTATTGCGCCGTTGGAGATGAATGTTGTTTCATAAATATCCCCTACTTTCCTGCTTACAATTGAAAATGGATGAAGTTTGAAAACTGCCGAAACGAGAAGTTTGTAGTCTCGATCTTCAAGGGTATGAGATACGAATATTCCTTCAAGGCCATTAATACGGACTTTGACTGCGGAATTGATAAGAGTTTCTATGAATTTTCTTTCGTTTTTTGTCTGTTCCTTTTTATACCGTATATTTTCGTCAATGAGTCCCAGAAGGGAATCTTTAAGACTCTCCTGACTTGGCTTGATCCTGCTTTCTACAGCCTTGATTACGGAATATTGATCCTCTACGAAGTCAAGTGCCGCGAAGCCCGCCGAGAATATAATACGTTGAATACCTTCCTGGACTGTCTCGGTCTTTAAAATCTTAAGAAAACCCAATTCACCTGTTGAAGCAACATGAGTGCCTCCACACCCCTCTACATCTACGCCATCAATTTCCACAACTCTAATTTCCTTTCCATCCGGAACACCACCTTGAAAAAGACGGAACCCGAATGTATCAATGGCCTTGTTCCACTCAATGTTCCTAACCCGTACTTTTCTGTTTTCCGTTACAAACTTCAGGCAGGTTTGCTCAATTTTTCTTATCTCGTCATCTGAGATCTTGGCGTAATGCGTTATATCAAGTCTTGAGTGTTCTGTACCCTTCTGCACACTGCTCTGCCATACGTGATTTCCAAGAACCATCCTGCAAACGCCGAGCAATAGATGGGTTGCAGAGTGATGGACCATGAGCCTTCGCCTTCTCCAGAAATCAACATGTCCAGAAATGCGCTCTCCAAGCGAGATGGGTGATGAGAGCCTGTGAACAATACTGTGATTGAATTTTTCCGCCTTCAACATGTCTACCTTTTTATTTCCTACAACAAAATAGCCAGTGTCACTCGGCTGCCCACCACCCTCAGGGTAAAAAGCGGTTTGATTTGTGATTATATTACTTCCTTCCGAAAAAAGAACTACGGCTGTAAATTCCGATATTGATGTGTCGTCGTAATAGAGAGGCCTGGTGTGTATATCTGGAAAGTGTTCAGCTTTACTTTTTGGAATAGTGCCCTGGTCATGAATAGAGACGACGAGTTTACTAAAGTCCCGTGGAATCTCAATATCTTTTCCAAGCTTTTCTCTGGCTATATCTGTTGATTGTTCCGGAGTTATCCCAAACGAATCATACAGGAGCACGAGATCATCTGGTGTGAGAGTTCCACTTTTTCTGAACACTCGCTCAACAATGCTTCCGGCACGATTTTTAAGATCGTTATATTTTGCCTTTTCCATAGGTATTATAGTGTTGAGAAATTCCGAAGGAAAGCTCGGAATTACATCCTTCATATTTGTACTGTGCCTAATTATCAGATCAGACAGATCGACATTTATGCCAAGGTCATCGATCATTCTGAGACTTCGTCTTATAAGAAGGCGAGAGAGATAGCCTACCTTTACGTTTGACGGAATAACATAATCTGAAAAGAGAAACATGAGTGATTTAGAATGATCAGCAAGTGTGAAAAGAGACCGAACCTTATCAAATAATTTTTCCAACTCTTTCATGTCAACGTCTTTCTTTTCATGTTTAATTCTATCAAGTGTCTTTTTCAGCAACTCCTTTTTATCAAATGGTTCGAGTAAGGCAGCCTCCATCGAAAAAATGGATAGAATCTCGTTATCTATTGTCCGATCACCCAGAAGTTCCAGAAGAAGATCTATTATATCGGGCATCACGGCATGGTAAACTGTAGGAGTTCCCTGAGATAACCAAACAAGGCGTTCGAGCCCATATCCTGTATCAACAATTTCCATTTCCATTTTTGAGTAATGCGTTCCTTCGATCTCTACAGGACCATTTGAATCTTCCTTCAGGTCCATGAAAACGAGCGTGGCGACTTCCAGACCGGAAACAAAAACCTCAAAGGCGTTTCCTCCATTCCCCCCTCCGGACCAAGGTTTCTCCTTGAACGTAATAAGCCTAGAATCTACACCTAGCCCCAGAGTAAGAAATTCATAACAGTACTTTGTTGTCTCTTCCTTCCAGTATACTTTTTTATCTGGATAATTGAATGCATCATGACAGAGCATTTCAAAGCTGGTAAGGTGCCTGCCCGTTGCCCCGACAAGGTCAGTATCATTCATTCTTATCGAGGGTTGTGACATTACTAACGGATTTCCGGGAGGTTTAACTCTCCCCGAAGTTACATGAGGCTGGAAATCGTAAATTGATGCATTTACCAGGAGGACATCATCACGCCATCTTGGAACAACTGGATAAGGTTTTATGAATGTGTGGGTATCCGAGAAGAAACCTATGAATTTATCTCTCATCTCCCTTAGGGAGTACGGTTTGTTCACAGGACTGTTTCCTATGAACGAATACGAATCGCAGGGAGGATCTCCACATGTAGATCTATTTTTGTCCTTAGTCCAAAAATATTTTCCGCATTTTACACATTTTTTCTTAACAAACTTTTCCGACTTAAAAAATTCAAGATCAAGGTTTCCATTTTCGTTTTCGACCACATCATTCACCGTAAACTAAAGCTTAACTTCATCATTTACCTTTGCACAAGTCAGTACAAGGTAGTCTTTCTTTATCTCCATGGCACCAAGATCGAAATTTATCGTTTCGAGCTCAGATGCGCTGACCGCTCTTAGGAGTTTCTGTATTCTGACACCTACGCCACTATCTACAGAAACAGGGCTAAGCCATTCCCCGAAAGGAATAGACCTTCTTATAACTTGAGATTCCAGAATTTTAAATCCATGATTTTTGACCATATCACGCCACTCAGAAAAACTTAGTGCCCCGACGTGTGAAGGGTCTCTCATGGCTTCTATTCTGTTAAACAGATTTGAAGTATCATTTTCTGGTCGAAGAAAATCGACTAAGCCAAACCTTCCACCAACCTTTAAGACACGCCAAGCTTCGTCCAATAACACATGCTTATCTTTAAAGTGATGGGCTGCTCGGCGACAAGATACAATATCAAATGTCTCACTGTCAAAAGGGAGGTGCTCTACAGATCCAAGTACGAATTCAATATTACTAAACCCAAGATCAGAAGCTGATTTGGCCGCCGAAACGAGCATCTCCCGAGTGCCATCCAGTGCATATACTTTATGTGCTATCTTAGCAATTTCAATAGCCGTATAGCCAGTTCCTGTTGCAAGATCTAGCCCGACAGAATCGCCTGATACATTAAGTGCTTTTATGAGCATTGCCAAATCCTGTCCTGTTCTGTGCGACTTACTCTTTGAATAGTAGTCCGCATTTTTAGAAAAAAAATCACGATAATCTGTCATTTTTGAGCATTATAATGATGCATAATATACTATTGCCACTTCACAGATAAAATCACAATACATCGAGTTCAGACAGATCCCATAATTCTCTGCATAAAAATAAAATAGTTGGCCTTAGAATACGGACGAAGATCGATTATATCCAAAATTTTGAAATGCGGTATCATGCGTAAATTTGTTTGCAGGATATCATGTTCTTTCCCTTTACTAGAAATTGCATTAATTTTCAATATGAGGATCGCTTTATTTATGGCAGGGAAAGCCTTGACATTTTCATTGAATATTTGCACCTGGTTTCTCTGGGAAATATCCTGATACATAACGTTTACGTCGTCCACGAAAAATTTGTATTTTTCTGGGGAATTGGCATCCTCAAGAATTGGGTATATATTTTTTCTTTGCTCAGCCAGGAATAGCAATTTTGAAAACGGTTCAATTGCTTTTTCTACTGCGTAAATTTTTCCTGCTACGCATATGTCTGAAATATGGCTTACTGTCGTACCGGACGATGCCCCAAGATAAAGAATCTTACTGTCGGTTGTAAAAGGAAAGTGCGAAAAGCCTTTTATCAATGCTGCGGCAAGTTTGCTCCTTTTAGGATTCCATTCACGTACATATTTTCCGCCAGTGTGGGCGACACTCTCTCCGTAAACGGACTTGCTGTAGTCGCTAATCGTGAACGCCCTGCCCCTGGACACACTGTATCTTACAGTTTTATCATTCAATAGAGGTAGAGCAGAATATAAGTTAAAAAACTATGTATAGTTGACCAAAGAGAACTTTTTCGAGCCCGGATGAAATTCGCAAAACTTTAATCCATCATAGTATTCGTGAATGATCGATATGTACTGTGAAATGTGTGGGCGTAATGTTCCAAAACTAACTAAGATACGCATAGAGGATACAGAATTGAATGTGTGTGATAACTGCCTGAAATTTGGAAAGCCTGTTGTGGAGAATGCCAGCACTAAGCCGCACAATCAAGACAATATTTCTGCAGTGACGATACCTGTAAAGAAACGACCATATCCCGTTCCAAAACCTAGGACTAAAATAAGAGTTAAAGAGGATATAGAATCGCTTGAGCCGATCCCAGATTTCCACATACTCGTGAGGGAGACTAGGTCTAAGATGGGCCTGACACAGGAACAGCTGGCAGAAAAGATACTTGAAAAGAAAAATATTATTTCATCTATAGAGAGAGGGGGTTATATCCCTGAAATTCGGACGTTGAGAAAACTTGAAAAATTCCTGAAGATTCAACTAGTGGAAAAAATTGAATGATAATATATCCTAATGGATTCTATCAGGTTTTAGAACAATTGTCTGAATTCACTGATAAAAAACTAAATATAATGTTCCTTGTTACGTAGATAGGTTAAGAATTTGAGAATAGAAGTAGGACAGAAATTTGATTTCGAAATAGACAGAGAAGATATAGA
>JAJYVJ010000076.1 GCA_021792045.1 Thermoplasmata archaeon | reverse complement strand
AAGGAACCATTCAAGTCTTTCAATGACCTCACGGAGAGGGTGAAGACTTTGCACAACCCGCAGAAGATGCTTGCTAACAGGATAGTAGAGGAACTCAAGGAACGCCACGAGAAATACAAGCTCTTTGTAGCAAAATGAACCCTACTCTTTTTACAAGAAGATATGGCCAGGTATTCCTGAAAGACAGGAATGTGGCAAAGTTTGAGATTTCGCTGCTTGAGCTTCCATCCGAATCAAGGATCCTTGAAATAGGGCCCGGCGAAGGAATTCTTACGAAGATATTGCTGGATAATGGTTATGCGGTAACGTGCGTAGAAAGCGATCATAGATTTGTGGAAATCCTGCAAGAAAAATTCTATCACGAGATAGATGAGGGGAGATTGAACATTGAAAAGATGGATTTCCTTAATCATGAAAGAGCCACCTTTGACGGGATTATTGGAAACATTCCGTACCATATTTCTTCAGGCATAATTTTCAAATTGAGTGATTTCGAGTTCAAGAAGTCAGTTTTGATGGTACAGGAGGAATTCTGCAATCGCCTAATCGCAAGACCAAATAGCAAGGATTATGCAAGGATATCCGTAAATGCTCAGTTGAGATACGAAATCAAAGCCGTCAGGAAAGTTTCAAGGGAAAAGTTTTATCCGAAGCCGAAGGTGAATTCAGAGATATTGACGTTGAAGTCAAGAAAGATATATGGCGAAGATTTGCTTTCAAAGGTTGACGATATACTCAGGACTGTTTTCTCAAACAGAAGGAAAAAGTTGGGAAGTGTCCTTGAGAATATTCCGGAGAAATTTCATGATATGAGGCCAGGGGAATTGACCCCTGAAGACTATGTGGAACTCACTTCTTGTCTGCAGAATTCTTTCCGGGCGTAACGAGGTTTTTACCAGATGCATCCATCATACCCATGGCAGTGAACGGGTTTCCGGCTATGCCAGCTGTTGGGACGAACGTAGGCACCATCATAAGCGTTCCCTTGCCCTCCAGACCTATTTCGTAAAGTATATTTAACCATCTCAGCTGGAAGGCCGTCGGATCATCCTTGTATTGATTCGCAGCTTCAACCATTTTCTGTGCAGCTTCAACCTCAGCCAGAGCAAGCGTTACTCTGGACCTTCTCTCTCTTTCCGCAGAAGCCTGCCTTGACATTGCTTCCTGCAGATTCTGTGGAACTATTACATCTCTTATCTCGACTGCAGATACCTTTATTCCCCAGTTCTCGGTTTTCTCATCAATGATTTCCCTGGCTTCCTCTCCAAGCTTCTCTCTTTCGGAGAGCACTTCGTCGAATGAACTCTTACCCAGGACTTCCCTTAGCGTTGTCTGCGCGGAGTAATTTGTTGCGGAACCAAAATTTTCAACATTCAATACCGATTTTTGGGGGTCTATAATCTGGAAATACATGACTGCATCAACATTTATCGGAACGTTATCCTTTGTGAAAGTACTCTCTGTCTTGAAAGAGACGACCTGTACCCTGGTAGAAAGTATTGGACTTACCTTGCTAATTATAGGCCACACGTATATAATTCCCGGACCCTTCATCATTGAGAATCTGCCAAGCGTGAATACGGCCCCCCTTTCCCATTCCTTCAAAATGTGCAAACCACTCAGGAATATTATCAATATGATAATAACCACAATAATGAGAGCTATGTCTCCACCATTTATTACTGCCATAAAGAGGCATGGTTAATTTTATATATATAGATTCCTAAGAAATTGAGCACAGCTTCCTCCAAAGGAGAAATTATGAAGAAAATACGATAATGAAAATGCATGGAGCTCCATTCAGTTATAGAAACAGTATCATAGAAATTGTTGAAAAGAAATTAAGTAAACCTAGGCATATTGGTCTGATCAATAATGGAGTTTAAGGCAAACCTTGTTTCATGGGATGAAATAGAAGAATGGTGCAAGAAACTGAGGGATAAGATTATAGATTCCTATAAACCGGACATCATAGTGGCGCTTTCACGTGGCGGTCTCGTGCCCGGGAGGATTCTATCAGACATGCTGTGGATCAAAGATATCGTTGCATTGAAAACTGAACACTGGGGGGTTACCGCAACAAGAGATGGAAAGGCGACTTTGAAAGACCCTGGAAGCCTGAATCTCTCCGGCAAGAATGTTCTCATAATTGACGATATAACAGATACGGGGCAGAGCATGAAACTTGCATACGATTTCGTTTCAAAACAGAAACCAGAGTCTCTGAAAACAGCTGTGATGCTGCACATAAATAGATCTTCTTTTAAACCTGATTACTACGCCTCGGAGATTGATCAGAAGGACTGGACCTGGTTTATATTTCCCTGGAATGTGTACGAAGATATGGGCAATCTTGTTTTGAAAGTGCTCACCCAGGAAATGGAGACAGCACTCATAGAAAAAAAGCTTGAAGACAATTTTGGCCTTGTGCTGGAATCTGGTCACCTTGACAGCATACTCAATGATCTTGTGACGGCAAAGAGGATAGAGAAACCCTCAAGCGGTCTTTTCGGGCCCCCACACTGAACCCATCATCTTTCTACAACTGTACCAGAATAGCCCGAGATTACGTTTTCCGCATCGTCTAGTGATCCAATGATCGCTTCTTTGCCGCCTCTCCTTACAAAATTGATCGCAGCCATTACTTTAGGGGCCATACTTCCACTTGGAAGAGCTCCGCTATTAACGAGTTTCTCCGCATCGTCGGCAGAGATATGCTTGATAATTTTCTGATCCGGCTGCCCGTAGTTTACATAGACACCATCAACGTCAGTAAGAATCACGAACTTCTCGAGTTCAAGTATTGTTGCAATCAGTGATGAACCGAGATCCTTATCTATTACAGCGTCTACTCCTTCGAATCCTTTCTCAGTTTTCACAACCGGAATTCCTCCGCCACCAACACATATCGGTAAGAATCCGTCTTTAAGAAGACCGAATATGGAGTTCCTCTCAAGTATATCCATAGGTTTAGGTGACGGAACCAACCTTCGGTACCCTTTTCCGTTCTCCTCGCGCATGATCCATCCACGTTCCTTGGTTAGCTTCTTTGATACTTCTAAATCATAATAGGGGCCTATTGGCTTGGACGGTTTCTGGAAAGCCGGATCATTCTTATCGACAACTGTACGTGTTATTATCACAGATGCTTCCTTGGAGATCCCGGAAATTGCTCTCACAGAATCGTAGGCGTTTGCAAGTATTTCGCCTATGAGGCCCTGAGACATTGAACCGCATGAGTGAAGCGGCATTGAAGGGGTTATTTTGTTCGAATATTCGTTTTGCAGAAGTATATTACCTACCTGGGGACCGTTGCCGTGTGTGATCACAACTTCATTTTCAGAGAGGATACGTGATATTCCCTGGAAAGACTCAAAAGCACGCCTGTATTGTGACTCATATGTCGCCTCATCCCCATTTCTAAGAAGTGCGTTACCACCAAGAGCAATTAATAAGCTTTTCATGCAAGATCACAGGAACACATGTATTTGTATAACCGTAATAAAATCATCTACCTTTATATGTTTTTTTTACCTATGATTATATTTAAATACAGGATAATGTTATAATTTGTAAGTGTCAGAAGTAACTAAAGGCATCAGAGATTCCATTGTGAAACTCGTAATATACATAGTCCTTTTTATTGCCGTTACTGCGGTTATAGATAATTTTATAATTCCCCTGATTGCAAAGGTGTACATTTCTGCATATTCTTACTCACGCTACGTTGATGTGCTCCTTGCAATACTCTTTGGATATCTTATAATAAGTGCCTTTTCCCAGATCGTTTACTGGAACATGAGGATAAAGCATGATCATGGCGCGGCTGCAGCTGTCAGAAATGTTTTCAGGATTATTGGGGTTGCTGCCCTTGTAGCGGCAGTGGTAGGTTCATTTGCTGGTGCTATTGCTGGTGTCGCACTTGGCGGATTTCTTGGGATTGTGATCGGAATGGCACTCGCCTCGACTCTGGGTCAGCTGGTTTCAGGTCTGATACTGCTGATCAGCAGGCCATTCAAAATACATGACAGGATAAACCTTCTTGGAGATGATGGTAAAGTTATAGATGTAACTGCAATGTACACTTTCGTTGAGAGAGCGGACAAAACAGTAATGGTTTATCCCAATAACATAGTCACAGCCAATAAGGTGTACGTGGAGACCAACATGGTGCCTCCGGAACCGACACAACCTAAATGAGGATTTTGCTTTAACCACCGTGCTTGAACGCTGGATAAAGGAGCATACCACCATCTACGACAAGAGTGGTTCCTGTTATGTACGATGCCATATCACTTGCCAGGAATGTTACTGCCTCGGCTATGTCAATGGGTTCACCCATTCGAGGCATAGCGATCTTTTCTAACAGATCCTTGTATGTGTCTGGATTACCCCAAACACCCTTGTTTATTGGGGTCTTGATCGCACCTGGAGCTACAGCAGCAACACGGATACCGAAATCTGAAACTTCCTGAGCCAATGTTTTTGTGAACATGGACAGACCAGCTTTGGCACTACAGTATGCAGTATATCCAGACCATGGTAGATATTCGTGAACTGAGGTGATGTTAATTATGACGCCATGTCCTGATTTCTTCATCCTTTTGACAGCTTCCCTTGCACAGTAGTAGGGTCCCATGAGATTAATTGCTATGACCTTCTCCCAGTCTTCAGTATCGTCGTCCCCGCAGAGCTCTCTCTTGCCATCAATTCCTGCATTGTTGACAAGTATGTCTATGCTTCCTAGTTTTTCATCTATGCTATTGAATATTGATTCCACTTCGCTCTTATTTGAGACATCACCGCCAAAAACTGCAGCCTTTCCCCCATTTCCGACAATCTCTGCCGCTACCTGATCCGCTTGCTGTTTCTCCGAATGATAATGAATGGCAACTGTTGCTCCAACCTTTGCAAGGTACTTAGCAATCTCCATACCCAGGCCGGAGCTGGAGCCTGTGACAAGGGCAACCCTACCTCTCAAATCTATGCCAACACTAACGCCTGGAACTTTATTTGTATTTTCTTCAACCATGGGAAATCACATCCTTAATCATTCAATCCAACTAATAGGCTTTTAATTTTTTTCTTTCCCGGTAGCTGATGCTAATGCTTTACATGAAACATTGCCTGTTGCAACGATGCATCAAACCTTCTGGCATGCAGGCTAAAGCACATTGAATGTATTATCCGATGCAATGATGCAGTATAAACGTTTTGACGCTTTAAGATGCAACTGAATGCTTAGGGGCAAACTATTACTATACTCATATATTATTTTGGTTTTGTATGTAATAATTAGACACTAGAGCACAATAAGAACAAAAATTTATATTAAAAAACGTATATACATATCCATGGAGAATAGAGAGGATAAATCAAAAGCGCTGATTGTATTTGGTATAGTTGGCCCTGTTTTCACACTTTTGCTCATATGGATTAATATTTTTCTTTTTCCTGGTGGCTTCTCGTGGTACAAAAATGCACTGAGTGACCTTGGAGTTCATACTTATTCTTACCTTTTCAACTACGCAGTGACCGCAGGAGGCTTGATGATAGCCGTATTTGCCTACGGAATGTATAGAAAAGGTTTCTCGAATGTAACGACAACTGTGCTTTTGATAATAGGGGCAATAGGGCTTTCTATGGTTGGGCGTTTCAATGAAAATGCCGACCCGCACATACATCTTATATCAGCCCTGTTCTATTTCCTGTTCTTCCCGATAGGGATAATATACTACAGCCTGACATATGCATTGAAACATTTGGCACTTATTCCTGTTGGGCTCGTCATGGCAGCTATATCCCTTATTGCAATCATCACAGGCATAATACAAAGTGTTACAGGTTTCATATATACCGGATTCGGATTGGGACTTTTCGAGATGATAGAAGCAGTGGCACTTTCGGTTTGGATCATAGTAGTCTCTGTTTATTTCCTGTCACCAGAAAGGCCTTAGGTTACCTTTAACTGATCAAGATCCGCCACAGTTTCCTTTAGTTACAATATCGTTGAAAAGCTGAACATAATCAGCTGAACAATCGTAATATGCACTCCTCACTGTTTTTGGGTTTGGCAGAAAACCTTTCAGAGAAGTCCCTGTTTGCTCGTCCCAGTCTACGACCTGCTCCTTATCGTACAGGACACAGAATTCGGCCATTCTGTTGAAGCTTACAGGATAAGCCACAACACCGGCCGGTTCTGCTCCCTGGAACCCGCCCTCAAGCATGGACCACACCTGCCCGGGGGATAGTGTAAAAACAAAAGCTATTAGGTATTTTCCATTGAAATTTACAGGAGCAACTGGAGCTGAATTGTGCTCAGCACCAAGATCCTCAAGTGCCTTGTTATCCGACCATGATGTGTTGAATCCCTTGTTTGCGAGGTAAATGGGGAAGTAAGCATTTCCAAAATAGTAACCGGATCGATAAAGTACTACAGATCGTTCTTTCTGCCCAACGTTAGAAAATGTGTACTCAACCGTTCCGTTGGCCTCATCATACCATTTCCATGAAACTGTCACACGGCCAAGAAGTGGCTTTATTCCAGATATTATCAGTTCCTTTGCCATAATGTAACATGTAGGAATATCTATTTTACATTTCTGCTTTGAAGCATGCTCTTCCAGACCAGTGTCCTAAAAGGAAGGGGATAATTGAAAAATCATCAAAATGTCATTGGCACGAAACCTTTATTCATAAAACCAGTTATTACTGGTCCGATAGGATCGACCGAAAAGCCAAGATGCTTGAGCGATTCGGTTATATTGTCCTTTTGTGCGATGTTTGAACATGCGATAGGAACAATACCGATATCGCTGCCCTCTTTAATCAGACCTTTAAATTCTTCGTCTTTGGTGGCGAGTTTCTCCGACGGGCCAAACAGCACCACTTCAACTTCGTCCATCCATTTGAACTTTTTAGATAAAACCGCGAATCTCAGTCCGGTAACTGCTTTTTCTCTTGCCTCTTCTCCAGATGAAATTATTACCAATAATTTTCCAGCCATAATGACTGCAAGCGATTAAGGTATAAAATTGCAATGTAGCCAGTGGATAGTAAATAATTCAACCACTTGATCATGGATTACAAAAATTATAATTCCATGGCGAAATACTTATCCATGGTTTCCAAAGGACTTGATTGGGTAAGCAGGGAAATTGAGGAACTGAAGAGTTCGGGAAGATTCATACCAATAAAGATATTACAGAGCTCTCAGGGGGCTTGGGTTAAGATTGATGGAAAAGACATGCTGAACATGTGCTCGAACAACTATCTCGGCTTGGCTAATGATCCAAGAGTTAAGAAAGCGGCCATCGACGCGATCGAGGAATATGGTGTCGGTGCAGGTGCAGTAAGATCTATTGCTGGTACAGAGGAAATACATGTTAAGCTCGAGGAGAAGGTTGCGAAGTTCAAACATATGGAGTCTGCACTTGTATATCAGGGAGGATTGCTTGCAAACACCGGTACCATACCCGTCCTTGTCGGAAAAGAAGATGTTGTTTTCAGCGAGGAACTCAACCATGCAAGTATAATTGATGGTGTTAGGTTAAGTTCAGCCCAGAGGGTTGTGTATAAGCACCTTGATATGAATGACCTTGAAAAAAAATTAAGAGAGACACTTAAAAATTCAGGGAAAAAACTTGTCATATCAGACGGAGTTTTTAGCATGGACGGGGATATAACACCGCTACCGGAAATTATCGAAAATTCCGAAAAATATGGTGCCATGAGTTATGTTGATGATGCTCATGGGGAAGGAGTTCTCGGAGATCATGGAAGAGGTATATGTGACTATTTTAATG
>JAJYVJ010000075.1 GCA_021792045.1 Thermoplasmata archaeon | reverse complement strand
TCGTTTTTAGTAACAAGAATTGCGCTCCTCGCAATCCTGGAAAAACCAGGTATTGAAGTAACACTTACCGCTATGACAATGGCCCAGAAACCTTCTCCCACAACGATGGCTATTGCTACGGCAAAGAGTCGGTCGAGTTAAAGATCCAAATCAGAACATCAATCTTTCTGTCCTTCTTTACCTAAGCTTAGGTCGTTTCAACGCATTCCTTTTTAATATCCTGAATCATACAATCATGATGAAGGAATTTAGGCCAGACAACCTGGACATGCAGATCCTGGAAATTATGGAAAAAGATTGTAACAAAAGTTACAGAGAAATTTCTGAGGAGACAGGTAAAGACATGTGGATGATCAGAGACAGAGTGGTACTTCTCAAGAAAAAAGGTATTATTAAAGGTTGCAAGGCTGAGATAAATTATTCCGATATAGGCCTTAACTGCAGGTCACTTATAATTTTTAATCTGCCCGAGGATAAAATAGATTCATTTCTATCATTTGCGAGATCAAATTCATCATTCAAGAGGCTTGTAATAGCCACTGGTCAGCGAAGGTTCTATCTTGAGATAGTTGGTAAGGATTGTAATGAAGTGAGAGAATACGCGAGAAAAACTCTGCCAAAATACGGCGTCTATGATGTAATCTTCGAAGTAATTTTCGACACTCCAATTTAGCCCTTGACCCATGTCATTGCTCTGCTTGATAGAAGGACTTTGTATATTAGCCTAAATTAGACTGCGTTTCTGCAGGATGCATCTAGCTCCAGAAGCTTTACCACTTACAAAATCAACGCAAGTTTTGCTTGAAAATTCTTAATTTTACGCAAATTATAAGCATTTTTCTTATTTAGGCCGGCATTATAATGAATTCATGGATACAGGAATGGAAGAAATTAATAACTTTGCTAAGGCAACCCTTGGGAAGCTGCCAGAAATTGTTGGTTTGCTTGGTAGGATAAACAAGGAACTCGCAATAGAACAGTTCAGGGAGAACAAGACATTATATCTCGGAAGGACACATCTCGAGGGAAAGGAGCTCTCACTGATTGCGATAGCTGTATCCGCAGCAAACGGTCAAAAGGATTCCGTAAAGCTTCATTTCAGCCTTGCTAAGAAATTCGGAGCCGAACCGCTTGAGATACTGGACGCATTGAAAGCGGCTAAAATGGCACTCATGGCATCAACGATGTCCTCTCTTCAAGAGACGGTTAAGATAATCGAGGAGAATGGGCATGTTAACAAGCATTCTGAGGAAGTGGACAAGATAATCAAGAAAATAAAAGCTGAAACTGGTATGGAAAAACTTCCTGAAGGAATGCTCGCTCTCTCGAAATTTTCATTTGATCTTTTCATGGAGCACCTGAAAGAGAAGTCTGAACTCTTGTCCCCTTACAAGATAGATAAGAAGATGATATATCTGATAGCTTACTCAGTAAGCGTGTCCATACATTCTGATGAATGCGCGACCATATATCTCAGGCAGTCCATGAAATCGGGAGCCAGAATTGGTGAGATTGAAGATGCGCTCGCAATTTCACGTTTCATAACAGGAAACAAGGCTTACATAACGTCTGTTGAAGTCCTTCAGGAAATGGCTACCAAAGTTGAGGTGTAACTTTCTGAGGTAGTTTTATAAACAGGCGGATCCTGGTTTTCATGAAAAAGAGATTATTCGTTCCATTTGGTTCTGAGTGGTTTGGAATCCCCATATCAACTCTAGCTCTTGCACAGGTATACTTGCTCATTTTTGGCAGGGAACATGATTACATTTACAGGTATATTGGGGAAGGGCTGACCTTTACCGGTCTCCTGATATTTGCAATCATATTTGTTATGTGGGTAGAAAGCAGTGTGTCCACGCATGGGAAGAAACATGCACACTGGGAAAACCTTACAAGGCTTAGCTTTATAGCATTGATCCCTATTGTAGGATTCGTTGGAAATGCACAGCTTTTATCAATATTCGGCATAAGTGCAGCTTCCGCCGGCATTTCCCTTCTTGATTTCTATGTGTTCTATGGGCTTTCCCTTGTACTTGGGGTCTTACTGGGATATAGGCTATATACAAAGGAGATTGCGCCGAGGGAGATCAATTATGCAATAGTGATACCTCCTCTGGCAATTGGTACTAACGTATTTCTTGCGCCTTATGTGATGAGCTATTACGGGGGAGTCGAAAGCCAGTCAATATCCTTTCTAGTAATCATGGGACTTGGCATCTTTTTCTTTCTTTACATCTTTATCGGGTCACTTGCCCTTTCAGCACATGTTTCAACTAAAATGCATGAGGCGTTGCCTACAACCATGCTGCCAGTCGGAATAGCCAGTTTAATTGTCCTCAACCTGTTCACAATAAGCGGCTTCGATTCATCAGGCACTTTGTTGTCATTAAGTATCCATACCGTCAGCCTACTTTCTATAATGCTCTGGGGATTTGAAGTCTGGAATTTCCTCGTCGTTTTGATTATAATATTCGCAAGACCCTCAAGAGGGAACCTTAGCGTTTGGGCCTATGGATTTCCATTAGGTCTGTTTGCAACCTCAACACTGAAGATAATGACTGTGGTCGATTTTAGCTGGATGTTCTGGATATTTATAACAATAGCTGTAATGCTTAACATCCTGTGGGTGTATGGTTGGATAAATACCGTAATATTTGTTAGAATACAATCAGCTAAGTCAGGGTAAGAAGTACTCTGAACTTCAAGTAAGGATATTATTGCTTCTTTCCGATGGACTTTCCCATAAAGTTGACATTCTGTTTAAACATAAAAATGTCAAAAACCATTACCATACGCAATTGGTTTATGATGAACGCCTTGAGGCAAAGAAACCAGCGAGAGCTTCTGTGAACTGCTTGACAGATTGGTTAAATCAGAAGATAAGGGATATCTTCTTCAGTCTCTCAGAGGTAGTGTTACCTTCACAGACAGGAAAGCAATGGAAGAGAAATTGAGGAAAAGCGTTGGGCGAAAGGGAAATGATACTGCTTGACACAGATGTTATGATAGAGCTTTTAGATAATCAATCTAGAGGAGGCGAAGAGTTTTTGGGTAGGATAATGGAATCTGGAGACACATATTGTACCTCCTCCCTAAACTTTCACGAAATAATATATGGGATAAGTAAGCATGCCGGGAAATTAGGTCCAATAAGAAGAATGCCCGTGGCAGCCTATACAAAGGAAGATGGAATTCTTTCATTAAAACTTGAGCTTTTGGCTGAGCGAAAAGGGAAAGCAGTTCCGAGAATTGATGCAAAGAATAATTGCAACGATCAAACGGATCAGGATAAGACCAGATGAGTATGTCAGGAAACTTGTTGGAGACGATATATATAGTCTTAGAGTAGGAAATTACAGGGTGATATTGGACCTCGACAAGGAAAAACTGATAGTTCTTGTATTAAGAATAGGTCATAGGAGGACCGTTTATGATTTGTAAGTTTTTTCATTGCTCAACCGTTTCTTTTATTCAGAGTTTTATTGCCACCATCGACACACTTCTGAATAAACACGTCATGATCCAAGTGTGTGAGAGCCAGCTGGACATCCAGGACGGAAAGATGAGAAATGTCAGAGACTTTCTAGAGGAACTCTGACGCAAGCATAAGTGCTAGGTCGAGGTGTAAAGATGCCCGAGAAAAATGAACTCGAAGAGAAACTCATAAATTTCTTCAATGCAGGGAATAACCGGGACTGGAAACTATATGAGTCGTTCCTCTCATGAGACGTAGAGTGGATTTCATACGGTCCCCCGGCGAAAAGTCGTGGTTGGAAATTAGGCGTATGTCAAGACTATGATCAGAGCTTATCAGAACATATCAGTCATATTAGAGACAAGTGGGGTCCTCTTTTTTCTTTCAGTTATAATTCTGCTTATAGGGTGGATATACAGGATCAAAAAGGACAAAGCTAATTAAATATGAATATAGCGGATCTTATACAATATAATTGAGTGGACCTATCCGGATTTGCCTATTGTTTTAATGGAATACTGCAGAAAAATTTGTATTTGTTTCAGAATGAACATAAGGTTAACACATGTTGCATTAGAAACGGCAAAGGATTTGGTCCTGTGAGATGTTTAAGAGACTGGATGTTATTCGTAAAGAGCGACAGATAAATTTTAACGTTGTGGTTCCAATATGGATATAATGAGTTAACAGATTTATTCCATATATATTTATATATGAAATATGCATAATAGCTTAAATAATGGACAAATACATATTAAGTCGCCTCAGGGAAAGAATGTTGGATCGAGGTTCAATTCGCAATTTGCCGGAAAAGACGCTTCAGGAATCATTCATACTGAATACCTGGGGAACCAATGCAATAGAGGGGAACACCCTCACCCTGGATGAAGTAACCAAAGTAATTGAAAGTGGCATGACTGTGCCTCACCGCCCCATAAGGGATCTGATGGAAACAATTCAACATCGTGCAGCTTTGGCTGAAGTGGTAAGCGGAAAAATACGTGAGGTCAACATGAAAAGTGCATTGAATTTGCATAATATGATCTTTCACGGGATCCTCTTGGACGCGGGACAGTGGAGAATGGCAAATGTCAGAATATCAGGCTCAAAGTATTCCCCCCCAAGAGTCGAAAAGCTTATCTCTCGGCTTCAGGAATGGGAGCAGCATTACGTAGCAATGGAAATGAAGCGTGAAGATATCTTTTCTCAGGCTTCTGAAGTGCACTTTGGTTTCGAATCCATACATCCCTTCTCAGACGGAAACGGAAGAGTAGGCAGGCTACTGCTGAATATGCACTTCCTTAATCACAACTGGCCGCTCCTAAACATTCTTCCTCAGGACAGGGACGCCTATCTTGATGCTCTTGAGTCTGCCCATCGTAATGGCATGGACAGACTGACAGAGTTCCTTGTAACAAATATGGCAAGATCACTCATTTTTATGCTTGATATGACAGGATCCGAGGGCGATAAACTATTAACACTAGACGAAGCAAAGAAAGCCTCCGGTACGGATTACTCTACAAAATACCTGGCACTTAGAATCAAGCAGGGAGAGCTTCCGGGAATCAGATTAAACAACAGGTGGAAGACGAGCCCGGTTGCAATAAGCCTTTATCGTGAAATAAAAGGCAGAGAGTGACCATATCTTGCCCCTACTTCTGATTCAGAGGAGTTCATAAAGAAATGCGAAAAGTCCATCAGAAACAGGATAATTAAATCCCTCCGCAAACTTAAAAACGAACCAGAGAGCCGAAAACATCTAACCTCAATGCTTACTGGGCTCTGGAGCCTGAGGATATGGAACTACTGGGCAATTTGTCAAATAAAGAACAGTGAGTTGGCAATATATCACAATCAAGATTGGGCGCAGAAAGACCGTTTATTGACAAACTGGTTCAAATGGACCAGTCGGGATTTGATTAATGCTTTAGGCAACTACTATATGCCCATCAATTCCAGTATTTGAACTAAGGAGTTCAAAATTTTATGCCTAATGTCCAACATTATCCGATCATATACTTTAAGTCGTTTGTGTCTGATGGATAGGTAAACGGCATGGATAGCAGTGTATCTACATTTATCTCGAGCCTTATTGCCATAGCAAAAATGTTGATCACTTCTTCAGAGTTCTCTCCAAGTATATGTGCCCCCAGGACCTTTTTCGAGTCACCATCAAGGATGACCTTATAGAAGGATTTTGGAATCATCCTCCTCCGTGAATTATACCATGAAGTCATATCTCCTTTTTTCACATTGATCTTGAGCCCTTTTTTAAGAGCCTGCTCTTCAGTGATTCCGACCATTGCAAGGGGAGGGGTGGAGAAGACTGTGGTTGGGATTCCATTGTAGTCTGCTTTCAACGAAGTCCCATTAAGAAGGTTTTCCGCAGCTATGTTTCCTTCCATGACCGCTACTGGTGTAAGTTTGGGTCCAGGAGTATCCGCTGAGTCTCCTGCTGCGTAAATTCGAGGGTTGGAAACACTCTGCATGGAATCATTGACTTCCACTCCCGTCCTTGACCATTTAATATTTGCGGCCTCGAGTCCCATCTCAGAATCAAATTCCCTTCCTGCACCGTGAACAACTGCATCTGCATAGATAACCTTGTCCTTGCCTTCTCTCGTCAGTCTTATTTCAAACCTCCCGTCAACTTTTCTTACCTCATTTACAGAGGTATTGACAGATACTTCAATACCAGATTCCCGTAATAGATTGGTAAGAATATCTGCCATTTCCCTGTCGAAGTTTGATAAAATTCTGCCAGAATGCTGAATTATGGTTACCTCAGAACCAGCCTTTCTTGCAATACTGGCAAATTCAACCGAAATGTATCCACCTCCGACAAAAACAAGCTTCTTTGGTAGGGTAGGCATGCTGAGGAATCCTTCATTATCTATCAGTAGATCCGAACCTGGAAAATTCAGTGTTGCTGCTTTTACGCCAGAAGCTATGAGGAACCTGCTCGCTTCAAAGGTCTTGCCCTCAACTTCCAGTGTTTCCGGCCCCATGAATTTCGCCCTTCCATGTACGACTTCTATGCTGTTTTTACGAAGACTTTCTTCTATCCTTAAAGACATTGATTCGGTGAATGAACGCTTAAACTCCATTAGTTCATCCCATCCAATCTGGCCGCTTAACTTAGAGATCCCATGGCCCTGGAGTTTCCTGGCATATTCCAGGGCATCGGTAACGCCGACCAGAATTTTTTTTGGATCGCAACCCCTCAGTGCACATGTTCCTCCTATGGGTTTCTGGTCAATCACAGCGACCTTCTTACCGCTTTTAATAGCCTTGAATGCAACAGTGGTTGCAGCCGAGCCTGAACCGATTATTATTAAATCAAACTTTGATGTCATAGTCATTACCTTTAGTTAGCATGGGATAATAAATAAATATTTTTAATAAGAAAATTAGAGTTTTCTGCTGATTCCGAATGTTATTGCACCAAGTGCAAGACCATACAGAAGATGCCCTATGAATCCTATAACTAGGACATCAGGCAGCATCATTGCAGCCTTTGCACCCATTAATTTCATCATCACCGATGCGAATACGGTCATTGCCATTGGTAGGAAAAATACAAGGTACACAACTATTGCAAATGCTACTCCAAGACCGAGAGATTTTGATACATTCTTAAGTTTCAATGGCTTTACATATGACACTATCGCACCAAATATTGCACCTGCGACTATGCTCACTGTGAAATGCCCGAGTACGCCAACCATTACGGCAGAGCTCATTGATGCCCCTAGACCCATTCCCATTACCAATGCAAATGTGGTTGCAGAGAGACCCATTCCAACTGCACCAACCATCAATACCAGTAGCATCAGAATTCCGCCGATTATTCCTCCTATGATAGAGGATATTATCATATTCCTTGCGCCTAAACCTATTTTCGCTTTACCCATATGCATTTTTGCATGTTCCATCAGGAGTTCTTTTGAAACGAAGACTTGACCACATGCATCACACTTATTTTCTGTCATATTCATCTAACGTTCTAATTGGAGTTATGTATAAAGGCTTAATCGGTCAACGGTTGTAGTTTACTCCATTATTCAGACTGGAAATTTGTCTCAGATCAAGGCTGTTGTGAACGCTATGTCGACATTCAAGACTCCTGATCGGTTTTTTCATGCGTCAACCGTTGATGCACAAAGTTTGTTGTATACCAAATATTACGGCAAACATGTCTAATAATGCGGAATGCATTGGTAGGTCAATGGGAGAAACACCGCTTCAACAGAAAAAAACACTGCAGATCGCCATATATTCTGACAGCCAATCCTACAAAGGAATAAGAGATGGAATAAGGCTTCTTCCCCTCGACAAGCTGGTAATAATACACGAAGAGGTTAATGACAGAAGCAGGAGTCTCTTGGATATACCCTTCAAGGAATTCATCAATCAGATAAGAAATG
>JAJYVJ010000074.1 GCA_021792045.1 Thermoplasmata archaeon | reverse complement strand
TCCTGAGATCTATCCCGATCCTGCGGTTCACTGTGAGCCTTTCCGGCCTTATGCCGCGCCTCTTATTTGTGTCAATGACCGGAATGGAATGGGTGTTCTCGAAGATGTAGTCATATATCCCTGATGTGTCGTATGCTGAATCCGCAAGAATGTAAGAGAAGTTCCTGATTGATGTGCTCCCTTTAATGTTGGACAGTTTATGTGATATGAATCAGATATTTCGGTGAATGCGTTAATTGTTATTGGAAAGCCTGATTAGGTCATCTGGAGAGTGCATCGAATCCTTTGGCTGGTAATGCGTTTCAATATAAAATGAAAATAATTTAACTTCCAAACGGTCTGGAAGAATACAGAATCAGCATGAGATGATGATGTTTTGCAGAACAGGTACCATGAAGGATACCTGAGAAGAAACATCATCTTAAAAAGTGTCCAGGATTAAGTAGAGCACATCAGATGTTATCCCTGAATGTCTCGTACTGATCCTGGGTGATCACACCTCTTGATCCGATGAAAATGCAATTGTATCTATGGATATACAGTACAAGTGACAGACAGGGAGATAAACATAAAGGATCAGACACTAACAATAAGGGAAAACGTGGAAACTGTGTATGAGAAAACGGTGACACCATTCGGAAATTCTGGAAAGGTGGATGTTGCCAAGAAGTACATTGGCAAGAGAGTATATGTCATAGTGCTAAGAGAATGAAGACTTATGCCCCAGAGTCATATTTATAGACAACTTTAAATCTTTGTACACGTAGCTATCTTGAGTGTGTGCACTCATTATTAGAAGTGAGGGAGCAATCTGAGCAAAGATCAAGTAAAACTTTATCGCAAATTCGGCTACGATGTCCTCATAAACAACTTTGAGGCAGATCTGAAAGAGTTCTTAGTAAACAAAGTGTTTTTTCCTAGATTTGGTGCAAACTGGAAAGAAAAACTTCCGAAAGGTATTTTTGAGGGGCCAGACACAGAGAGATTTGATGAATTTGACACCGATGCAGATATATCTGTGTTTTTTGATGAATTTACTCTTCTAAATTTGAAAGAGATTGTCAAATTCAACAACACACTGAGTTATTGTAAGCCTTTCTTTGGAGAGATTGGTGTTCAAAGGTTCGATGATCAAATGAATCAATTAAACCAGTATAGAAAGAAGATTGCTCACTCTAAATTATCATTCAGCTTTCAAGACTTCCAAGAAATAATAGACTTGGTAAGAAAACTCTGCCAAGGGCCAGAATCCAAGAGTATAGTCCAATACTTAGAGAATGAGGGCTACAAATCCGCCGATGAGATTCCTTCGAGTTTCTTTGAAGAATTTGAATGCCCTAATAACCTACCCAGTGAAGATTTCGATTTAGATGGTGGTTTTGTTGGGCGAAGGAAAGAAATTCAGGATTTGAAAAAAATATTGTTCTCGAACCAAGATAGAATATTAAGCATAGTAGGGGCTGGAGGAGTTGGTAAGACCGCTACAGCGCTCAAGATGTGTTATGACGTACTCTCTGATTTCGATAACCCATTTACTGCGATGATGTGGTTCAGTGCCAAAGAGGATAAACTCACAGACGCTGGAATTATCAAGTTGACTTCCGGAATCCAGAACGATATGCAACTTCTTCAAGAAATAGCTTCGTTGATAGATTCAGAAGGCGCAAAGGCATTAGAAGACGCGAAGTCTCAAGTTGACTCTTACAGAAATTTCTTGTATTCCAGATTTTCTAAAGAAAGAAACCTCATAATTATAGACAATCTTGAAACCATTTTTTATGATGATGCGATTATAAATTTCATAAAGGATATCCCGAGACCTTCTCAGGTATTGATTACTAGCAGGAAAGGTCTGGGGGAGATTGAAAGAAGATATCCACTTGGCGACCTTAGCGATTCGGATGCAATGATTCTGTTTCGGTTGATTTCTAAGGAAAGAAACAGACCTGATTTGTTGAGGTTTGGTGATGCCAAGATAAAGGAGCTGTGTAATAGAGTAAGGAATTATCCTTTGTTGATCAAGTGGTCTATAGGTCAGGTTTGCCTGGGTAGGGATGTTGAAAAGTCGTTCTCAGACATCTACGAAGGGGAAAGTGCCATAGACCAATTCGTGTTTAATGATGTTTTCAACCTACTTTCAGAAGACTCAAAAATAATCCTATATAGCATGGCGGTTTACGGTGAAAAACCAATACAGCGACCTTTTTTGATGCATCTATCCGATTTGAACGAAGATGAGTTTGATTCCGCAATTCGCGAATTACAACTTAGTTCCTTTGTTATACCCGGAACTGCTGAAAAGGATGGCAGGATCGAAACCATGTTTTCAATGCTCGACTTGACAAGAGGATTTGTGAATAGCCAACTCAGGGAGGACCAAGAGACTTTTCAACAACTAAACACCAGATTCTATGACTTGAGTCAACAAATTCACGGGGAAGAGAGTGCCAAACAGGCTTATTTCCAATCTTTCTTTTCAATAGGGGCAAAAACAGAGAGTGATCAACTTTCTTTCATGCATGTTAAGTCTGCCAAAAACTATGCCGCTCAAGATAAACCAGAACTCGCAGAGAAAGAGTTCAGAGAAGCGTTAAAAATCTCCCCGGATTTTTCTTATATGCTTACAGAATATTCAAAATTTGAATATTCTCGGAACAATATAAATAGAGCCGTAGCTTTGATGAAAAGAGCCGTCAATGTAGATCCTGATAACTTTCATGTGCTATTACATTATGGAAAACTTTTGCGAAAAACGCAAAATTTGAAGGAGTCTATCCGGATTTTGGAGAAAGCCAAAGCGATTAATCCAAAATATTTACCAATAAACAATGAACTGGGAAGATCATATACATTTATCGGCGACTACGACAAAGCCGAAGAAGAGTTTACAACAGCACTCCAAGAGCAGAAGTATCCCAATTACAGGCATAAATTGATTACACTACTGTATCTAGCTGACAATCACATTAAGAAGGCAGAGGCTTTTTTGCATAGAAGAGACAACGAACGAGGAGTTTCTTCTTATTTTAAGGCTATAGAGATATGCAACGAGGCCCTGGAGATCTCTCCGACCGATCTTAAGATAATAAACACAAGGACAAAAGCTTACATCTTTTTAGGCTCTGCATTGTGTGAAGATTCAAAGGTCGACAGGGGGTTAGAATTCCTTCGCAATGGCATTGAACCATATAAGATTGGGAACAGAACGATTGAACCTCAGGATATCGCAATATGCAGTGCAAGTTACAACGTTGTCAAATATACTATAGCTTCTGGCAGTTTCGATTCAAAAGAAATGAATAGACTACTTAAGAAAGGTAGGGAAAGTTGTGGAGAAAGCCAAAATTGGACAAGGAAATATGATGAATTGCAAAAGAAGTTGAACAACAATGGCGATTGACAAATCCTAAGCAGTTAGAACATCCTGAATTGCTTCTAATCAATGTAGTAAGAAATGACACTTGACTCTCAGCTCAATCACTTCAACAAGAATTGCTGGTCTCTATTCAGGGTCAAATCCCATTAAGAAATCAATTGTTTCTTTATTGTCAATGCCTAGTTCATGTATGATTAAAAAACCATATCTTTCGTCATGCTCAAGAATTTCCACGTTAACTTGCAGGGATCATTACGCTGCTTGATATATAAGCATGGTAATATCATGAGATTGGCTAAAAATGACCAAGATTTTGGAATTTTCCGGTTGGTAGTTTCTCTTGAAACAAATTATGAAACCCTATCAGCTCCGCTTCCTGAATAAGAACACAGCATAACGAACCAATGATAAAATTGAATTCTATGTGTCGCACAACTATATAGTCCCTTTATTTCAAGAAAGATTTATGTAAAGCTTATCCGGACATTAAGAGCACCTCGACCAAAATTATTTAATGGCACTCTTTTATATGTTGTTATCTATGATTTTAACCCTTACAAATAAAGAAATTGTAAGGTTTCAGAAATGGAGATCTAGGATATTGATTGGCTTAGGTATTTTCTGGTTTATAGTTTGGGCAATCTCAGTATTCACTGTTTCCGCAAATCTTGTGGGCTATACGACTATATTGTTAATCTTTGTCATTTTTGTTTTCCTACCATTCAAAGGGGGCCGCTAACGCGATAAAAATTAGACGCAAATTCGTTCGGAACCAAGAGAAAGAAGAAGTAGAATTTGGTTTCTTATCCATTGCTTCGGTTATATTCACTATTTCACTGGTTGAATATATGTTTCCAAGAGAAGTTTCCACTTTCGCAGGTATGGGTGTAGGTGAACATTCCGCAATCTTCATCGCAGCACTTATGAGTACTGGTAATCTTTTTAACACCTACAAAATATTTCCGTCAATAGTAGACTGGTTCAAAGCAAGAACGAAAAAACACAGAAATGAACCTTCAACTAGTGCTGATATCTAAGGCGATAACAGGAACAATAATAGCAAACATGTATCGATAACAATGACTCACCGAAACACTGCAAATATTTCCACTTTGGCGTACAATGAACTACTCAGAACTGCTGACTATATTATAGAGAATCCCAATGTTATCCTTACGGAAGGCGACCTGCAAGGACATCTTTTTTCTAATCTACTATCTCATAAATCTTTAAGCTTATTGGAGAAAACAAGTGATGATGTGCGATCTATACCTTTGCATTCAGAGGTCTCCTCCTTTGGCGAAAATGGAAAGCTTTCTAACCGTGTGGACTTAGCTGTTGTAGATGTCCCTGACTTAGATACGTATTCTGACAATGGAAGTAGAGAGGGAGGTTTGAATAGCAAAAGTTATGCTTTTGAAGGAAGTGCATTAGCTTTGGAGATAAAGGTAAACAGAAAAGGAAGCAAGAATGCAGTAATATCTAGGCTTGAGAAGGATCTAAGTAAACTAACCTGATTATCAGGTAGAAATCCTAGCACACTGTTTGTGTCATTTTATTATGATAAGAGGAGTCATCTTAAACCTGATGACCCTGATGAAATTTCAAAGGCGTTCCCTCTAGTGAAATTAATATATGTAACTAAAAGTTGTATGTGGGGTCTGTGTCGGGACAGACTTAGGAGGCATCTCTTATCAACGCATTAGAATCCATACCGCTCCTTAGCAAAATTAGGTAAGTTTCCCTTTCATTATTAATAATATCTCAAGTTAAAGTCAGAAGTAGAAATCAATTTACTGTGATGTACACAGTAGAGGTAACAGTGTTACCAGCTGCATCTGTTATAATGGCTTGTATCGTATTGTTCCCATACTGAAGAAAAGACACAGTTCCTTGAGCCCAACCAGTATCTAGATATTCTGTGGGATAATTGGCGAACCTGTAAAGACTACCATCCACCAATATAGTATATTCATATTTTATGTTATAAGCACCATTTATATTTCCAAAATAGGTACCGCCTGAAATGGAAAGTGTTAAAGTTGGTGTATCAAGTACTGATGACAGGTTATAGCTGCTCATAGTTACATTTACAATAAGAGGCGGATTTACAGTGATGTAGACTTCTTCATATGCACTATTTCCTAGAGCATCGGTTACTACCAATTTGGGACTAAATGAATTCCCATAGAGCGATGGATCAATATCGGAGTTGTGTGAATATATAACACCGCCTATGTACCAAGTGTAATTATATGGCCCTACTCCAGAAGAAGCCGAGCCATTCAACCAATCGCGTTGTCCCTGATCACCAGTCCACCTTTGAACGCTTACAACAGGGATGGGTGCCGACTCATAGTACACAGTAATAGACTTTGATAAAGTGTAGCCCAGGCCCATTGAGAATTTTGCAGTTATAGTGTTGTACCCTATAGAGTAGATCCAGTTTTGGATTTGCTCAGAGAAATTATTGTAGATGGGGTTTCCATAAACTACTTCACCACCATCAGCCACGCCATTCACATAGATGGTGAGTTGATAATACTCATCAGAGTTTACATTGGTGAGGTTAGCATAAACCTCGTTTGAACTAGCATGAGGTATGTTGGTAAGATTCGATGAAAGAGCGATAGAAGGAGGAACATTAACATAAATGTCTGTACCTGTTGTTTGTTCAACATTAATAGAATCGGTTACCGTCAACCTCAGGCTGAATATACCAGTCTGATTGAAATATACGTTGACACTCGGAGAAGTGGAAACCTCGTGGCCATCGTATGTCCAAACATAGTAGTAAGGAAATACACCAAAACTCGCCGTGGAATAAAATGTTGCATTTTGACCTACAACTGCGTCAACCGAGTCCAGAATCGGTTGTACATACTTGTTACCGATGGAGATAGTAAGGGCAGAATTAACATAGAAAGACCCCTCAGTGGAACAAGTGTACCCATATTGATCTTTAATTGAGGCATAGACATTGTAAGTCCCTCCAATAGGTGGGTCGTAAGAATTTACCTTACTATAAAAACTGGTTGTTTTACCATTTGGCCCTAAGATATTCATTGTATAATTGGATATGCTACCTCCTCCAGTGATACTAGAAAATGACAAGTTTCTATTTACCCCAACCTCGATCTTACTTGGAAGCTCCAATGAATCATTTATGCGACTGATCGAATTAATAGAAATCATCTTGTTTACTGTATTTTTACCGTTTGATACGGTGCAGCTATACTTATAATCACCTGTCTGATTGACATATGAGAAGTAAAGAGGTATAGTGGTGTTGAAATATCCGGAGACCAAATGGGAATACCCACTATCATATGGCGTAAACCCATCAGGTGCTACAACAGATATAGATAGTTGAGAAAGGTTTGAACTGTACACCTTCAAGTTCAATGCATCTTTCCAAGGGTGTGGCACTTCTATTGTATTGTTTGTTGCCTTGAACTCATTGATATAAATTACCTGTCCAGCAGAATTCCCAGATGTACTGTTGGTGTTCGTATTATTATTTGAATTAGATTGGTTGCTACCTGAAGTGGATTTTAACTGACTTGATTTACTTAAACCGATAATACTAAGGTGTGTGATCAGCACTGCACCTGTAAACGCAGTGATTACCACTACCACTATCAAAATAGTGGCTGCTGTTCTGTGCACCACGTATCAGTGTTACAAAGTATTTCTTTTTTACTATATCAATACAAATGATCCAATAATTATTAACAAGCCTTGGGTAAATACAAAGTTAGGTGCCCTCTCTCCCGCGGCGTCATATTCGGTTCACGATTTCATTGAATGGCACCTCCTTTTTCTCTATCCGAAAAAAATCCTTCATCTTGGATTTAACCTCCTCAACGGCCTCCTGCTGGTTCAGGTGCAGGTACACACCTCGGTTGTGCCATGATCGCTGTGTCCAAGCAGCCTTGAAACTGAATAGATGAAAACACTCTGCCTCAGGCAGTCTTACTTCGATAGTCCACACTCTGTCTGATGACATGGTAGGATTTTCTGCCATAATGACTGGGTTCCATGTTGCATGCCCACCTGGAGGCGGTGTGGCCAGGAAATCGACAACACTTTCCATTACGCCTTCCGGATAGAACTTCGGCTTGCCGGACCTGGGACATCATATATGCCTTCAGTGCCACGTGGTGTGTAGCGACCTCTCCACTTAATCGCAGTGTTCTGTCCTGAACGTATCTGCCATATCCGGGATCCTTTTCCCCCGCGCATTTCGTAAAAACAGCATGTGTGCTGTTTTCTTAAGTCCTGTTGGAACTCCCTCTGGCCACTTGGACTATACTGCTTCCCTGGCATGTGATAACAGTGAAAGTATGTTAATTGAAATATAAATGGTAAAAACAAGGAAGCATTAGCCTGCCCATCTCTCTAACTTCTTGTCTGTGGCCTTGAGATAGTGACATGTCCCTCCATGAACGCTTCAGAATAAATTGAAATATGGAGAAAGACAGGAAAACCACCATTATTCTCCTTTAAACTTCGGTTTGCGCTTTTCCCTGAAGGCTTTTACTCCCTCCATGAAGTCATGTCCTTCCGACAGCTTGCCCTGCAGGCTTGCCTCTTCCTTCAGGAACTCATCCAGGTCG
>JAJYVJ010000073.1 GCA_021792045.1 Thermoplasmata archaeon | reverse complement strand
AAGGCAAAAGAATATGCTGAGCCAGCTTCGCAGATCCTGCGACTGGTAAAACGACATGTCGGTAGCGGGAACAAATGATCTGACATCCCCCCTGATTCATTCGCGGGGCTCCTTTCGGAACAGGTTCGCCAGCTATAAAACCCGAGATACTCGTAAATTCTATTGTTTGTGAGTTGACCTTCTTTGAAGTGGGAAATGCCCTGAGAAAGGGGGGGATAACGTATTGATGAAATCATCCGAATTCAAGCTCCTGGAAATCGTGACAGAGATGGAAGCTGTTTTCGGTTGATTGAACAAAGCAGCGTTATTTATAGTGTTTGCCATAACTGATTAGACTATTAGTTAACAAATATCTCAACCCGGTTTTTTTGCAGAAGGATTTGCGCTTGAAAAGTTCAATGAAATTCGTTTAGACTGTCTCAACCATCATATTCTGGTCTTTCACAAAGGTCCTTGAAATTGCTCTTTTTATGGATTTCCAGATTGGCTCAACTGGATTCAGCTGTGGTGAGTACGGAGGCAGGAATATGAGTCTGGTTGGTTGATAAATGCGGTTGTTTATACGTAAATGTTAATATATAAGTTGTTATACATAATTATGACACATAACATTGGCGTTCGTATTGATGATAAACTCCTGAATGATGTCAAGGAACTAGGCGTCAACATTTCGGAAACAGTACGTGAGGCGCTTATCAAAGAGGTCGCTAGAAGAAAAAACCAGGCTCTAAGAGAAAGTCTGCATAAACTGGAGGAAATGTTGGCTGACGAGAACCCTCAGGATTATATTAGACTGATTAGAGAGAGCAGAGATCAAAGGTGATCTGTTGAATAGATACGTGCTGGATTCAAGTTCCCTTTTCAAGTTATTCTTCATAAAGTCAGGAGTAAAACTTGAGATACTGACAAACTCCCTCATTAGTGAGTTGACTTTTTTTGAAGTTGGAAATGCCCTGAGAAAGAGAAAAGATGAAGTATTGGTGAAGTCATCTGAACCCAAGCTCTTAGAAATTGGGACGGAGATGGAAGTTGTTATCGGTTCACTACAAAAAGCAGCATTGTTCAGTCATGAACTGTCTAGGATTCTTAAGATAAGCCTTGAGACGGGCCTCAGCTTCTATGATGCATCGTTTTTCTATTTAGCACAAAGAGAGAACAGAGTATTGTTGACCGAAGACCTAAAACTTGCCAAAGTGGCAAAAGAGCACAACACGGAGTCGAGTTCCGTAGATGAGGTAACATGATCGATTAAGGAGATGAAAGATGAATTCTGGTATAGACTCAGCAAAAAACAGGGTTTTTGATACCAGTCATTAGCTTTCCTAAATCAGGATCATTTGCCGGTAGTTTCAAACCAACGGGTTTCACGGCAAGGTTGTAGTTTTATTTGATGAAATGACAAGAATTTTGTAAAAGCTTGCGATTGAGATGTAGATGAATGTCGAGGAATTAAAATCGGTGATAGTTTCGCAGCGTCAACTAATGGAAGAGTTGTTTCAACAGGAGAAGATAATAGAAAGAGAAATTGATACTGACGATTTAAGATCCTTATTAACACATCCTAACCTACTCGTCATTCTTGGAGTGAGAAGATCTGGAAAATCCGTTTTTACTTGGTTGCTATTGAAAGACAAAAAGTTTGGATACATAAATTTCTTCGACGAGAGATTAGCGACGATGCGTTCAGACGAATTGTCCAGGGTATTTCAAGCATTTTCTGAACTGTATTCAGAAGTCGATTACTTTGTGTTTGACGAAATTCAAAGAGTGCAGGGGTGGGAGAGATTTGTAGCCAGGCTCAGAACTTCAAAGAGGATCATTATTACGGGAAGCAACTCAGGTCTTCTGAGAGGTAATTTATCCACATTCATAACTGGAAGACATTCAGATGTTGTTCTTTTTCCATTTAGTTTTCGGGAATTCCTGAAAACAAACGGAGTAGAACTGGACCAAAATTGGGAATATTCAACCGACAAAAAGGCAGATGTAAAAAGGTTACTAAATCATTTCCTTGTCAAGGGTGGTTTCCCGGAAGTTCAGAAATTCGGTACCAGAATATTACAGGGCATATATAGAGACATAGTGGAAAATGACATTATTCTGCAACACAAGATTCGCAATATGGAGGCTATCAGAAGTCTTTCACTGTACCTGTCTTCAAATCTATGCAAGGAAATATCTTTTGAAAAACTGGCAGGTTATGTGGGCGTAAAGAATGGACATACGGTTGCAAAATACGTGGGCTACCTGGAAGATGCCTACATGTTTTTCCTTCTACAACGCTTTTCCTTCAAGCTCAAGGATCAGTTCATAGCACCAAGAAAAGTCTATGTTGTTGACACTGGAATAGCTGATAGTATCGCGTTCAGGGTAAGTCCAGACCGCGGAAGACAGATGGAGAATCTCGTATTCGTGGAACTAATGCGCAGGAACATATATTTCGCACTGAATCTGGAGATGTATTATTGGAAGGATCATCGTGGAAGAGAGGTCGACTTTATTCTGAAAAAAGGTAGTGAGATAGTTGAGCTCATACAGGTTTCTCACATTTCCAGCAGGATGGATATCAACGAAAGGGAAACATATAGCCTGGTCTTAGCATCAAAGGATTTAAAATGCACAGCCTTGACTGTAATCACCTGGGATTACGAAGACGAAGAAATTTTGGAGGGAAAAGTAATCAAGTATATCCCGCTATGGAAGTGGTTGTTAAACACTTGTTTCAGTCAAGCTAAACATACGTGATGGATTTTCAATATAACGAGATTCACTAAACAGTGAAACATATAAATACATTGATACGAATAAAGTGAAAGCAAGTGTTTAAGGAAGAGGCCGTAATCAGAGAGATACTTTGTGAGGTTCTGTACGGAAATAATGCTATTGAACAGAAGCGAATTTCACAATTGTTACGAGTGTCTATTGGTTTAGTAAACAAGACCGTCACCAAGTTAGATCGGATGGGCGCCGTGTCCAAGACCGGTAGAAGCTATTCTGTAACGTCCTTTAAGAAAGTTTTAATGCTATGGGCTTCACTCAGAAATTTGCAGCGTGACTTGATTTATTCTACTAGGGTAGGTGGATCGGTCCGTGAAATTGAGCGGAGTTTACCTGATGGATCAATTCTCAGTGCATACACCGCCTTTAACTACCTGTTCAATGAGGTTCCTGCGGATTACAGCGAAGTGTGGACTTATGTTCCTGAGGATATTCTAGCAGAGGTAAAGGAGAGATTCCCCTCTAACAATCTTCCAGGTAATCTGTATGTTCTTAAGACTAATACACTGCTTCTGGAAAATTCAAAGCGTTACTCAAAGGGGATAAATATGGTGAGTGTCCCCCAACTATATGTAGACCTTTGGAACATTCCATCCTGGTATAGCAAAGAGTATATTGCCTTGCTGGAAAGAAAGATTATGGAGATGAAAGATGGAATTCTGGAATAGCGACATCACGAATGAATCATGGAAAGAGCTTTTGCTTCTTTCGAAGAAGTATAAATTTACCCTTATAGGGGGCTGGGCCATCTATATGTATACAAAGTTACAAAAGTCAAGAGATATTGACATGGTAGTGGATTACGACCAGTTCAGGTCCCTATCTACTGACTTTGAGATGCGAAAGAACCCTTCTCTAAGAAATTATGAGATCAAATTTCAAAAATTTGACATTGATGTTTATACTCCATTCTACTCCAGGTTATCTATACCCCCTCAGGATTTGATAAATAACAGTGTAATAATAGAGAACATCACAGTACCAAGAATTGAAGAACTTTTGATTTTGAAAATTGGAGCCTTCGACGAAAGGAAGAGCTCAATAAAGGGGCAAAAAGATCGTCTAGATATAACAGGCCTGGTCTTCTATTCCAGCATAGACTACGTACGTCTTAGGAATCTATTGGACAGTTGTGGAAAAACATCATATATTGACCTTCTTGTGAAAGCTATAGGAAATATTGAACCACGCCTTTTACCCTACTTGGATCTCAATGAATCAACCTATGCTAGAATTAAGAAGAAAACTCTTGAGGCCATCGTCTCGGGCACACTGATCGCATCGGAAATGCATCCCTTCTCACAATGAAAAAGAGGGGCAAGATAGCGGTAGCTATCTAAAAATACGAAAAAAGTATAAGAAAACCCAGAGAAAAGAGGCAAAATAATAGTAATTATCACATTCTGATCCAGTTTTTCGTCCAGAAAACTATCAAAATCGGATTGACAGTCAAAGGGAAGTGAAAAAAAGAGGATATTCGGAATTGTCTAAATTCTGCAAGTGCTGAAGGAGCACAACTTACTGGGAAAGATGTCCGCGAATTAGATCTTCTTTGAACTGTCAAAGATGGAGAGGATTGTTGAAAAGATTGTTGACCTGTTCAAGGACATGATACCTGAGGGTTAAATTAGTGGGAGTTTAGGTAATAAGTAACCGGTTCGATGTATTCTTGCTACCCTAATATTTTTTTATTCAACTTATAACTTTCTCATCTGATGTGGGTGAGTAAATTTTTACCTTCATGGTATGTATCTTCTTGCATAGCTATTTGATAGTTATTATTGCAGTATACACGCTACTTAATATGTATAGTATAGGCGTTTTAACTGACAACAGAATAGTTGTCATAAAAAGAAGCCATCTATGTATATTATATTACATTATTTTAAAAACGATTTATGACCATCGTCAATGCCCAGGTAAAGAAAATATCAAGAAGGTTCACCAATTTCTCGGGTAAGTTTAATCCTGTATGAATTCAAGATATTAATTCGTTTAACCGCCTGTCGGATTCTGGTGTTTTAAGATAGTAGAATATTAGTCGAGGCATGTTTATTACCAATTGCGTTGCATATAGCTACAGAGATCGTGGAAAACACTGACAAAATATGAAATGAACAGGCGGGAGACTAAGGCCCCACTGAGCCATCCTTGACACCTGAATAAATGAGACGCTCCATGAATCCAAGCCTTTTCTTCGTTATTTTTTTCCTTTCTCGAATAGGTACCCATTGTGTACGAATACATTAAATATTCGTTCCCAATATTATACAATATGCAAATGAAGGAGGCCTTATTGCTCTTGAACCAGTGGTGGCTTACAGGCAAAGTTGATCCAGGTCTTAAGAAGGAATTCAGAAGGGATCAATACAATGACCTTCGACAGCTGGTTATCCAACCGCAAGGAGTTGTAATTGTTTCCGGCCTGAGACGAGTTGGAAAGTCAACGCTAATTTATCAGGTTATAGACGAGTTATTGCAAGCAGATAAGCCAGAAAGTTTTGTCTATTTTTCCTACGATTTTTCACTTGGGGAAATTACAGAGGTTCTTAACACCTACCAGTCCCTGACCAAAGTTGACTGGAAGCATGAGAAGGTGACTGTATTCCTTGATGAAATTCAGAAGCACAAGAACTGGTCTTCTGAAATAAAGATTCTATATGATCTTTTTCCGCACCTGAAGCTCGTGGTAACTGGATCCGCTTCTCTGCAGCTGGAGAAAGATGCGGCCAATGATCTTGCTGGACGCTACTTTACGCTGGAAATACCTGTTCTCTCAATTATGGAATATTATTCAATAAAGTCCGGTGGTTCAAGCAATAACGTTCAGCTCATCATACCTGATTTAAAGAACTTGTTGGATGAATATATGCGAAAACCTTTTCCTGAACTTGTTAATGTGTCGAGCCAGCGGAACATAAGCGAATACATCAGGGAAACGGTTACTGCAAAGATTGTTGCCCTGGATATAGCAGAAGAATTCGAAAAAATGGATATTCAATTGATCCTCTCCTTATTGGACTACTTTCTCTCGGAACCCGGCATCATATTGAACGTGGACAAGATAAGTCAGAATTTTGGAAAAAGAAAGGCTGAAATTGACCGGCATATAGGTATTCTTGAATACTCAAAGTTGATAAGAATCCTGAAGAACTACAGGCCCTCCACGCTTTCCGAATCCAGAAAGCTCAGAAAGGTATATCCATACGACATATCACTCTCACTTGCAGATTTTCCGTCAATAGAATATGGAAAGATTGTCGAAACGAAGGCCATCACCACCCTCGGTGCTACCAGATACTGGAGAGAGGGGAACAAGGAAGTTGATTGTATCCTGTTCGATGGTAGAGAAATGACACCTGTTGAAGTAAAATCCAGTAAGGTGGTCAGGGATGAATATTTTGCCGGCCTCAGGTATTTTATCAAAAAATTTGGAATA
Source organism: Thermoplasmata archaeon (assembly GCA_021792045.1). The sequence continues at coordinate 1,935 of JAJYVJ010000073.1, read as the reverse complement.
AAGAAAGGCGTCCTTATCTATATGGGTGAAGATCAAAGTAGAGATCAAATTGAGCTTAAGTCGTTCATTCACTTACTTGTTTCACAAAACAACACTAAATCATGAACAGCTTAAGCTGAACTCTATTAAGCTACGAAGTCTGGTGCCACCCTTCCGAATCCGAAAAGAATGCTGAACAGAGCTTAAAATATCTTTAGCCTCGAAAGTCATAAAAAAATAAAAATTAAAGTTTTTCAAGTCTCTCATAGACTATTTTACCAATTGGGTCTTCCTTTGTAAAAAACTCAATATTTCTCTCCAATTTCTTCTTTTTGGATTCCATATGCAACAAATCGTCATACCCTAGTTTATTATAAGGTTTCTATACAATAACATGAACAAACAGGATTTGAAACAATTAATTTGAGCAATGTAACTGAATAACATGCCGTATAACAAAAAATACAACATTCGAATTTAATAAAAATTACCAGAAATTAGGTACAGCTCCGGGAGGCTATATCATCCACTGTTTCACTGAATTCTAACCAGCTTTTACGGATTTTGTCCGTATCCTTTAAGGCGAGTTTTGACCTTGCATCACCGTATATCTTGGTGCTTTTTGCCTTTTGACTGGTCTTACGAAGTTTAACTTTCAAACTCTCTTTCATCACCGATTTGAATAAACCTATCACTTCCCCCTTTTCAAATTTTAAGTGATGAATGGAGTAGAGATCTGTTATGTCCTGGTCCCTACCTGCCTGTAACTTCAATGCCCAGAGAGATTCCAGTCTTACAATGGGAACACTCCTTTTAGTTACTGATGCGAAACCCGTTGTCTTTTTCCATGATGGGTTTTGAGATATCCAATCTTCAGGGATGTCTATTTTTGCATCCCTGTCTCTCACATATCCTGCCAAAAGATCAATTGTAACTTCTCCATTCAATAACCTGTGATAATTTCCATCATAATTTTGTGGATTCGGATTTGCTTGCTTTGAAATGCTATATCCTTTGCCAAGCAACCAGTTAAGTAACAATTTATTTGATCTTTGTGGTACAAGAATATCAAGATCATCAGAGTATCTTAGGCTGCCATAACCGGAAATTGCATATCCACCTATTATTGTTGCACCAGAATCCCATGGGAAATCATCAAGTAATTCGAACGATTTCTTTTCCCTTATATCCTGATCAACGCTCAATGAGTTTGTCCGCCTCCCCGAAAATACCGCGATGTTTTTTGATAATTTTCAATGCGTCTTCTCTGGGTATGACTTTCTCATCATTCAGATGGACAAACTTAACGTCTTTCCTGGGGATGAGTTCCACGGAAGCACCCACCTTCTTTTTACCTGATGTGGCAACTTCGTGAGATTTTAAATAATCTTTCCACTTTTCAACATCTTTCCTGAAGACAGATATATAAAAAATTCTATGGAAAGGATTCGGTCCAACATGATACCTGCCATTGGTCCATCTTTCAACTGCTGAAGACCAGTCCCACGCCATTTCCAACGGAGACCTGTTGATTATATTTGTTACTCTATTCCACTCGATACTTCTTATATCAGGACGTTCTGGAGGTGAAAGACACCTATATCTGCCTCTACCAGTCCTTTCAAGAACACCTTTAAATTTTAAATCAGAGAGTAATTTAGCACTCCGTTCGTAGTGCAGGAGATCACCGACTTCTTTGGAAGTAAACTCATTTTTTCCAAAATGCAACGAAAGGATCTCAGGGTAGGTAAGTCCCATGTTACTAATTATTCGGAACTTATATTTAAACCCATCTCGACAACAGAGTTTGGAATGCAATTCTACAATTTACTCATATCGGGCGAATTGTGCGGTAGGCCTGTGCAGAGTAACGCATTGTCAATTCTATTGTCTCTATTCTAAGCAATATTCCCGACAAACACTTTCTTGTATTATGCTGTATAACAATAGTTATAC